>JAAYNB010000247.1 GCA_012521085.1 Clostridiales bacterium | reverse complement strand
TACATTTTCAATACCATAAAATGTATAGGATAGGGCTTTTTCGGTTGTATATATGGTTCTGTGTTCCATTGCCTTTTTTCCATTATTATTTTTTCTTAATTCCTCTAATTCTTCTTCCCTAGAATATCCCTCTACTAATATATTACTTACTGGTTTTGGGGGTGTTAATATTAATACTTTATTGGTTTTGTATCTAGGATATACCTTAGTCGCCTCTTTATTATCCTTACTTTTCAAACCAGCATATTTTATAGAAGAATCAAGATTTCTATAGGATTCTAATTCCTCTACAAAAACATTGCTATAATTAGTTTCCTCTAGAGCCTTCAATAACCAATTCACCATGTTAATTAGTTTTTCTTCAGGTGTTGACTCATCTATTGTTTTATCATTTTGAGTAACTCCAGGTTGTTTATCAATGGCTGGTTTAGCTGGTTCTGGTGGTTTATCATATTCGTCTGCTTCTAGCACCCCATCCATCCTAATTGTAATAATTGATCCTTTGTCTAAGTTCATTACATAATTTAAGACTTGGTCATAGTCTTTAAAACTTTGATAATTTAAAAATTTTGTAGTTTTTACTACTTTTTTATTTCCAGAGGCATAGGCTGCCTTTAATAAATTATCTGTATATATGGTGCTATTGCACATTAAGGTGGTGGGGATTTTCTTAATTATTGTCTGAAAAATAGTATTTGCTCGTACAAAATCATCAATCAATTCTTCCTGAGAATACTCTTGCATATTCTTTGATTGTAATAATGTATTGCTACCAATTCTATGGCCTCTAGCATATAATTCTTTAACAAAATTGGAATCTTCAGTGGCTAATATTCCTGGGATAAAAAAGTCTACCTTTCTATTATATTTAGTAATTAAATCTAAGACCTGTTTATTGGTCTCTGAATCTGATAGACCTTGAAAGGTTAATGCTATAGCTTTTTCTGTAGTATCCACCTTTGTTATAATTTCTGCCACGGTGTCTTCTTTAAATAAATTATTTAAAGCCAACTTAATTTCTTTAGTAGCATCATATTGATTGTTCTCATTGAGAGAAATTACATCTCCGTCCCAACCTATGAAAGGTATAAAAAAACCTATAACTAAACCTATTAAAATTAATATGATAATGGATATAATAATTTTATTTTTATTAGTATTTACCATTTTCCCCCACCCTTTTATTCTTTATAAACTCCAATAGGAAAATCCTAACTTCTCCATCTCATCTTTTGAAAACATACTTTTAATGTCTATTAGTATTTTTTCATTATTGGCAATATCAGCATACATACCACTTATCTCATCTATACCTAATTCTTTAAACTCCCTATGACCTACGGCAAATATAATAACATCTGCATTCTTTACATCAGCTAAATCAACTAAGTTAATCCCATCTAGGGTTTTTATTTCATCAATATCCGCTACTGGATCAACTACAGTAACATCTAGTCCATATTCCTTGAACCTATGGATTATGTCTATTACTTTAGAATTTCTTACATCGGAACAATCCTCTTTAAAGGTAATTCCCATAATATAGATTTTTGATTTATTGATTTGTTTGTTGCCTTTGATCATCTTTTTAAGAGTGATATCTGTTATAAAATTCGCCATATTGTCATTTATCTTTCTACCGGCTAAAATAATTTGTGAATGATATCCTAGCTTTTCTGCTTCGTAAATAAAATAATATGGATCAACACTTATGCAATGACCACCAACAAGACCTGGAGTAAAACCAAGGGCATTCCATTTCGTGTTCATTGCATCTACAACTTCTTTAGTATGAATATTCATTTTTTCAAAAACCATAGCTAGTTCATTCATAAAGGCAATATTAATATCTCTTTGTGCATTTTCCACTAGTTTCGCTGCTTCTGCCACTTTAATACTACTTACTTTATGGGTTCCAGCTTCAATAATTAATTCATATACAGAAGATATGAGATCTCTTGTTTCATCATCTATCGCAGATACTATTTTAACTATATTCTCCAATCTGTTGGTTTGATCCCCTGGATTAATTCGTTCCGGAGAATAACCTACCTTAAAGTCCCTACCGGCTATAAGTCCAGATTCTTCTTCAAGAATAGGTATGCAGATATCTTCCGTTACCCCGGGATAAACTGTGGATTCATATACCACTATTGCACCTTTTTTAAGATTTCTACCAATAGTTATTGATGCTTTTTTAACTGGATTTAAATCCGGTGTTTTATCATTATTAATTGGAGTTGGGACAGCAACAATAATAAATTTGGCTTCTTTTAGTTTTTCTTCATCCCAAGTAAATTCTACATTTGAATTTTTTATTTCTGTTTCAATTGTATTGTCAAAATTTTTACCTTCTATATATTTTTTTATCTTTTCTTTATTAATATCATATCCTATGGTTTTAACTATTTTCCCAAAGGCTATGGCTTGTGGTAAACCTACATATCCTAAACCAACTATCGCTATCTTTTCTTTTTTATTAATAATATCATCGTATAATTTCTGCATATGTTTATCTCCTATTTCAAAAATAATTATATCTTTATATTAGGATAAAGAATATCATTAGTATGATACCATAAAATTGATTCTTTAGGCAATTATTTTTATGCTTTTTTCCTTTTTTATTCCTTTTTTTATCCCTTTTTTTAAAAAAATTAGCCAATTTATTTCCAACCACAGAATGGTTATTATAAAGTTTACCATAGAATCCATTATCTTATGTTCTTGACTATACTTCCACAAAAAGCCTAAGAGAAGAATTCTCTTAGGCTTTTTTAATAATTATATTTCTGATGAATTATGCTCTTTCTTCTCCTTGTTTACCATAGTAATTCCTGAGGAAATAGCAGCTGTTGGGCAGACTCTTTTGCAATCACCACATCTAATACACTCTATATGGTTAGGAGTTTTGAAGGGTTCTATATTCATTTTACATGCCTTGGAACAAACCCCACACTTAATACATTTGGAATTATCAATTTTATATTTATAAAGAGATATTCCATTAAATATTGAGTAAATTGCACCTAAAGGACAGATATATTTGCAAAAAGGACGATAAATTAATATTGAAAAAACAATAGTTAGCACTAATATTGTAATTTTCCATATGTATAAAAAGCCAATAGCCTCTACAAAGGTATCATTAAGGAGTACCAGTGGTATTCCACCCTCCAATGTTCCTACTGGACAAATCCATTTACAAAAGACAGGGCTTCCCTGACCTATAATATCCACTACAAATAAAGGCAGAATCAATACAAATACCAATAAAATAATGTATTTGAAATATCTTAAATATTTGTCCCTCCTTATTCTTTTTATCTTTTTGATAAAAGGAACTTTATATAGCAAGTCTTGTGTTAATCCAAAGGGACAAAGCCATCCACATACCAACCTTCCTAATGTACTGCCAACCACCATCAGAAAACCTGTTATATAGAAAGTAAACTTAAACTGTCTATCTCCAATAACAGCTTGATAAGAACCTATTGGACATGATCCTAATGCACTGGGACAAGAATAGCAATTTAATCCTGGAACACATACTTTTTTTAAATCTCCTGTATAGATTTTCCCTGTAGCAAAGCCCTTTACATATCCATTTGTAACTATTGTTACTATAGTTTGGACCATTAGCCTTATGTGTTCCCTTAATTTATCCAATGCCGATACACTCTAAGCATATTTTTATTGCCTTTTGAAATACTATATCAATTTCTCCCCTATATAATCCGTAGCTCATAAATCCTATGCCTAAAATAAAAATAACTTTATTTATATGTTCCCTTATTTTATTCATTCTTCGCCTCCACCATAACTTTTTCAATGATGTCTATCCAATCATCTTTGGTTTTAGCACCTACTACAGTTTTCAATATATCTCCTTCACTGTTAACAAATATAGTGGTAGGAACTACGGAAACCTTGTAAAGATAACCGCTGATTAAATCTTTCCCTGGTAATATATTGGTATAATCTGCTCCTGTTAATTCAACAATTTCTTTTGCCAGCTCCAATAATTTTTCGTCTATATTACCCTCCATATCTGTTACATCAGTACTTATACCAACAATGGCAAACTTTTTATTGACTTCATCTTATTATATAATAAAGTGTTGAATTTGAAAACTTACAAACTTTATTATGCCGTCAAGCTAACTTATCTGAAATCAACTGGATTCCGAAAGGGATATTTTCTTTGTATTCCAATAGTTATTTGTAAATTTTACATCTTTAAGATCTCCTTCATATATTATTTTGCTTTTTAAATGCAATAAATTTTGAGGTCTAACAAGATTTCTTGATATTCTAAAATCTACAATACCACTTTCATTTAAAAGATAATATACAAACTCTGAACATAAGAAACGATCATCACAGTATGCTTCCTTATTGAACAAACCATATAATAATCCTTTATAATTATATTTATAAAAACCCTTATTGGATATGAAATGTTCTAATAAAGCTATCACCCTTTCATATTGATCTTCTGAAACTTCTACTTCCATGATAACACCCGGTACAATCTTGCAAAATTTATATGCTCCCTTACCAAAGGTTTTCCGTTTAAACCTCCCCACAAAGGGATTATAGGTATGCCTTCTTCCAAAACTATACATTGAATCTAAACCCATGTCTAATGCAATGGCGGCATGGGTATATTCATCGTTTTTCACCAATTGAATTAATCTGGACAACACTGTATTGGTTCTTGTAACGACTATATATAAATGAAATTTTTTCATTATAATTTTCCCCCTTCTATGTCTATCTAATGATATACTCATTATGCAATAAAAATTATAAGAATATATTAAGAAATACTTAAAAAAAAGTTACTTTTTCAAAAAACTTGTACTTTTAATCCTCTACGCCACGTATATCATAATCTCTTTTGAGTTCTATTTCAACTTATTTCTGTATATTTCCACTTTCTAAATGCTACATATAAATACAAATTACCCCAAAGGATCCTAATTAACGATAATTTCCTACATGGTCTCCATCATAACAACAACAGTGCTTTGAATATTAACAAATAACATAAAAAACCACCTTGCTACCATCCCCGTGCTCAATCGTATCTTTAGGTGTCGTATCACTTACGGGGGTGTTTTCATCTGTTGCAGCTGGTTTCTTGTCTCCACCACCACAGCCGATTAAGGATAGGGAATTTATAAGGAATTTTAGCAGTATATTTCGCTTTTTATCAGCATACTTGATTCTATACTATAGTTTAATGGAATTTCAATAATTACCTTTGCCCCTTTCTTATTATCACAACGGTTTTCTAAAATTAACTTACCATTATGGAGCTTTACTATCACGTCGGCAATATATAATCCCATTCCATAATGATCTTTTGAACTTCTGCTTTTTTCCTTCATGTAAAATTTAGTATTTGCATATTCAATATCTTCACCTGTAAAACCTTTTCCATTTGGATGAATTTCTAGAAAAGCAGCCATTAAACGCGAAGTAAAACTATAGGGTGAAATCCACCATATACTAGAATCTGCCATCATAATATTAAATATTAATCCAAATCCAAAGTTAATTAAGATTCCCCCTAAAAGATTAAACTTTTTACATAGAAATAGACAAAATGGAACTTGCCAAGAAGATGCCATCACCATAATAACTATAGCTATAAAACCCTTAATAAATGAAATTTTTAAAGGAATGTTTAATATATATCCTGCCATATTTATACCAATTAATAATACTATACTTGATAGAAACAGATAAATAATAATTAGAAGTAACTTTCCAAACCATATCTTTTTTAAATCTACAGGCAAAGTATTTGTCAATTGAAATTTAGGCCATATTATAATCGAAAACTAGGCCACTTATGTTAAAAAATTAATTGGTTTCTTCCAACCACTCCCTAGTCTCTTTTATTCTATAAGAATCAC
>JAAYNB010000246.1 GCA_012521085.1 Clostridiales bacterium | reverse complement strand
TAAAAGAAATGATTTTAAGGCCTTTGGCTATTATAGAATTATATTAGGAATTATAGTTATACTATATTTTGCACTATAATTTAAGTATTAATATTAAAACAGCTTTCTTTTTTTTAAAAGGAAGCTGTTTTAATATTGTATTCCATTGGTATTTATTATGATATAATGAATTTAATATTAAATATTAGGAGTGATAAATATGAAGAACAAGATGATGTTTTTATTACTTATATTAGTTATTACAAGTCTTATACTATCAGGATGTATAGGTGGGAAAGCTCCAGATGAGAATGTTAATATAGATGTAGAGAACGATGATGAAGAGGTTGTAGAGACCATTAGTAGGGATAATATTGGCACCATAGATGGTATAACATTAGATGATATAGAAGTAAATAATGATATTATAAAAGAAAATGATTTAACTATGATAAATATATGGGCCACATTCTGTCCTCCATGTATAGAAGAAATGCCAGATTTAGGTGAAATAAATCGTGAATATGATAATGAAGGTAAAAAATTTGCCATAATTGGTGTAGTAACTGATGTGGCTGATATGGCAGGTAATATAAATGAAGATACATTGGAATTGGCAAATGAAATTATAGAATTGACAGGAGCAGATTATACTCATATTATACCAGGTGATGAATTTATTAAATCCTATTTATATAAGGTATCTGTAATTCCAACTACTGTATTTGTAAATAATGAAGGAGAGATTTTAAAAACAGTAGTTGGAGCTAATACCAAAGCTAAGTGGATAGATATTATAGATGAAGTTATGGCGGAGATATAATATGAATGGTATAAAGAGATATTTAAACAAATTTATCCTTATTCTAGGAATAGGTTTTATGATATATGGATTATATAGAGGTGAGGTGCAGACAGTATTTCAAAAGGCCATTAATATATGCTTGGAGTGTATAGGAATTGGTTAAAATAAGGGATAATATGAGATTATTAATACAATCTATAGTAAGTATATTTACAAATGGATATATTGAGGGATTTGTCAATGGAACTATTTATAGGGGAAAACTAAAACAATTATGTGTTCCAGGATTAAATTGTTATTCCTGCCCTGGAGCCTTAGGTTCATGTCCCATTGGCTCTTTACAAGCTGTCATTGGAGATAGACAATATAAATTTACTTTTTACATAACAGGATTTCTAATGGTAGTGGGCAGTGTTTTAGGTAGATTTGTATGTGGATGGTTATGTCCCTTTGGTTTGGTACAGGATCTATTACACAAAATTCCCTTTGTAAAAAAGATAAGGAATGTGAAATTCCATAATTACTTGAGATATTTAAAATATATTATACTATTAATATTTGTAATTATTTTACCTTTATTTGTGGTGGATATTATAGGTCAAGGGGACCCTACTTTTTGTAAATACATCTGTCCAGCAGGAACGCTAGAAGGTGGAGTGCCACTGGTACTTTCAAATGACGCCTTTAAAGATGCCATTGGATTTTTATATGCATGGAAGATGAGTATATTGATAATAACCATTATTTTATCCATAATAATATATCGTCCATTTTGTAAATATATCTGTCCATTAGGTGCCATATATTCAGTATTTAATGGTATATCCATGTATCAATATAGGGTAAATTATTCTAAATGTATAGAATGTCATAAATGTACCAAAGTATGTAAAATGAATATAGAACCTTTTAAAACTCCAAATCATTTAGAATGTATTAGATGTGGGGATTGTAAAAAAGTTTGTCCTACAAATGCTATAACATCAGGATTTAAGAGTGTAGATACACAGGATAAAAAATATGATTTATCTAAAATATAGTTATCATAAATATGATATAAATCATTAGAGATTCAAAAGAATAAAGTCATATATAGCCAAATAAATTGATTATATTTGGCTTTTTCTATTGTTGCTATAGATTAAGTGGGAATAGGAGAGAATAGAAATGTTTAGACTAGCTAGGGAATACAAACCATATACCATAGGAATTATATTTATAATAATATTACTTTTTATACAAGCAGTTACGGAATTGGCATTACCTGAATATATGTCCAATATAGTCAATATAGGTATAGAACAAAATGGTATCCAAAACACTGTACCAGTAGTAATTAAAAGAGAGGATATGGATAGGATAAAACTCTTTATAGATAAAGAAACAAGGGAATTAGTAGAGGATAATTATAAACTAATAGATAAAAATGATTTAAATAGAGAGGAATATGAAAAACTTCTTAAGGAATATCCCATTATAAATACAGAGGATTTATACATATTAAATACTAAATCAAAAAAGGTAAT
>JAAYNB010000245.1 GCA_012521085.1 Clostridiales bacterium | reverse complement strand
TACGAGCTTGAACAAGTTTAATTTGGTTTTGAAATAATTTATTTTGTAAATCATTAATAATATTTTCTGCATTGTCTAAATCTGATAGGCTTTCGTCTAATTTTTTCTTAAGTTCTTCATTTTCCTTTTCCATTTTTTCTTTATATACAAGTAATTCTTCAGCTTGGTTTTGGAAAAAATACAAACTTTCACTTTTTTCTTCTAATTCTTTTAATAAAGTATCATAGTCTTTTTTAATTTCTTCTAATTCGTTTAGGGGGTCTACATGTTCTTTTTCAATAGTTTCAACATAGCTTTGTAATTTTAAAAACTGATCAGCTATATTGACACATGTTAATACTGCAATCATTGAAGTACTTAATCTAGTATTATTTTTTGCCACTAATTGCATCTTTTCATCAACAAAATTACCCACTTTTAATAGGTATTCTTTAGACTCAGCACCTATAATAGGATAATCTTGTCCATTAATTTTTACTATAACCTTATTTTTCATAGTAAAACAACCCCTTACAATATCTATAGAATTTTTATGCCTTCTTATCATTATTATATTATAATATAAGATTCAAGACAAGCCATGGTAGTTATAGCTTGTCTTGAATTATTATTATTCTCGTAAACTAGCTCCTAATTTAGTTTGGATCCCATTTATTATTTTTTCATGTACTGCATTTACTTCTTCATCTTTTAAGGTACGTTCTCTATGTCTATATGTTAGTGCATATGCAATACTCTTATGTCCCTCTGGTATCTGATCACCTTTATAATAATCAAATAATTTATATTCTTCTAATAAGTCACCACCATTTGCCACAATAATATCTTCTATTTCTTTTACTAAAATATCATCTTTTAATACAATGGCAAAGTCTCTAGAAATGGCTGGATATTTAGGTAATGGTACATAAGTACTATCTAATCTTGTTAATTGAAGAATTAGCTCAAAATCTAATTCAGCACAATAAGCTCTTGTTGTTATATCATAATTTTCCATAACTTTAGGATGTATTTCGCCTAATGTTCCTATAATATGGTCTTCATAAATAATATTTCCACATCTACCTGGATGAAATGTAGGATGATGTTTTTCTACTTCATAGGTATGACCTTTTATTCCTAATTTCTTAAATAATCCTTCTATAATACCCTTTAATGTGAAGAAATCTCCATCCCCATAAATTCCAATTACTAAATTTAATAATTCATGAGGTAATTGATCAGTACTATCTACTTTAGGAATAAAAATTCTACCTAGTTCAAAAGCTTTAAAACTTTCTACCTTTCTATTAAAATTCCTTGTCATAACCTCAAGTAAATTAGGTATTAAAGTGGTTCTCATGACACTTGTTTCATCGCCTAATGGATTTAAAAGTTTTACATAATTTCTCTTTATACTATTTTCAGAAATTCTTATTTTATCTAAACCTTTAGGACTTACAAAGGAATAGGTTAATATTTCATTTAATCCCATAGCAGTTAATGTGTCTTTTGTCATGTCTTCTATATTTTGGGCATTGGTTTTGGCTCCTGCTACAATATCAGTTGTTGCCATGGTTGATGGAATACGGTCATATCCGTAAATTCTAGCCACCTCTTCTGCAAAATCTGCTTCATTTTCTAAATCAACACGATGACTTGGCACAATCACATCTATGGTATTGTCTGAATTATATTTTACTTCTATTTCTAATTTATTTAATATATCTCCAATCTCTTCGTAGGTTAATTCTAGTCCTAATATTTTATTAATACGATCAGGTCTTATATTTATATGTTCTTCTTTCTTTTGGGGTAGATTTACATCTACAGCATCTTTTAAAACCTTTCCGGCACCTAATTCTTCTATAAGTTGACATGCTCTGTCTGCTGCTATTTTAGTAGCATTTACATCTAATCCTTTTTCAAATCTTGAGGATGCCTCCGTTCTAAGTCCTAATTGTTTAGAAGTTAATCTAATGGATTCTGGATCAAAGTATGCAGATTCTAAAACTATTTTTTTGGTTTTAGATGTAACTTCAGACTCTTCTCCTCCCATTACACCACCAATGGCCAGAGGCTTGTTAATATCACATATCATAGTCATATTATCTTTTATATTTCGATTAACTCCATCTAAGGTTTTAAATACTTCTCCAGATTTTCCTGCTTTCACTACAATAGTATTACCTTCAATATAATCCGCATCGAATGCATGTAATGGTTGACCGTACTCTAACATTACATAATTAGTTATATCTACTATATTGTTAATAGGTCTGACTCCTGCATTTGCCAGTCGTCTTTGCATCCATTGTGGAGATGGTTCTATCTTTACATCTTCAATAACTCTAGCTATGTATCTTTTACATCCTTTTGTATCTTCTATGACAACTTTTATTTCATCACTACTATTTTTCTCTGATTCCTTTACTACTATTTCAGGATATTTTAATTTAGAATTTATTGTAGCAGCTACTTCTCTAGCCATACCTATCATGCTAAGACAATCTGGTCTATTAGATGTGATTTCAAACTCTATAACTTCATCTTCTAATTCTATAACTTCCAATAAATTTTTTCCCAAGGGATAAGGTTTTTCTAAAATCCATATTCCATCTCTTTGTTCCACTGGTATAACTGACTTAGAAATATTTAATTCATCTTGGGAACAAAGCATACCTTCTGAAACTTCTCCCCTTAATTTACCTTTTTTTATTTTAACATTACCTGGAAGTTTAGCACCATCCACTGCAACAGGAACATAATCACCTACATTAATATTATCAGCTCCTGTAACAATTTGTAATTGTCTTTCACCTATATCTACTTTTACAATAACAAGTTTATCTGCATTTGGATGGGTATTAATTTCTAAAATTTTACCAATAACAACACCTTCAATATCTTTACCCACTTCTTCTATGGCTTCCACATTTGATCCAGACATTGTCATTTTATCAGCTAATTCTTTTGTATCTATATCTATATCAACATACTCTTTTAACCATTTTACAGGTACTAACATATACCTAACTCCTCCTCTATATTAATTATAAGGTAATTAAAATTGTTTTAAAAAACGCATATCATTTTCAAAGAATAGACGTATATCATCAATACCATATTTTAGCATGGTTAGACGGTCAATTCCCATTCCAAAGGCAAATCCACCGTATTCCTCTGGATCAATTCCACCATTTCTTAAAACATTTGGATGTACCATACCAGCTCCTAATAATTCAATCCAGCCACTACCTTTACAGAAATTACAGCCAACACCTCCACATTTAAAACATGAGGCATCAACTTCTGCACTTGGTTCAGTGAATGGAAAATAATGTGGTCTAAACTTAATCTTTGTATTCTCACCTAAAAAGGCCTTTACAAATACTTCTAAGGTACCTTTTAAATCTCCTAATGTAATACCTTTGTCAATAACCAAGCCCTCTAATTGGTGAAACATAGGTGAATGTGTAGCATCTGGAGTATCATTTCTAAAACATCTTCCTGGAGAAATAATTCTAATAGGTGGTTTCATTTTTTCCATTGCTCTAACTTGTACAGGTGATGTTTGCGTTCTAAGTACTATATCATCATTAATATAAAATGTATCGCTCATATCTCTAGATGGATGATTAGCTGGTGCATTTAATGCATCAAAATTGTAGTACACAGTCTCTACTTCTGGACCTTCTGCTATTTTAAAGCCCATACCAATAAAAATATTTTTTAATTCGTCAAAGGATTGAGTTAAAGGATGTTTATTACCTAACTCTATTTCTTTACCTGGCATGGTTATATCAATAACCTCTGATTCTAATTGCCTTTCTAAGGCTCTGTCTCTTATGGCAGCCTTTGCATTTTCAATAAGTACTTGGATAGTCTCTCTAACTTCATTGGCCACTTTTCCTACTACAGGTCTTTCTTCTGGAGATAAGCTTCCCATACCTCTAAGAATTTGTGTTAATTCACCTTTTTTACCCAAATACTTTACTCTAGTGCTTTCTAATATATCCATTGAGTCTGCCAAATCAATTTCCGTTTTTGCATTTTCTAGCAATTCTCTTAACTTCTTTTCCATTATAAGACTCCTTCCAAATAAAAATATTATCTTTAATGTAAAAAATCTTCAGTCCCATGAAGGGATGAAGATTTGCCTCGCGCTACTACCCTAATAACACATTTTATCATGCCACTTCAAGACATTATATCATCCTTAATATAAAACTTATCTTTTATTATAAGTTTTATAACTTTTGACAATTTTTGTTATATAACTCTTCTAAAATTAGTTATTTTAAATACATTATAGCATAGCTCATATACCTTAACAAGAAATAAGAATCAATTATTCTAATTGTCTAAACTGATTTTATAAATTATTTTTCATTTTGTATTCTGATGCTTTATACATTAAAATTGCTGCCGCAATAGATGCATTTAATGATTCGATTTTTCCTGTGATTGGTATTTTTATAAATGTATCTATTATTGGAAATAACTTTTCATCTATACCATTGGCTTCATTTCCTATAATAAGAGCTACTCCACCTCTATAATCTATATCTAAATATGATTTATCAGTATCCAAACTACTACCTATTATCCTTATATCATGCCTTTTAAATACAGAAATCCAGTCATCATTATCATTAGTTTCTATTATAGGAATATGTAGTAGGGCACTCATTGTAGCTCTTACTGTTTTGGGATTATATGGGTCTGTACAACCTTTGTTAAGTATTATGGCCTCTGCACCTACTGCTTCAGCTGTGCGTATTATAGTTCCCATATTTCCAGGATCTTGAATTCTATCTAATACAATAAAAAGAGGATTGTCTTCAAAATTCATTTCATTTAAATCATATTCTTTTATGCCTACAATGGATAAAATTCCCTGTGGATTTTCTGTATCTGATATTTTCTTAAATATTTCTTTTGAGACTTTATGGGCTTCGTATTTATCTTTAAGTTTATTTAATAATTCTAAGCCTCCAGATACATTTTCAATATCTTCAGAATATAAAGTATAGGATATTGATGCATCATATTTTATATATTCTTCAACAGCTCTAATCCCTTCAATAATAAATTGTTTATGTAATGTTCTATTTTTTTTATTATGTAGTAATCTAGCATGCTTTACTAGTCTATTTTGTTGACTAGAAATGATTTTTTTATTCATATAATTTCACCTATTTTAAAAATAAATTGGTTTTTTAAAAATTTTTCCTTAAAATAATTTAAGAGTCCTTAGCTAAGGACTCTTTTATTTATTATATAATTTTGTTTTTAAAATTATCCTTCTAATTTGGATTTTGCAACATCAACTAATTGTGCGAATCCTTCTTTATCATGGATAGCCATTTCAGCTAAAACTTTTCTATTCATTTCAATGCCTGCTAATCTTAGTCCATTCATAAATCTTGAATATGATAGACCATTAGCCCTTGCACCAGCATTTATTCTAGTAATCCATAGTTTTCTGAAATCTCTTTTTCTTAATTTTCTACCTACATATGAATGTCTTAATGCTTTAATTACAGCTTCATTAGCAGGTCTAAATAATTTACTTCTTCCACCTCTAAAACCTTTTGCAAGTTTAAGCACTTTTTTATGTTTTTTCTTGGCATTAACTGCCCCTTTAACTCTAGCCATTTTTTAAACTACCTCCTCGTACTATATCTATTTTGACAATCTATCTGCTAGTCTTCTTGCTTCACCTTTAAATACTAATCCAGCTTTACGTAAATTTCTTTTTCTTTTTGGTGATTTCTTTGTTAATATATGGCTTGTGAAAGCCTTCATTCTTTTAATTTTTCCTGTTTTGGTCTTTTTAAATCTTTTTGAAGCGCCTCTATGACTTTTCATTTTTGCCATTATTATTTCCTCCCTATGTTTTATGAATTTTTAGGAGCTAATACCATAATCATTTGTTTACCTTCTAACTTTGCAGGTTTCTCTACTTGACTAACATCTTCTAATAGCTCTCTAAAACTTTCCATAACTTCTTTTCCTAAGTTAACATTACCTAATTCTCTACCTCTGAATCGCAGGCTTACTTTTACCTTATCACCATTTTTCAAAAATCTAGTTGCTTGATTTGCTTTTACTTCTAGATCATGTTTTTCAATGCTGGGACTAAGTCGTACTTCTTTTACATTGATTATTTTTTGATTTTTTCTAGCTTCTTTTTCTTTTTTGGCTAGTTCATATTTGTACTTTCCATAGTCCATTATTTTACAAACTGGTGGCTTCGCTTTAGGAGCAACTTTTACCAAATCCAAATTACTGTTATTTGCCAATATTTGTGCTTCCTTAGCTGACATAATACCTGCTTGATTACCATCTGCATCAATTAAACGAATTTCCTTATCTCTAATTTGTTCATTTACTTGAAGTTCATTATTTTCCTTAATAGTTTGACACCTCCCATATATTTTCCCATAAAAAAACGAATAGTACATAACTATCCGCTCTCATCTCAATAACATAATGCCATCTATTATTAAATGCATACTTAGTCTGTTATTAACCCTAGTAACTGTAGTTATAAGGTGAGAAGCGGTATCTTCTACTTTGTTTTCTCTACAAGTATACCAATGCTTTTATGGTTTGTCAAGTTTTTTATTATTTTAAATTAAATTTTTTTAAATTATATTCAATTATTTACCTATAACTTTATCAAATATACATCTTATTTTATTTTTTTTTTTGGGTAAGCTAATTTTGAAAAATGAGATGAGAAGGATGGTGATAAAGTGAGCAATCAAATATATAATAGTTTTTTTGGTAAAAATCCTTTATTACTTATAAGTATAGTGATTTTGATCCTTATTTATTATATAAAGTCTGAAAAACCTTTTCAATATGCACATGCTACTATTAATAATAAAAAAGAAAATACAAAGAATAACAATGAACTTTTCACAAAACCTGCAATTACCTTTGATGATGTGGCAGGTTTAGATGAAGTAAAAGAAGAGTTAATTGAGGTAATAGATTTTATAAATAATATAGAAAAGTATCGAAAAATGGGTGCAAAAATACCTAAAGGAATTTTATTTCATGGGCCACCTGGTACAGGGAAAACGTTATTAGCATCAGCAGTAGCAGGCGAAACACAGTCATCATTTTTTGTTGCCAGTGGTTCTGAGTTTGTAGAAAAATATGTGGGTGTAGGTGCGAAAAGAGTCCGTGCTCTGTTTGAAAAAGCTAAAAAGGAAGCTCCCAGTGTTATATTTATAGATGAAATAGATGCTATAGGTGCCAAAAGGCATCTAGATAGTAATAATGAAAAAGATCAAACTCTAAATCAATTATTAATAGAATTAGATGGATTCAATACTGATCAAACTGTTGTAGTTATTGGTGCAACCAACCGTTTAGATTTACTTGATGAAGCATTATTAAGGCCAGGAAGATTTGACCGTCATATGTATATTGGAAATCCAAATGTGAGAGCAAGAGAAGAAATATTAAAGGTACACACTAAAAATAAACCATTAGACCCTAGCATTAAAATAGAAGATTTAGCAAAGAAAACCCACGGTATGAGTGGTGCTCATCTTTCAAATATTGCAAATGAAGCTGCTATTATTGCAGTAAGAGAAAACAAATCCATTATCACCATTAATCATTTTGAACAGGCCATTGAGAGAGTTATTGCTGGTTTAGAGATTAAAAATCCTACTATATTATTAAAGGAAAAAGAAATAGTTTCTTACCATGAAGCAGGGCATGCTTTAATTGCAAAAATATTAAATACAGATATAGTCCAAAAAGTATCTATAGTTCCTAGAGGTCAGGCATTAGGTTATGTACTTCATATGCCAGAAGAAGACAGATATATTATGACTAAAGAAGAATTATGTAATAAAATTATGGTAATGTTAGGTGGAAAAGCTGCAGAAGAATTAATATTTAATCACCTCTCCACAGGTGCAAAAGATGATTTGAAAAAGGTAACAGAATTAGCCATGAAAATGGTTTGTGATTATGGCATGAGCGATTTAGGATATATGTCAGATAATCCTGCTATGATAAAAGTATTGGGTGTGGAAATCAATAAGGAAATGAATAAAATTATTAATAGATGCTATAGTTCCACATTCCAATGTCTATCAGATTATAAATTGGAACTTGAAAAGATTGCAAATGCTTTAATGGATAGAGAATCATTAAATAACAGCGAATTAACAGATTTATTAGGAGATTTCATAAAACCAGAAAATCATAAGGACAAAGATTCATTAGAAGAATTAGAAGCAGTATAAAAAACTAGGCTAAGTATATTTAGCCTAGTTATATTTTTATTATAGAGCTTTTTCTTCAATCTCTTTCAATACATCTTGGATAAATGTATCTACAGCTATTGCACCCAACTCTCCTTTTTCTCTAGATCTTGCTGATACAGCATTGTTTTCTATTTCATTATCTCCAATTATTAACATATATGGTACTTGAGATAATTGAGCTTCTCTTATTTTATAACCAATCTTTTCATTTCTAGTGTCAATTTCTACTCTTATACCCTTGGCAAACATTTCATCTCTAACTTTAAGAGCATATTCATGATGTTTATAGGTTATAGGTAAAACTTTTACTTGTACAGGGGCTAACCATGTTGGGAATCTTCCTGCATAATGTTCTATTAATATACCTATAAATCTTTCTATACTACCAAAAATAACCCTATGAATCATTATAGGTCTATGTTTTTCACCATCAGCACCTATATAATCTATATCAAATCTCTGGGGCATTTGGAAATCTAATTGTATGGTTCCACATTGCCATGTTCTTCCTATAGAATCTTCTAAATGAAAGTCAATCTTAGGTCCATAGAATGCTCCATCACCTTCATTAATTTTGTAATCCAATCCTTTTTCTTCCAATGAATCCTTTAGGGCATTAATGGCTAAATCCCATTCCTCATCTGTTCCCATGGAATTTTCTGGTCTTGTGGATAATTCAACATGGTATTTGAATCCAAATAGATTATATACATAGTCTACAAAATCAATTACTCCTATAATTTCATCTTTAATTTGTTCTGGTAAAACATATAAATGGGCATCATCCTGAGTAAAGCATCTAACTCTCATAAGACCATGTAGAGCACCGGATAATTCATGACGATGTACTAGTCCTAATTCACCCATTCTAATAGGTAAATCTCTATAACTATGAATTTTGTTTTTATATACTAATACTGAACCAGGACAATTCATAGGTTTTATTGCAAAGTTTTGGTCATCTATCTTTGTCAGATACATATTTTCTTGATAATGATCCCAGTGTCCTGAACGATGCCATAATTCTTCACTTAAAATAATAGGAGTTTTTATTTCTTCATAACCTCTCTTAACATGTTCTGTTCTCCAGAAATCTTCTAATTGATTTCTAAGTACCATTCCCTTTGGTAGGAAAAATGGAAAACCAGGTCCCTCATCCATTAGAGTAAATAATTCTAACTCCTTACCTATTTTTCTATGATCTCTTTTCTTAGCTTCCTCTAATCTATGAAGATATTCATCTAAATCTTTTTTCTTTTCAAAAGAAGTACCATAAATTCTTTGTAGCATTTTATTGTTTTCATCCCCGCGCCAATAAGCACCTGCTATACTAAGTAGTTTAAATGCTTTAACTCTATCTGTTGATGGAACATGAGGTCCAGCACAAAGATCAACAAATTCACCTTGTCTGTAAAAAGAGATTTTTTCATCTTCTGGTAATTCATTTATAAGTTCTATTTTATAATTTTCATTTTTTTCCTTCATTAATTGAATAGCTTCATCCCTAGGAAGTTCAAACCTTTCTAAAGGTAATTTTTCCTTTACAATTTTTTTCATTTCCTTTTCAATTTTCTCTAAGTCCTCTGGTACGAATACATGATCAGAGTCAATATCATAATAAAAACCATCTTTTATAGCTGGTCCTATGGCTAATTTTGTACCGGGATACAGTCTTTTAATTGCTTGAGCCATAATATGAGAGCTGGTATGTCTTAAAAAGATATCTCCATCCTCATCTTCAAAACGCAAGATTTCTAAATTAGCATCCTTTTCTAATTTATAGTTTAAATCCTTTAATTCTCCATCTATTCTTCCACCTACAGCTACTCTAGCTAAACCAGGACTAATATCTTTAGCTATATCATAAATAGATGAACCTTTTTCTACTTTTTTAACACTGCCATCTTTTAAAATGATCTCTATCATTTCCATTTCTAAACCCTCCTTCATTTATTTATGTGTCCATAATATAAAAAAATCCCTAGTCCCATAGTAAATAGGACGAGAGATATCATTTCCCGTGGTTCCACCTAAGTTGATTTGAAAAATCCACTTTATTGACTATAACGTAGTCAACGTTTTTCCTTTCACCTAAAGGCTAATCAGAAACAGCTCAAAGGTAGTTTTCGATTATCCATATATAAAAACATTTCCAGCCAAGATGTTTTCTCTCTGTATATTGGGTTTAATCTACTCTTCCTTTTCATTGCTTTATTATTTCATATTTTTATATATAACCTATTATATTTTTAAGGGTAGTTTTTGTCAAGTATATATTAAATTATTAAAATTATCAACCCTTGAAAAATACCTATAATAAATCCTAATACTCCACCTAATATTTCTATATGTTTTAATTCTTTTTTGGCTATTTCTATTACTAGTTCTTCTAGTTTGTCCATAGGGAATTCATTTATCTTTTCTTCAATCATTTTGGCTAAACTGATATTTAAATCTCCATTTTCAATGATTTCATGGATAATATCATCTATAATTCTATCTCCCTCTTGATTAATCATATCATTTATATATCCCTGTATCATTCCCTTAAAGGCTGATGGGATTATACTAGGCAGTTTTGTTAAAACAATCTGGTTTATTTTTTCTCTGAGTATAGAAAGAACTTTTTCTTTATTATCTTCATTTATTAGCTTTAATATAATTTCCTCCACAGATAATAAATCTTTTTCAACTGTATTTCCTATACTTATTGCAATTTCTTTTCTTCTCTTAGGAATTAAACCTTGTAATTCCCAATTGAGTACAGGAATTTTTATAGGATCAAAGGGCCTGAATAATAGTTTTATTGCTAATAAATTTGTAATCCATCCTATTATTCCCCCTATTGTGGCTAATACTAATATTGTCCAAAGTTTCATTTATTCACCTCATCTTTTGCTATATGAAAAATTACATAGATGATTATATCATGTTTAATTTATATTTAAAAGTTAAAAACTCCTTTTTTCAAAGGAGCAAATTTATTCTTTCTTTATATTAGTATGAATCCTACACCATTGGCAATTATCACATAATATAATCCTGTCTTGAAATATTTTACTGATGGTTTGAATCAAATCCATGTTTTTCAGATTATCAATTTTATGAATATATATTTCATTGGGTGCAATGGTTATTAAAGAGCTTATAAGTAAATCATCATGGTTTATACTAGCATCTAGTTCTGCTTCAATAATATTTAAATATTCATTGTTAATTACATTGCCAAATTCATCATATAATTGATATCTTTCATCTTCCTCAAAGAGAATATTTAACACCTCATATTTAGGCTCTTGAATATCTACAAAATATCTCAAGAGTTTTATAAATTCATTATATTCTTGATCCATTAAAAAACTTTCTACTGCCCTATCTACAATTTCTTGTAAGCCTAATACATATTCTTTTAATCTAAAGGTAATAAATCCATTTATATTAATAACAGAATTATTTTTTAAATAATCTATGAACATCTTTGTTATTCTCTTTTGACTTTCGTTTTGTAATATATCTACATAGGATTCATTTTTCATATAACTATCTATTCTCTCTTCAATCTTTGAACGTTCATCTATATCAAAATAATAATAGTCATAATTAAGTATTTTATTTATTAATTGTGGTTCTTTATAGTATTTTATATATTCAAATACTGTATTTGCAATACAATATCTGAAAATATTTACAATATCTACTATAGGATAATCGTTTAAATGCTCTATATCTATTCCATACTTTAATATATAAAAAGGCTTATCAAATTCAATTTTTTCTTCTATTCCTATACCATCATCAACAAGTGATTGTATTTGACTATTCAATCTTGTTTGAAAGTCTTCTATATTTTCATCTATGACTATGGTAAATAAATGCATTATATACACTCCTTTCTGTCGTATTAGTAGTATATGTTGAACTTTTTATCATATTCTCTATCATGTATTACACATATTGTAAATCATATTTAACCTTTATAATTATCCATTGATAATTTCTTTGTTACTTTAATTACCCTTTTTATTTTATTTTAAATCCTTTTTGTAACTTTTTAGTAAAAACTTATTTTTTAATTTTATTTAATATAGTATAATAATTATTATATGTAATCTAATTTTACAGGTTCCCAATATGATTTATATTCTTGAAAATTCTCATTCATAAAATCATAAAATAAATATAAAAAACAAAAAGTGATTCTTTAGCCATATTTGGCTAAAAAATCACTTTTTTTATATATTTAAAGAAATGGGGTACATGTTAATTTAGATTTACGCTGTTGCTTCACCTAAGAATTTTGCCATATCACTTTCTACATCTGTAATTCCACTAATACCAAAGTTTTCTACTAATACATTAGCCACACTTGGTGACAAGAAACCTGGTAGTGTTGGTCCTAAGTGAATGTCTTTTACTCCTAGATATAGAAGAGCTAATAGTACAATTACTGCTTTTTGCTCATACCATGCAATGTTGTAAGAAATAGGTAGTTCATTAATATCTTCAAGTTCAAATACTTCTTTTAATTTAAGAGCTATTACTGCTAATGAATATGAGTCATTACATTGTCCAGCATCTAATACTCTTGGTATTCCACCTATATCTCCTAAATCTAGTTTATTATATCTATATTTTGCACAACCTGCTGTTAAAATTACAGTATCTTCTGGTAATTGATCAGCAAATTGTGTATAGTAATCTCTGGATTTCATTCTTCCATCACAACCAGCCATTACAAAGAATCTCTTTATTGCGCCAGTTTTTACTGCATCTACCACTTTATCTGCTAAACCTATTACTGTATTATGAGCAAATCCACCTATGATTTCTCCTGTTTCTATTTCTGTAGGAGCTGGACATTTTTTAGCATGTTCAATAACTTCACTATAATCTTTTTTACCATCTACTGTTTCAATATGTTTTAATCCTGAGAAACCTACTGCATTAGATGTATATACTCTATCTTTATAGCTGTCTTTTGGTGGTACTAGACAGTTAGTAGTCATGATTATAGGTCCATTGAATGATTCGAATTCTTTATCTTGTTTCCACCATGCATTACCATAGTTTCCTACAAAGTGATCATATTTCTTAAATGCTGGATAATAGTTAGCTGGTAACATTTCACTATGTGTATATACATCTACACCAGTACCTTTTGTTTGTTCTAATAATTGTTCCATATCTTTTAAGTCATGTCCACTTATTAAGATGGCAGGGTTATTTCTAACACCAATATTTACTTTTGTAATTTCAGGATTTCCATATGTTGTAGTATTAGCTTCATCTAATAAAGCCATAACATCTACACCATGTTTTCCTGTTTCTAATGTCAATGCTACTAAATCATCTACAGTTAAACTATCATCTGTTGTTGCGGTTAAAGCTTTATACATGAAATCAAATATTTCTTGTGATTTAAAATCTAAAACATGGGCATGTTTAGCATATGCAGCCATACCTTTTACACCATAAGTAATAAGTTCTCTTAATGATCTAATATCTTCATTTTCTGTAGAAAGAATTCCTATTGTAGGTGCTTTAGCTTCAAATTCTTCCACTGTATCTGCTGTCCATGTAGCTGACTCATGAAGTTCTTCTGGTAATTTTGCCCCAGCTTCTATTACACCAGCTTTAACTTCCTCTCTTACTTCTAATGCTTCTTTAATTCTTTTTATGAATGCTTCTCCGTCAAAGTTTGCATTTGTAATTGTTGAGAATAGGCTTTCAATCAAGAATTGATTTGCTTTTTCATTTATATAGCCTACTTTTTTTCCTTCTACACTATAAATTGAAATACCTTTTAGTACATAAATTAATAAGTCTTGTAAATTAGCAACATCGTCTGTTTTTCCACATACGCCTCTTACAGTACAACCAGTTCCTCTAGCCGTTTCTTGACATTGGTAACAAAACATGTTCATAAATTTACCCTCCATTTATTTTTTAAACTTTTTATTTTATTGTTTGACTCTTACTTGCTTTTATGTTAATTCTATTTTATGTTTTAGATTACCCTATGTCAATAAAATATGCCTGTGATAAATGTCACAGGCATAATTAAAAATTTTGTATTTAATTTTATTCTTCTGTTATTAACTCTTTTATTGATGCTCCTGGAGCTACTATAGGAAATACGTTTTCGTCCATATCAATAGTACAATTAATTACAACAGGTCCTGTTGCATCTAATGCTTTTTTAAATACTTCTGTAAATTCATCTTTCTCTGTTACCGAGTATCCTTCTGCACCATAGGCCTGTGCTAGTTTGGCAAAATCCACAGCTCTCTCTAGAGTTGTCTGAGAATATCTCTTATCATAAAATAATTTTTGCCATTGACTAACCATACCTAATACACCATTATTTAGGATTACAACAATAATAGGGATATTGTATTTAACAGCTGTGGCAAGTTCATTACAATTCATTTGGAAACTACCATCACCAGCTATGTTTATAACCTGTTTATTAGGTTTGCCTATCTGTGCTCCCATAGATGCTCCAAAACCATATCCCATGGTTCCTAATCCACCTGAGGTTATAAAGGTTCTAGATTCTTTAAATTTATAATACTGGGCTGCCCAAATTTGATTTTGTCCTACTTCAGTTGTTATAATTGCATCTCCATTTGTAAGTTCATAAATTTGTTCTACTATATTTTGTCCTTTAAGTTTTCCATCATCTTCATATTTTAATGGATATTTTTCTTTCCATTCTTTAATTTTATCCATCCACTCTTGATTATTCTGTTTTTCTATTTTCTCATTTAATATCTTAATTACTTCCTTAGCATCTCCAATAATAGAATGATGTGTTTTTATATTTTTATTGATTTCTGCAGGATCTATGTCTATATGAATCATCTTTGCATATGGTGCAAATTCATCTACTTTACTAATTACCCTATCACTAAATCTTGCTCCAATAGCTATTAATAAATCACATTCACTACAGGCATAGTTAGATGTTTTAGTACCATGCATACCAATTAATCCAGTAAAAGATGGATGATTTGCTGGAAAACCTCCCAATCCCATTAAACTAGAACATACTGGTGCATGAGTTTTTTCTGCAAATTTAACTAATTCTCCATTTGCATCAGAAAAATTTGCACCTCCACCAATATATAATAAAGGTTTCTTTGAATTATTTATTAGTTCTACAACAGTATCAATATCTTCATCATCAATTATTGTTTTCTTTTCTATTTTATATGGTTCTTCTCTTTTATATTCAGCTTTATGTGCTGTTATATCTTTTGGAATATCTATTAATACTGGACCTGGCCTACCTTCTTGAGCTATATAAAAGGCCCTTCTTACAATATTAGCTAATTCTTTAACATCTTTAACTATGAAATTATGTTTTGTAATAGGCATTGTTATACCCGTTATATCAACTTCTTGGAAACTATCTTTTCCTAACAAATCTAATGCAACATTACCAGTAATAGCTACCATGGGAATTGAATCCATATAAGCTGTAGCAATTCCTGTTACTAAATTTGTAGCACCTGGCCCAGATGTGGCAAGACATACTCCTACTTTTCCAGTGGCTCTAGCATATCCATCTGCTGCATGAGCAGCACCTTGTTCATGAGAAGTTAGTATATGATTTATTTTATCCTGATATCTATATAAAGCATCATATATGTTTAAAACCGCTCCTCCAGGATATCCAAATATGGTATCTACATCCTGCTCTAATAGACATTCTAATAGTATTTCTGCACCGGTTAATTGCATTTAATTCACCTCCCATGCTTTTATTATTTATAATAATTTATTTTGCTATTTTATCTATTTCTGTAATTATTAATTGTCCCATTTCTTTTGTCCCTACTAATTTCGCACCTGGACTCATAATATCTTCTGTACGATAATTCATATCTAAAACATTTTCTACTGCCTTTTCTATAGCCTTAGCTTCCTCTTCTAATTTAAATGAATATCTAAGCATCATGCCAGCAGATAAAATAGTAGCCAATGGATTAGATTTATTCTGATTGGCAATATCTGGGGCAGAACCATGTATTGGCTCATACATACCATAATTTCCTTCAGCTAAACTGGCGGAAGGTAACATGCCTATGGAGCCTGTAATCATACTGCCCTCATCCGAAAGTATATCCCCAAACATATTTGTTGTAACTATAACATCAAAATTTGCTGGTCTTCTGATCAATTGCATAGAAGCATTGTCCACATACATATGTTCTAATTCAACTTCTGGATAGTCTTTGGCTACTTTTATCATAACTGAACGCCATAATCTGGAACTTTCTAATACATTAGCTTTATCTACACTTGTAACCTTCTTTTTTCTCTTTTTAGCTATCTCAAAGGCTATTCTGGCAACTCTCTCCACTTCGCCCACACTATATGCTTCTGTGTCATAGGCTTCTTCTCCCATTTTACCTTCTTTTCTACGTCCTCTTTCACCAAAATATATACCACCTATTAGTTCTCTAACTACACAGATATCAATACCTTCTTCTACAATATCTCTTCTAAGGGGTGATGCCTCTATTAAGGATTTATATACAATTACCGGTCTAATATTAGCAAAAAGTCCTAACTCTTGTCTAAGTGCCAATAGGCCTGTTTCTGGTCTTTTATCCCCAGGGAGATCATCCCATTTAGGTCCACCTACAGCTCCTAATAATACTGCATCACTATTTTTACATACATCCAATGTTTCCTGGGGTAGGGCCTCTCCTCTTTTGTCAATGGCTATACCTCCTGCTAATACTTCCTTAAAATTAAAATCATGATTAAATATTTCACCTATTTTATTTAATACAGATATTGCTTCATTTATTATCTCTGGTCCAATCCCATCTCCTGGAATACAGGCTATATCAAATTTCATAACTATTCCCCCAGATTTTATTAATTATATACTTTTTTTAATATGATTTACTAGTCCTTCTGCTAGAATGATTTCTTCCATAAACTTTGGAAAAGGCTGAGCTTGATATTTGGTATTTTTAGTTATATTAAATATTTCTCCTGTTTTAAAATCCACTTCAACCTCATCTCCATTATCTATACCATCTACAGCTTCTGGACATTCCATTATAGGTAATCCTGTATTAATGGCATTTCTATAAAAAATCCTTGCAAAGGTCTTTGCAATAACACAGGATACACCAGTAGCTCTAATGGCAATAGGAGCATGTTCTCTAGAGGATCCACATCCAAAGTTATAACCTCCCACAATTATATCTCCTGATTTTACTTTATTTACAAAATCCTCATCAATATCTCTCATACAATATTTAGCTAATTCTTCAGGATCTGGTGAATTTAAATATCTTGCTGGTATAATAACATCTGTATCCACATTATCACCATATTTAAAAACTCTACCTCGATTCTTCATTTCATTCTACCCCCTACATTATATCTTCTGGATTTGTAATCTTGCCTGTCAATGCTGATGCCGCTGCAACAGCTGGACTTGCTAAATATACTTCTGAACCTGGATGTCCCATTCGACCCACAAAGTTACGATTAGTAGTTGCAACTGCTCTTTCTCCATCAGCTAATATTCCCATATGTCCTCCTAAACAAGGACCACAGGTAGGGGTACTTACAACTATGCCTGCTTCAATAAATATTTCTATTAAGCCTTCCCTAAGAGCTTGTAAATATGTCTTTTGAGTAACTGGAAATACTATTACACGGACTCCCTTTGCAACTTTTCTACCTTTAAATATTTTGGCAGCTACTCTCAAATCATCAAGTCTTCCATTGGTACAGGAGCCTATTACTACTTGATCAATCTTTATATCTCTTACTTCATCAATAGTTCTAGTATTATCTGGTAAATGTGGAAAGGCTACTGTTGGCCTAATTGTAGATAAATCTATTTCATAAACTTCATCATAAACTGCATCCTCATCAGGAGTATATATAGTATATTCTTTAGTTGAATGTTCTTTTACATAATCTAAAGTTTTATCATCTACTATGAAAATACCATTTTTTCCACCTGCTTCAATGGCCATATTTGCAATTGTAAAACGGTCATCCATTGATAGATGTTGGATTCCATCACCTACAAATTCCATGGATTTATATAAAGCTCCATCTACTCCTATCATTCCTATTATATGCAGTATTATATCTTTGCCACTTACCCACTTAGTAGGTTTTCCTGTTAATACAAATTTTATGGCTGAAGGTACTTTAAACCAACATTTTCCCGTTGCCATTCCAGCAGCCATATCTGTACTACCTATTCCTGTTGAAAAAGCTCCAAGTGCTCCATAAGTACAAGTATGAGAATCCGCTCCAATAGCAACATCCCCTGGCACTACTAGACCTTTTTCTGGAATTAGCCCATGTTCTATACCCATCTGACCCACTTCAAAATAATTTTCAATTTCCTTTTCATTGGCAAATTCACGGACCATTTTACATAATTGGGCAGTTTTTATATCTTTGTTAGGTGTAAAGTGGTCTGGTACTATGGCTACTTTAGATTTATCAAAAACATCTTTTACATTGATTTTTTCAAATTCATTAATTGCCACTGGTGTTGTCACATCATTACCTAATACTAGGTCTAAATTTGCCTCTATTAATTGCCCAGCTTCAACCTTTTCTAACCCAGCATGTGCTGCTAGTATCTTTTGTGTCATTGTCATTCCCATATCTTTATCCTCCTAAATCCATATAACTTTCACTATAATTTTAGACTTTTTGCAATTCCAACTCATTTAACATTTTATTAATAGCATTGATATAGGCTTTTATACTAGCTTCAATCACATCTGTGCTAACTCCTCTACCATTATAGATATACTCTCCTAATTTTAATTTAATCACTGCTTCACCCTGGGCATCTTCACCTTCAGTAACTGAATTAAGTGAATAATCTTCTAACATAAAATCTTTTCCTACAATTTTATCTATAGCTTTAAAAGCTGCATCTACTGGCCCAAATCCTGTTGCTACTTCTTCAATAATATTTTTATCATTTTCAAGCCTAACACTAGCTGTAGAAGTAATAGTATTTCCACTATTTATAACAAATTGATTTAATTTGTAAATTTCTTTTACTTTTAGAGTTTTTGCCTCTACTAATGCTTCTAAATCCTTATCATAGATGGACTTTTTCTTATCAGCTAAGACCTTGAATTCTTGGAATAATTTATCTAATACATCTTCCTCTAAATGATAACCTAAGGATTTAAGTCTTTCTCTAAATGCATGACTTCCTGAATGTTTTCCTAATACTAATTTATTTGTTGTAAGCCCTATAGACTCTGGTGTCATAATTTCATAAGTACTCTTATGTGCCAATACTCCATGCTGATGTATTCCCGACTCATGGGCAAAGGCATTTTCTCCTACAATAGCTTTGTTTCTTTGAATTTTCATACCAGTTATTTTACTGACTAATCTACTGGTTGGATAAATCTCAGTAGTATTTACATTGGTAGTTATATCGTAAATATCTTTTCTTGTATTAAGTGCCATTACAACCTCTTCTAAAGCAGCATTTCCAGCTCTTTCTCCAAGGCCATTAATAGTACATTCCAATTGTGTGGCCCCAGCTCTAGCTGCTGCCAATGTATTGGCTACTGCCAAACCTAAATCATTATGACAATGGACTGAAATATCTACTTTATCTATATTTGGCACATTATTTCGAATATTTTGTATAAAGATATAAAAAGCCTCGGGAGTAGTATATCCCACAGTATCAGGTATATTGATAACTGTAGCTCCTGCTTTAATTACTTCCTCAAAAATTTTATATAAGAATTCTAATTCACTTCTAGAAGCATCTTCTGCAGAAAACTCTATATCATTACAATATTTTTTGGCATACTTAACCATATCAACTGCTCTTTGTAATACTTCTTCCTTAGTCATCTTCAACTTATATTTCATATGTATATCTGATGTGGCAATAAATGTGTGTATTCTAGGAGCTTCAGCATGTTTTACTGCTTCATATGCTCTGTCTATATCTTTTGGTAATGCTCTAGCTAAGCTAGATACTATACATCCTTTAATATTTTCTGCTACCATTTTTACCGCAGCAAAATCTCCTGGGGATGCAATGGCAAAACCTGCCTCAATTGCATCTACATTTAATCTTTCCAGTTGCTTAGCCACCTCTAATTTTTCCTGTAGATTCATACTACACCCTGGTGATTGTTCACCATCTCTTAAGGTTGTATCAAGTATTTTAATAGATTTTGCCAATTTTATCCCACCCCTTTATCTTTATTTTTAAATTAATTATTTTTTTAACCAAGTCATCATTTTTCTCAATTCTTTACCTACTACTTCTATTTCATGTTCAGCTTCCATTCTTCTGGTAGCCATAAAATTCGGTCTATTTATTTGGTTTTCTAATAACCAGTTTTTGGCAAATGTTCCATCTTGTACTTCCCTTAGGATTCTCTTCATTTCTTTTCTTGTCTCTTCTGTAATAATTCTCTTGCCTGCTACATAATCGCCATATTCTGCTGTATCACTAATAGAGTATCTCATATAGCTAAGTCCACCTTGATTTATCATGTCAACAATTAGTTTTAGTTCATGTAAACATTCAAAATATGCTACCTCTGGCTGATATCCTGCTTCCACCAATGTATCAAAACCAGCTTTTATTAATTCTGAAACACCACCACATAGTACAGCCTGCTCACCAAATAAATCTGTTTCTGTCTCTTCTTTAAAGGTTGTTTCTAATATACCTGCCCTTGCTCCACCAAGTCCTGCTGCATATGCTAGAGCTATATCCTTAGTATCACCTGTAACATCTTGATATACTGCTATTAGACATGGTACTCCTTTACCTTCTTGATATTGGCTTCTAACTGTATGTCCTGGACCCTTTGGTGCTACCATAAATACATTTACATCTTCTGGTGGAACTATCTGTCCATAATGTATATTAAATCCATGGGCAAATACCAGATATTTACCTGCCTTTAGATTTGGTTCTATACTCTCTTTATATAATTTAGCTTGTTTTTCGTCATTTACTAATAACATAATTATATCTGCCCCTGCTGCTGCTTCTTCTGCTACGGCAACTCTTAATCCATCTTCTTCTGCTACTTTCCATGATTTACTACCTTCATATAAACCTACAATTACATTAACTCCTGATTCATATAAATTGAGTGCATGGGCATGGCCCTGACTACCATAACCTATTATTGCCACTGTTTTACCATTTAATAGTCCTAGATCACAATCATTTTCATAATACATTTTTGCCATTGAAAATTCCTCCTTATTATTTATCTAATAATTTTATAATTAGTCACTCCATCGTCCTAGAGCTGTAATGCCAGTACGTACAATTTCTATAATTCCATGTACTTCCATCATTTCTATAAAAGCCAGTATTTTTTCACTGTCTCCTGTCATTTCTACTGTTAGATGGTTATTGGCTATGTCAATTACTTTACCTCTAAATATATCTACAACTTCAATAATTGAAGCTCTAGTACTTTTATCTGCTTTTACTTTAATTAAAGCTAATTCTCTAAAAACAGCCTTATGTGGTTTCATTTCTACTATTTCTACAACATCAACTAGTTTTTTAAGTTGCTTCTGTATCTGTTCTAAAACATGATTGTCTCCTTCTAATACAATGGTCATTCTAGTTAAATTTTCATTCTCAGTACCTCCAGCAGAGAAACTATCAATATTATAGCCCCTTCTACTAAAAAGCCCTGATACACGACTTAGTACTCCAGGATTATTTTCTACCAGTACAGATAGTACATGCTTATTATTCATATCAGATTAGAGCCTCCTTTTTCTTATTTTTTATGTAATAAAAAATTATGAATATTATTATGTTTCTACTAACAATATTATTTTGTGCTCTAATTAAGTTTTTCTTAAAAAAATTTCAATTATTAAAGTATATAGTATAATATTGTAGATTATTTTTCTAAATATTGCAAGACTTTTTTGAATAAATAATTAAATTATTTTTAAATATTAAAGTTATGGTTAAAAAAATTCTTTGCTAAAATTAAAAATCCCCATCCCTATATAGTATATATACTATATAGGGACGGGGATATATTTCCACGCGTTACCACCCTCATTGAATCTACTTTAATAGTAGAAACCACTCTAAAGGTTCTATCAAACCTCTGCCTATAACGGGGCTCAACGTTTATCTCTTACTATAAAATACTTCAGAGAAACTGCTTAGGAGAGATTTGTATTATACATACAGTATCGATTCACAGCAACCATCGACTCTCTTAAACTGTATTTGTAAAATACCTGGCTCCTTCATAGCATTTATGTAAATTTATTATTTTTATTTCTTGTATTTTAACAATATATATTTATATTGTCAACATTATTTTGAAATTTTAAAATACTTAAATAATTTTTTATAATTTAAAATTATAGTTTAAATTAATTAGAATTATAAAAAAATTTAAAGAATAAAAAAAGTACTTATTAAATTAAGTACATTAATCATTATGAATATTATGGAGGCGGCACCCAGATTTGAACTGGGGAATAAAGGTTTTGCAGACCTCTGCCTTACCACTTGGCTATGCCGCCAATTAATGGAGCGGAAAACGGGATTCGAACCCGCGACCCTCGCCTTGGCAAGGCGATGCTCTACCACTGAGCCATTTCCGCACATTTAAAATTATATTGGTTATTACCATATATAATATATAATTGATGCCCAGAATTGAAAACAAATGACCTCCATGAGGTTTTTTATCTCCTACTCTATGAATTAGGCTATCTGGGCCCCAAGCAGCGACAAGAATTAGTATATATTATTTGATTGATTACTTCAACTCTTAATTTATCTATTTAATCTTAGTTATCATTATATATCTTTAAATTGCTCTATTTTAATAATTAATACAGCTTTTTTTATTTATTGTTATCTATTTCACCTATTAATTTTTGTAATTCTTCTTTATCAAAATAATGCTTCTTATTACAAAAATGGCAAACTAATTCCGCTCCTCCATCTTCCTCCATAATTTCCTGTAAATCGTTTCTACCAATACTAATTAAAGCTCTTTCAAATCTATTTTTATTACAGTCACATAAAAAATCGACTTCATATCTATCTAATATTTGTGGATTAAAATGACCTAAAACATGATTTAATATATCTTCTTCCTGCATTCCCTTGGTCATTAAAGTTGTAATTGATTCTAAATTAGATAATCTATCTTCTAATTGACTTAATACCTCTTCAGAAATATCTGGCATTATTTGTATTATAAAACCTCCTGCTGCTTTTATGCTATAATCCCTATCAACCAAGACTCCTAAAGCTACAGCAGATGGTTGTTGTTCTGAATTTAAAAAATAATTGGCAAAATCCTCTGCTATTTCTCCTGATACCAATGGTGAAGTTCCCACATATGGATCTTTTAATCCTAAGTCTTTTATAATAGTAATTTCCCCATTTTTTCCTACCAGTTTGCCCACATTTAATTTTCCAGGAATAATAAATTCACTTGCAACTTGTGGATTAGCTACATATCCTTTTACATTCCCTAAACTATTTCCTACCACTACAATTGAACCTAGTGGCCCTTTACCGTTAATCTTCACTGTAAGTTTGTGTTTTTCTGATTTTAACATTAAGCCCATTATTGAAGTAGCTGTCATAGTTCTCCCTAGAGCTGCTATGGCTACTGGTGAGGCATTATGGAGTTTCCTAGCCTTTTCTACCATGTTTGTGGTGTTTGCAACAAAAGCTCTAATACTACTTTCGGCAGCCGTAGCCCT
>JAAYNB010000244.1 GCA_012521085.1 Clostridiales bacterium | reverse complement strand
AGAAAATTATAAAAAATCCTTAGAACTATTAAAAAATAAAAAGTTAAATAAAAAACCAATGAATGAAGAAATAGCTTTTTTAGTAAATAGAATAAAAGATATATTGGAGAATAATTAAAGTATAAAATAAAGAAAAATTATCAGATCATTTAAGGAGAAAATAAAAATGGAAGTAAAAGTAAAAGAGGTTTTAACAAAAGAAGAACTAAAAGATGCCTTTGAGGTAAGAAAAAGTGTATTTGTATATGAACAGAAAATACCTGTAGAAATAGAATTAGACCAGTTTGAAGATACTGCAAAGCATGTAGTAGGATATTATGAAGGTAAACCTGTGGTAGCAGGGAGAATGCGTATAGTGGATAATGTTGCAAAGTTAGAAAGAATCTGTGTTCTAAAAAATTATAGAAGATATGGTATGGGAAGGATAATTATAAGAAAGTTAGAGGAACTTGCTAAAAAAGATAATATAAATCAGGCAAAATTACATTCACAAATTCAGGCAGTGGAATTTTATAAAAAATTAGGTTATAAACAGGTATCAGATGTATTTATGGAGGATAATATCCCCCATGTTGTAATGATGAAATCTTTGTAATTTACTATTATTTATAAATATACTTTATATTATCTAAAAGGGGGATAAAAATATGGATGATAAAATATGTCCATTATGTGGACAGGATAATAACTGTCAAAGTGGAAATAAAGACTGCTGGTGTAAAACTGTAGAATTTCCTGAAGGAATATTTGATTTAATACCAGAAGAAAAAAGAGGAAAGGCATGTATATGTTTATCCTGCGTCAAAAAATATAATGAAGAATTAAAAAATAAAGAAAGATAAGATATTGAAAAATACTCTATCCTAGCATTAAAATTGAAGTAAAAGCAAATACTAGGGTAGGGTTTTTTAAAATTTAAATTAAAACTAGCTTTACATACCATAGGGGGGTATGGTATATTGTATATAGGAGGTGGCTTTTATGGAGAAAATTATTAAACATCCATCGGAAGCATCTATTAAGACACAAAAATCTATGATAAATAGATTAAATAGAGTAGAAGGTCAAATTAGAGGTATAAAAAATATGATTGAAAAAGAAATTTATTGTGATGATATTATAAATCAATTGGAAGCATCTAGATCGGCCCTTCATTCTATTCAGATATTATTATTGGAAAGTCATATTAAAAATTGTGTAGCAGATCAAATTGAGAAAGGTGATAAGACTGTGATTGACGAGTTATTAAAGACCATAAGAAAGATTACCAAGTAAGGTATGAAAGGAGTTTAATATATGAAAAATAAGACTTTCAAAGTTGAAGGTATGACTTGTACAGCTTGTGCAAATTCTATACAGAGAACTCTTGGCAAATTGGATAGTGTTAAAGAGGCAAATGTGAATTTTGCAACTGAAAAATTGACTATAGCTTTTGATGATGAAGAGATAAGTCAAGAAGAAATATTTGAAAAAGTAGAAAAGTTAGGTTTTGAACTTAAGGAAGAAATTGATTTAAAAGAGGTAACCATACCCATAGCAGGTATGACATGCTCTGCTTGTTCAAATGCAGTACAGAGAGCACTTAATAAATTAGATGGGGTAGAAGAGGCCTTTGTAAACTTTGCTACAGAGAAGGCTGTTGTAAAATATAATTCTGATAAAATCAGAATATCTAATTTAAAAGCTGCAATTGAAAAAGCTGGTTATAAACCATTAGAATTAGAAATTGAAGATATAGGTGAGGAAAAATTAGATCCTAGAGAGAGGGAATCTAAGGTTTTATGGATTAAATTCATTATAGCAACAATTTTCACCATACCTCTATTTTATATTTCCATGGGACATATGATGGGAGCACCAATACCTGAGATCATTAATCCTGATATTAATCCTATGAACTTTGCCCTAACACAAATGTTTTTAACTATACCTACAATGTTAGTTGGGTATAAATTTTATACCGTTGGATTTAGGACTTTATTTAAAGGTAGTCCTAATATGGATTCTTT
>JAAYNB010000243.1 GCA_012521085.1 Clostridiales bacterium | reverse complement strand
TAATACGGGTCTTTTAACTTCTTTACTTTCTGCATATTTTTTGTACTCTTCTTGTTCTAAAGTTAATTCCTTCTTTTTTTTACTCAATTTTGTCACCTCTAATATTAATGTTTTTATATATTTTATTTTCCTCTAAATCATTCTCATTCATACATACTTTTATATTTTTATTAGTTACAATTTTTTCAATCTTTTTCTTTTATATAAATCTTTTATTCTTAGGCTTTTAAAATTTTCTAATATAAAGTAATATAGTATTAGAAGTTTTTTTAAGGAGGTCTAAAATGTTTGTCAATACACCTGAACAATTAGCAGAAAATAAATTGCTTTTATTGTATATATTAAGTGAATTTAATATGCCATTAACCAATACACAACTTACAGAATTTGTTTTAGAAAATGATATAATGAATTATTTTATGTTACAGCAATTTTTATCCGAATTAAATGAAGCTGATTTTATTGTTGGGGATATGGAAAATCCTAATCAATTAATTAGTATTACCAAAAAGGGTATAATAACATTAAATTATTTTTTAAATAGAATATCTAATTCTTATCAAGAAAAAGTAACTAGTTTAGTTAATTTGAAAAAAGAATCATTAAAACCTAATACCATAATTAAATCTAAATATAAGACATTATTAGATAATTCTTATATGGTCTATCTATCCATAGTAGAAAATGATATTCCAATTATAAATTTAAAATTTAATATTAAGGATAAAGAAAAGGCTAAATATATATGTAAAAAATGGAATGAAGATGCATTAAATATTTCTAATAATATATTTAATTTGTTTGATTAATAAAAAATATCCCCTTATTTTTAAAGGGGATATTGTAATTTACATGTTTATTTTTTTGTTATTATAGTTCTAGCTTCTCCAATCATATATAATGAACCAGTAATTAATATTGCATCAGTAGATTCTGTAATCTCATATGCTTTATTTATTGCTCCATCTATATCTTTCACCACATATATTTTTTTCCCAAATGACACTAATTCTTTGGCCAAATCATCTACAGCCATTGTTCGTGGATTATTTACTTTAGTAACGATAACTTTATCAACTAAAGGTATTATATTTCTTAATAATCCTTTTATATCTTTATCTCTTAACATACCCACTATAAGGGTTATTTTATGCCCATTTAAATAGGTCTCTATACTTTCTTTTAAAGCTATGGCTCCTTGTAGATTATGTGCTCCATCTATAATTGTCAATGGATTTTTATTTAATATTTCTAATCTTCCCATCCAGTTAGTAGTGAACATACCTTCATATACGTCATCTTTATCTATTTCAATATTTCTAAACTGTCTTAATACTTCCAATGCTGTTAACGCAGTACAGGCATTGTAAATTTGATGTTTTCCAGCTAGTTTTATTTTCATATCTTCATATTCTTGTCCTAATATTTCTACAGAAAAAGTTTGTTCTTCTAAAGTAGTATTTTTAATTTCTAATTTATCTGTATTTGATATGAAAAGCTGATTATTTCTTTCTTGAGCAACTTTTTCTATTATTGACATAGCTTCATCTTCTTGTGGATATGATACTACATAATTATCATTTTTTATAATACCTGATTTTTCAAATGCTATTTTTTCTAAACTATCACCTAACTCAGCCATATGATCATATCCTATGGAAGTTATTACTGATAAAAGTGGATTTTCTATTACATTGGTAGCATCTAGTCGTCCTCCCATACCAACTTCTAATACTACAAAATCTGTTTTTTCTTCAAAAAAATATACCATTGCTATGGCAGTGCCTACTTCAAATTCTGTAGGATGTTCCATATTTTTTGATATCATTATATCTATTTTTTCTTTTACAATAGATGTAATACCTGCTAATCTTTGAGGCTCAATTTTCTCTCCGTTAATTTGTATACGTTCTGTGTATTCTTCAATATATGGAGAAGTATATAGACCTACTTTATAACCAGCTGTTTTTAATACATTGTAAATAAATGATGAAGTAGAGCCTTTACCATTGGTTCCTGCCACATGTATCACTTTTAATTCTCTATGAGGATTACCTAATAAATTTAATAGGTTTTTTATATTTTCTAAACCCAATTTGCTACCCAATTTATATGTACCATGTATATATTCTAATGCTTGATTATAATCCATTTTTCCACTCCATTCAAAATATGCTTTGTATTAAATATAATAATATTTATCATATCAAATAAAAAATACCAGTGTCAACAATGTTATTTATGCAACAGTTAAAATAAATAATGAAGAGATAAAAAAGTAAACTCCTCATTATTTATATAAACTTAAATCTTTTATTTTGATTCTAAAGTTTTCAGCCTTTCTAATACAGTTTCTAACATTTCTTCATATTTAACTTTTTTATCTCTTTCTTCATCTACTAAATGTGCAGGTGCTTTTTCTACAAAGCCTTTATTAGAAAGTTTACCATTCACTCTTTTAATTTCTGATTCTAATTTTTCTTTTTCTTTACTTAATCTTTCTATTTCTTTTTCTAAATCAATTAATTCCTCTAAAGGTAAGAATAATTCACCACCATCTATTACTGCCGCCACTGCATCTGATGGAATCTCTTCTTTATTACTTACAAATTCAATTTCTGATATACCTGCTAAAGATTTAAAATACTCTTCACCTTTAACTATTATGTCTTTTGTATCTTCTCTACCTGTCCATGCTAATAATCTAGCTTTTCTAGAAGGAACTACATTCATTTCTGCTCTAATATTTCTTATATTTCTAATGGCATCCATAATAAGTTCCATACTTCTTTCTATCTCCACATCTATTAATTTCTCATCAGATACTGGCCAGTCTGCTATTATAACACTGTCTTTAAATCCAGGTACATTTTGCCATATTTCCTCTGTAATGAATGGCATAAATGGATGTAATAGTTTTAGTATATTTTCTAAAACATAGGTCAATGTATACTGGGCAGCTTTTTTTCTATTAATATCAGTACCATATAATCTAGTTTTTGTCATTTCAATATACCAATCACAGTATTCATTCCATATAAAATCATGGGTTTTTTGTAATGCTAATCCCAATTCAAATTTTTCCATATTATCTGTAACTTCTTTAATTACTCCCTGTAATCTGGAAACAATCCATTTATCAGCAATATTTAATTCTGTTTTTACCTCATCATAGGATATTTCTTCATCTGTTAAATTCATTAATACAAATCTAGTTGCATTCCATAATTTATTGGCAAAGTTTCTACTAGCGTCTAATCTTTCCATATGGAAACGTATATCATTTCCAGGTGAGTTACCTGTTACAAGGGTAAATCTTAAGGCATCTGCTCCATATTCATCTACTATTTCTATTGGGTCTACTCCATTTCCTAAAGATTTACTCATTTTTCTACCCTGTGCATCTCGTACTAAACCATGTACAAATACATGTTTAAATGGTACATCTTTCATAAACTCTATTCCTGAGAAAGCCATACGTACTACCCAGAAGAATATAATATCATATCCTGTAACCAACACATCTGTAGGATAGAAATATTCTAATTCTTTTGTTTTCTCTGGCCATCCTAATGTGGAAAAAGGCCATAGAGCTGAACTAAACCAAGTATCTAATACATCTTCATCCTGTTTAAAATCACCACTTCCACATTTTGGACATTCTGAAGGTGTTTCTCTTGATACCACTATTTCATCACAATCTTGGCAGTAATATGCTGGTATACGATGTCCCCACCATAATTGTCTAGAAACACACCAGTCTTTAATATTTTCTAACCAATGAAGATATATCTTGTCAAATCTCTGCGGAATAAATTTTATCTTTGAATTTTCTACAGCTTCTATTGCTGGTTTTGCCAAATCTTCCATTTTCACAAACCATTGGTCTGATGTCAATGGTTCCACTATTGTATCACAACGATAGCATTGTCCTACACTGTGATTTCTCTCTTTAATATCAACTAATAATCCTAATTCTTCTAAATCTTTTACAATTTGTTTTCTAGCTTCATATCTATCCATACCTGCATATTTACCACCATTGGAATTTATACTGGCATCCTCTTTCATTACATTGATTTGAGGTAAATTATGTCTTAATCCAATTTCAAAGTCATTTGGATCGTGGGATGGTGTGATTTTTACAGCACCTGTTCCAAATTCAAGATCCACATATTCATCAGCTATAATTGGTATTTCTCTATTCATTAAAGGTAATATGGCTGTTTTACCTATTAAATGTTTATATCTTTCATCTTCAGGATTTACTGCTATAGCTGTATCTCCTAACATGGTTTCAGGTCTAGTTGTGGCAATTTCTACAAACTCATCACTATCTTTAATTGGATATTTTATATGCCAGAAATTACCCATTCTTTCTTCATGTTCTACTTCAATATCTGATAGGGATGTCTTACAATCTGGGCACCAGTTAATAATTCTATTTCCTCTATAAATTAATCCCTTTTCATATAATCGTATAAATACTTCTGTTACTGCCTTACTACAACCTTCGTCTAAGGTGAATCTTTCCCTTGACCAATCACATGAATTTCCTATTTTTTTCATCTGATCAACTATAACTCTGCCGTATTCATCACGCCATTTCCATGCTCTTTCTAAAAAGCCTTCTCTACCTACATCTTGTTTTGTTAACCCTTCATCTTGCTTCATTCTCTCTACAACTTTTACTTCTGTTGCAATACTAGCATGGTCTGTACCAGGTTGCCATAGGGTTTCAAATCCCTGCATTCTCTTAAATCGAATTAGTACATCTTGTAGAGTATGGTCTAAAGCATGTCCTAAATGCAGCTCTCCTGTAATATTTGGTGGTGGAAGTACAATTGAAAATGGTTTTTTATCTGGATTCACTTCAGCTTTAAAATAACCATTATCCATCCAATGTTTATAAATCCTATCTTCAAAAGATTTTGGATCATAATTCTTTGGTAAATTATCTATCATTTTTATTCCTCCTTAGCTTTATAAGTTCATGATTTTGTATTTATAAAATTAAAAAAACCTTCATCCTAATTAAAGGACGAAGGATTATCTCCGTGGTACCACCTTGATTTCTATTTTTTAAAAATAGACTCTCATTAGTATAACGACCTAAACCGTCTGTATCTACTATTATTTCGATACAGAAGCTCCAAAGCTACCTTCGATAATCATAGCCCTAAAAAACCTTTCAGCCTGTGGGTTTTTATCTCTTGAGGTTTGATTATCTACTCCTCTTTTTCATAGCATTTACTATTCAATTTTATTCATCTTTTTTATATCATATTTTATTATAAATGATTCATATTATTTGTCAAGGAATATATAGATATCACCATTATACTATATATTTAAAGATATAAAAAGAAATATATTTTTAAAATATAATTACAGATATTAAAATTTAAATAGAGCAACCTTTGATTTAATAGGAAAATATTTTTATTTATAAAGCCAATATATTTTACATTATATATTTATTTAATTACTCTAATAGAATATCTTTTATTTAAATAATCTACTAAACCTCGTATCACATCCTCATGTCTTGTATTAAATACCTCCCAATGTCTTTTGTAATTTGCATATATCAAACGTTTTGTATAATTTGTCATAGGTATATCTTTATATATACATAATCTGGAAACCCTTCCTCTACCAGCATCCAGATTATTAGGATTAATCCCATGTGCCACTTCTTCTCTGTGAACTAAAGCATACCAACAAAAATCCTCAACTTCTCCTTGAATATATCCATATCTATTTTTACTATTTAAAATTTTAATTTTTAAAGACATTTACATCCCTCCAAAAGATTATATCTTAATTTTATGTATATCCTTCATATCCTATTCTTTATTTTTTATAAGTTTAATAAATGTGCTAGTTGAAATAGTAGCAATTTTTACATCATAGAATATAATGGAATGAACTTTAATTTCACAATAAATAGGAGGGATTATTAATGAGGTTTTTAAAAATGACCAGTATTTTGGTTATAATACTTATGATTAGCACTCTATCATTTTTTGGCTGTAATAAAAAAGAATCTGAACTTCAGAAGATTAGCCTTATGGAAGTAACTCATTCCGTTTTTTACTCCCCTCATTATGTTGCTATAACTGAAGGATTCTTTGAAGAAGAAGGACTAGAAATTGAATTAATTGATGGCAAGGGTGCTGATAAGGTTATGGCGGCTCTACTTAGTAATCAGGTAGATATTGGTTTTATGGGACCAGAAGCATCTGTCTATGTCTATAATCAAGGCATGGATGATTATGCTGTGAATTTTGCTCAATTGACACAACGTGATGGTTCTTTTATTGTATCCCGTGAACCTGAACCTGATTTTACCTTCGAAGACCTTCGTGGAAAAGAGATATTAGGTGGACGTAAGGGTGGTATGCCTAATATGACTTTAGAATATGTACTTAAAAAGAATAATTTAATTCCTGGAAAAGATTTAAATGTTCGTACAGATATACAATTTGATGTAATGGCTGGAGCTTTTGCAGGTGGTGAAGGTGATTATACCACATTATTTGAACCTACTGCTTCTCTCATGGAAAAAGAGGGTAAGGCCTATGTAGTAGCTTCAGTTGGTGCAGAAAGTGGTTATATCCCATATACTGCTTATTCAGCTAAGAAGAGCTATATTGAAAAAAATCCTGATATAATAGAAAAGTTTACAAGAGCTATTTATAAAAGTATGCTATGGGTTGAAAGTCATAGTGATGAAGAAGTGGCAAAATCATTACAACCTCATTTTCCTGATGCAGATTTAGATATTTTGGTAAATGTTGTAAATCGATATAAGTCCATAGGCGCCTGGGCACCTGATTTAATCATGACAGAAGAAGGTCTGGATAGACTTCAAGATATTATGACAGAAGCTGGTGAATTGGATAAAAGAGTTCCCTATGAGGATATAGTTAATACTTATTTTGCAAAAAAAGTTATGGAAGATATTAAATAAGTTTGCATATTATTAAGAGGATATGGTCCATTGACCATATCCTTTCATTTTAATCTTTTTTACAAGCCTGTGTATTACAATATTTGCAATTTTCTATTTCATTACAAAAATTATTATTTTGTTTTATTCTAGTATAATTATTATTTTTAGGATTATTAGACCATCCTATTATGGCTGTAATGGACTTAACAGGTTGTAATAGACTATGAGAATTTACTGTGATTTTATCCTCTGTTTTTAGCAAATCTAATATTTCTCTTTGTTGTGATAATGACCAATCTCCATATCCTGGACTATATCTATTTACAGAATATAGACCTTTATTTAAATTTCTTTGAGCTAAAAAATTATGAAATTTTTCTATTAAAACCTCAACACTATGGGAACCAACTGTATCTAATAATATACTTTCTAAATATTGTCCTTTGTTATGACAATCCTTGCTATATATGGAAATATCACTTCCAATTGTAGTAGCTATCAATGTGGCCTTTATACAATTAGAAAACTCTCCTGCTATATATTTACTTTTAATTTCCAACTGAGAATTCTGTTTTGTCTTTAATATCAAACCATCATCACAGATTTTTTCTATATCCATATCTAACCAAAAAATCATAGGTTTAATATATTTATAATAGTCTTTAATTATCTCTTCTCTGCCATTTAATTCTGGTATTTTATATGCTAATTCTTTTACCTCTTTTTCTATATCAAATTCTTTTAATTTATTTACTTTATCCAAAGGATATTTCCCCTTTATTATTTTTAATTATTATTCTACTATTAATCTTTCAATTAATTTTACTGCTGAAACAGCATCTTCACTATAACCATTGGCACCTGATTGTATAGCAAATTCTTCTGTAATTACTGCACCACCTACTATGAATTTCATATCTGGTAATGATTTTTTTACATATTCTATGGTTTTAGGTATTTCCATCATTGTTGTAGTCATCAAAGCACTTAATCCTATAAAATCAGCCTTTTGTTTTTTTGCTGCTTTTAAAAAGCTTTCTGCTGATACATTTTTACCTAAATCTATTACATTGTATCCATGATTTTTTAATATAACTGCTACAATGTTTTTCCCAATATCATGTATATCTCCCTTAACAGTTCCTATGACTATAGTTGCTTTTTTTTGCATATCCTCATCTGATTTCATATGCTTTTCTAATAACTGAAAGGTCTTTTCAGCTATTTCTGCGCTTAACATTAATTCTGGTAAAAAGTATTCTCCTCTTTTAAAGTAATCTCCCACTATTTCTAATCCTGGTATTAGCCCATTGTTGATAATATCCAATGGTTCTACACCTGTTTTTAACAACTTATTTGTTACATTTAATATATCATAGGAACCTTTTATAGTTAGCTCTTTAATACTTTCAAGGCTAGGTTCTTTAGAAACTATATTATTTTCTGATTGTATTTCTATATTTTGATTAATATTTTTAGGATTATTATTTCTAATATAATTTTCAGCCTTATTATCCCTGCCAGCTAAAAGTGATGCAGCTTGATGAGTATCAATCATACCTTTATCCAATGGATCAATAATGGCTAAATCTAATCCATTTAATATTGCCATTGCATAGAATGCTCGATTTATCTTTTCCCGTGCAGGTATACCATGGGATATATTACTAACTCCCAAAATAGTCTTTACTCCCAGCCCCTCTTTTACCATTTTTATAGCCTTTAAGGTTTCTATAGCCGCATTATCATCTGTACCTATGGTCATTGCTAGACAGTCTATATATATATCTTCCCTAGATATTCCATATTTATCACAAGCTTTTACAATTCTCTCTGCTATTTTATAACGTCCTTCAGCTGTCTTAGGTATACCCTTATTATCTAAAGTCAATGCCACCACTGAAGCACCATATCTTTTTACCATGGGTAAAATTTCTTCATAGACTTCTTCATCACCATTTATGGAATTTACCAATGCCCTTCCATTATATACCTGTAATGCTTCTTTTATAACTAATGGGTCTGTGGAATCTATACATAGTGGTATATCAATTCTCTGTTGTAGGAGATTTATGATTTTTACCATTATTTCTTTTTCATCAATACCATATGTACCTACATTTATATCTAAAATATGAGCACCGGTATCTAATTGTAGTTGGGCCTCCTTTTGTATTAAACCAAAATCTTTATTTCTTAAACTTTCTGATAGTTCCTTATTACCTGTTGGATTAATACGTTCCCCTATTATTAGCGATGGTTTATTATCTTCTAGAAATACGGTATTTCCTTTACTGGCAAAACTACCTCTTTTAGGTATTTGTCTTTTATGGGGTCTATAGTCCTTTACTCTTTCTTTAATGACCTTTGTATATAAAGGTGTACTTCCACAACAGGAGCCTATAATATTTACACCTAATTCATAGTAGGGTTCCAACTCTTTTACAAATTCTTTGACATCCATGGAATAAACAACTTTATCATCAATAAATTTTGGTAATCCTGCATTTGGTTGTACTATTAATGGTAATTCAGTATTTTCCGACATATCCTTTAACACATTGAATAAACTCCCTGGTCCACCTGAACAATTTGCTCCTATTACAGATGCCCCCATAGCTTCAAGTACAATAGCTGCACTTACAGGTGATGCTCCAGTAAGAGTTCTAGCATTTTCAAAGGTCATGGAACAAATTACTGGTATATCAGATATATCTTTTGATGCCAATAGGGCTGCACGAACTTCACCTAAATCATGGAAGGTTTCTAATAGTATAAAATCTGGTTTTCCCTTTACTAGAGCAGATATTTGTTCTTTAAATATTTTATACATTTCTTCAAATGACAACTGACCCATGGGCTCTAAAAATTCTCCTGTTGGTCCTACTGATGC
>JAAYNB010000242.1 GCA_012521085.1 Clostridiales bacterium | reverse complement strand
TCAGGATTTGAAGTTGTAGAGGAAGGTCTAAAGGTATTATGGACACCTGATGAAGCTGGTAAGGAAAAATGTAGAGAATTTGGTGAAAAACTAGCTAAAGCATAATAAAAAATATATAGATTATATAATTCTGTTCACCCCTAAATCCCCAATGTAAAAGTTGGGGGTTTTTTATATACCAGATGTAAAAATTAGATAGAATTGATTATATGTACATCAGTAGATTTATATGTTATGTTTATCTGGTCAATCTGAGGAACTTGGCATAAAGAATTTTTATTTTAGAACATAAGATTTTCATCATTGCTTCAGAATGATACCCTCCTACTTCTGTCATCCTGAAGGAAAGTGAAGGATCTTTCTATAGGTCCTAAAATTTATCTTTTACTCTAAATAACAACCATGTTAGGACACATTCTTTATAAAATATGTTAGGATATAATATATAGTAGATACTTATAATATATGGTTTGGAGGAAATAAATATGGGATTTCATATTGAAGATATAGAAAAAATAAGTACCCTAATGAAATTAAATTTTAGTCAAGAAGAAATGGAAAAATTACATTGTGAGCTAAACCATATTATAAATGAATTTAATAATATGGTAGAAAAAAAAGAATTTAATAATATAGATATGGATAAAAGAAAAAGAAAAACAACAATTCTCAGAAAAGATGAGGTTGAAAATTATACAGAAAGAGAAAGATTGTTTCAAAATACAAGGAATATAAAAGACAATCATATAGTAATTCCAAATATTATAGAGGAGATATAATATGGATGTAAAAAATTTGAACATTAAAGATATACAAAATGGATATATGAAAAAAGATTTTACTGTAAAAGAAGTGATAAATGGATATTTAGATAGCATTGAAAAAGAGGATGAAGTTATAGGAAGTTTTATTAATATAGATAGAAAATCAGCCATAAAAAAAGCTATGACTGTGGATGAGGAGATAAAAAATAAAGAGGATATAAATGGATTAATGGGTATACCCATTGCATTGAATGATGATGTCTGTACCAAGGACATGCCTACAACCTGTGGCTCTAAAATGCTGGAGGATTTTACATCTCCATATGATGCAACAGTAGTAAAAAAACTTAAATCAGCTGGAGCAATTATTATTGGAAAGACTAATATGGATGAATTTGGCCTAGGCTCTACTACAGAAAATTCTTTTTATAAAACTACCAAGAATCCATGGAATATAAAAAAAGTTCCAGGAGGCTCTGCTGGTGGTGCAGCAGCTGCCATTGCCGCAGGATTTGTTCCATTGGCCCTGGCATCTGATAATGACGGCTCACTAAGACAGGCAGCATCTTTTTGTGGTTTAGTAGGCCTAAAACCAACCTATGGTCTTGTATCTAGATATGGACTTATTAGTCCCACATCATCCTTAAGTCAGATAGGTATAATGTCAAAAAATGTAGAGGACTGTGCTTTAGTATTGGAAATAATACAGGGTAGTGATTCCATGGATAGTACCAGTTATAAGGCCAAGAAAAATAAAGATTATACATCTAAATTGAAAAATGAAATAAGGGGATTAAAGGTTGGAATACCCATAGAATCTTTTAATGAAAATTTAGATCCTGAGATAAAAAATAAAATAGATAAGATTATAGATATATTAAGTGATATGGATATTATTGTAGAAAAATTCTCCATGGGTAATTTGGAAAATGGACTACTTACACATTATATGATTATGTCAGCTGAGGTCAGTTCTAATCTATCTAGATATGATGGTATTAGATATGGATATCAAACTAAAAATTTTAATACTATGGATGAGTTGATGAGAAATAGTCGAAGTGAGGCCTTTGGAGAGGAAATAAAGAGGAGAATTACCTTAGGTGGCCTTATTCTCACCTCAAAATATTATGATAAATATTACTATAATGCAAAGAAATTAGCAGAAGAAATAAAGAGGGAATGTATAAATACTCTTAAATTCTATGATTTAATTTTAATGCCCAGTTCACCTGTACTACCCTATGATATTGGTATGGAGATTAAAAAACCTTTAGATATATATAGATCAAAATTATATACAGTAATAGCCAATATAACTGGTTTACCCAGTATGAGTTTACCCTGTGGTTTTAGTTCAAATGGGCTACCCATAGGATTGGAATTAATGACTGATTATTTTAATGAGGATAAATTATTAAACATGGCATATCATCTAAGGAAAAAATTAGTAAATACACCTGGTTTAGAGGAGTTGTAGTAATGAAAGATTATGAGACAATTATAGGTTTAGAAGTTCATATTGAATTAAATACAAATACAAAATTGTTTTGTTCATGCTCTACAGAATTTGGAGCCATGGCCAATACAAATGTATGTCCCATTTGTATGGGAATGCCTGGTACTCTCCCAGTCCTTAATGAAAAAGCCATTGAATTGGCAGTGAAAGCAGGTAAAATATTTAATGCCAATATAAATACCACCAGTAGATTTGATAGAAAGAATTATTTTTATCCTGATTCACCAAAGGGTTATCAAATTACACAGATGGATATGCCCATATGTAGTGGAGGATATTATGATATAGAAATGGAAGATGGTAAAAAGAGAATAAATATTGATAGAATACATATTGAAGAGGATGCAGGTAAATTAATACATTTAAAAGAGGAAAATATTAGTTTAGTAGATTATAATAGAGCAGGTATTCCATTGATAGAAATTGTAACTGGCTCAGATTTTAGATCAGCAGATGAAGTCATACTATTTTTAAAAGATTTAAGAGCAATACTTCAATATACTGGTATCTCTGATGGTAAAATGGAGGAAGGCTCTTTAAGATGTGATGTGAATATCTCAATGAGAGCAAAAAATTCCATGGATTTAAATAAAAAAGTGGAGATAAAAAATCTAAATTCCTTTAGAGAGGTATATAGAGCATTGATAATGGAAGAAGAAATTCAGGAAAAATTATATGCTGAATCCAGAGAAGATGAGATTAAAGAAGAAACCAAAAGATGGGATGAGACCCTGGGGGAAAACATACCCATGCGTTCCAAAGATGATGAACAGGATTATAGATATTTTATAGAAGGGGATTTATTAGATATTCATATAGAAGAAGATTTCATAAAAAATATATCAGAAGATATAGCAGAACTACCTAATCTTAGAAGGAAAAGGATTATTAAGGAATATAATATACCAATAATGCAGGTAGATATTTTAATGGAAAATAAAATATATATAGATTATTTTGAAGAAGTAGTATCTTATGGCATGGATTCAATAGAAGCAGCCAACTGGATCACAGTAGATATATTGAGAATTTTAAAAGAGAGGGAAATAACAGATGCTATACCTATAAATCCATCATATCTGGCTAAATTAATAAATTTAATAAAAAATGGAGATATTAATAGAAATGTGGGAAAGAAAATACTTGATATGATGGTTGATATAAATAAAGATCCAGAAACCTTGGTACAGGAAATGGGACTTATTCAAATTAGTGATATCGATGAATTGGAAAAAGTGGTGGGAAAAGTAATAGTAGATAATCCTGAAGCGGTGGATGATTATAAAAAAGGGAAATCCAAGGCATTGGGTTATTTCATGGGGCAGATTATGAAAGCAACCAAGGGTAAGGCAAATCCTCCAAAAGTTAAAAAGATTCTTGAAAGAAAATTAGATGAGATAAAATAAGAAGATGGAAATTTCTATCTTCTTATTATATTTTTACTAATAATTTTAAAACTTTAGAATTAAAATTAATAATTATATGAAATTCTAATATTTATTTATTATAAATTTAATATATAAAAATTTAAAGAAAAAATGAACTTTTTCAGTAGAGCCACACTCTTATAAATGATGAAGGAGGGTGACAGGTGGAAATAAAAATGCTAGTAAAAAAAGCAAAGGCAGGAGATAAGGAAGCATTATTACAATTGATTATGAAAGAGCATGAGGAATACTATAAACTGGCCTATGTCTATACAAGAAATCCTGATGATGCAATGGATGCTCTAGAGGATATGATTGTAATACTCTATCATAAAATAAATACTTTGAGAAAAGAAGATGCCTTTTATAGTTGGAGTAAGACAATATTAGTAAATAGTTGTAAAAAAATATTGAAAACAAAAAATAAATTATTGTATTTAGACCAATGGGAACAGGCAGATGATAGAAATCCTATTAAAAACTCTGAGGAAGCCATGGATTTAGAAGAGGCCTTAAATAAATTAAATGAACATCAAAGAGAGGCAATTAAACTCAGGTATTATATGGATTATGATTATAAAAGTATAGCAAATATCACCAATGTTTCCTTAGGGACAGTAAAATCTAGAATATCCACTGGAATAAAGAAATTAAAAAAATTATTAATAGGTGGTGAAGTATAATGGACATAGAAAAAAGATTAGAGGATGAGAAAAAAGAATATGACAATATTCAGGTTCCCAAGGACATGGAAGAAAGATTAAGAAGAGCATTAG
>JAAYNB010000241.1 GCA_012521085.1 Clostridiales bacterium | reverse complement strand
TAGTAGAAAAATATGTTTCTATTAGAGAGCACAGACCTGAGAGGAAAGTAAAAAAACAAAAGATAAGCAAAGTTGAACGTAGGAATCAAATTTTGATTGAGGAAATAAAAAAAAGAATACATTACTTTCCTACGGTTTTTAGGGAAAAAAGATGCTTAGATAACCGAATTTTGAGTTATAGTGCTGGAAAAAGTGATGTAAAATATTTTGTTTCTGTAGAAGATAGAAATGGAGATTCCTTTGTAAGTATTCAATTCACCAAAGAAACGGGGGAAATTTATAAAGAAATAGAGAAAAATGGAGAAATTTTTAGAAATAAAATAGGATATAATGTTGAATTTGATGATGAAAGCTTTATTATTAGAACGGATATTAAGGATAAAGAATTTATCTATAAAACCATAGATAATTTAGCTCAAGTATTTGAAGGATATGTATTTTATCTGAGTAATTATATTTTTTATTATAAAGCCCATGTGGAAAATAGTATGTGGAATCAGCATAAAGAAGGTACATTTTATTAAAATCAGTAGAAATGTTAAAAATAAATAAGTTGGAATTGGCAGGAATTGTAGATATATGGTATTATAAAATAAATAATTGGAACTGTTTGAATATTGAGATTGTTATTGGCTATAGTCAAATATTCCTCTGGTCCATACTATCCATTATAATTTTTTTTATTCTTTATCTTCTAATTGGTAAAAAGTCCATAGAAGAAAAATTATCTTGATTATAAATTAATTTCAAGGGGGTTGGAATAAATGAAAAATAACTTGGCAACTGAGGAGAAATTAAGTTGGTACAATAGTAAATTCTATGTAAAAGTTTGTTGTGGTAGTTTTGATGGTAATGATTTTTTAGCTGATTTAGTAGAATCCATAGGAGAAAAGTTAAAAAATGAGCATATAAATATTCGCCATTTAAAAGTGTCTGGAGAAGGGATGGATGGAACAGCTTGTAAGATTTCACTTTTAGGTGTGGATTATGATATTGAATTTGACAGTCGTCTTGGTGAACCCTGTATAGATCTACCTGTTATAATTAATGCTAGAGCAGTTTGTCAGGCGAAGCTTCTAAATGAAATTATGGATGAAGCATTGGATGAAGTAGCAAAGAAATATAATCTTGATACCATTATATTTTTTACAGAATATTTTGATATGATGGACAAGGACCGTATTTAGGAAATATAAAGAACATTATCAAGGAGGTTAATATTATAGGGGGATTATTATGGGTGAGATAATAAGACATACCTATAGTGTATGTCCTGTCTGCTTAAAAAGAATACCAGCAATGCATAGGGTTTATGGTAAAGAGATTTATCTTGAAAAAACATGTACAAAGCATGGAGATTTTTCTTCAATAATTTGGAGAGGTTTAAGAGACATAAATACTTGGAGAGGGGATCTTCCTGCCATTGCAGAGGGTGAAAATGAAAATTGTCCCCATGCCTGTGGCTTATGTTCAGAACATCAACAGGATACTTGTTGCGTACTACTAGAGGTTACAAAAGCTTGTAATTTACATTGTTCTTTTTGTTTTGCAGAAGGTGGCAAGGGAGAAGACATACCT
>JAAYNB010000240.1 GCA_012521085.1 Clostridiales bacterium | reverse complement strand
ATCCAGTACCAGTAAAGAGAATAGGAACAAAAGACACCTTTGGCGAATCAGGCAAACCAGATGAATTATTGAAAAAATATGGATTGACAGCAGAAGATATTGCTAATGCAGTATTGGAATTGGTAGATAAAAAATAAATAAAAATTTTAAAATCACTGAGTAAGTAAAAACTTATTCAGTGATTTTTTATTAAATACTTTTTCTTTTAATGCTATATATCGAATAAATTAAGACTTTATGAATAGATATGTCTATAGGGACTAACATTTTTAAAATAGAGATGGGAGGGAAAGTTTTGGAAAATAAAATAAAATGGCCAGAATTACCCAAGATAAATTGGAAATTATTTATCATTATTATTGTTGTACTTGTAATTATTGTAGCAAGTATAAAATTTGTTTTTAATTTTATATCTGAAGGAAATACAGAAGTGGCATATAAGATATTATCAGAAGATGAAGTACCAGAAAAAGTAATGGAAATTTTACCTAGATATAAAATGTTAGAAAGAGCATTGGCAACTAAAATAGATGAAGAGATATATGTAATTGTTACAAGGGGAGAAAAATTGACAGAAGGATATAAAGTGGATATTACAAAAATTGAATTTATAAATACAGATGATGAAAATATGGTAATAGTATATGCATTATTTGAAGATCCTGATACAGAGGATTTAATGCAGCAGGAAATAAATTATCCCTATATAATAGCAAAAACTCAACTTACTGAATTACCAGATAAAATTGAATTGGATATAAGTTATAAAGAGTAGGCTAGCCTACTCTTTTATTAATGTAATTTCCATGGAACACCTAGTATGAAATTCAGTGGCAAATAGGCAAAATAGTTAGTAATAAAATTAATAATTAAAAATGTAATATTCCTGTAATTGTATTATTGTCAATGTAATATATAATTAAATTATCAGTAAGGAATAATTTTGTATACAAACCAATAGGAGGGACTAAAATATGAAGAGATTTAGTAGAATAATATCTGTAATAGGAATAGCAGGCTTAATATTTTCTAGCACATATTGTAATACTTATGCCATAAGTAATAAGATATATGAAAAGACAAGGGAAGAAGTAATATCTACAGGAGTAACACATAGACATATATTGAGATTTAACAAAGATGGATGGTTAAATGCCAATGTTACATACATTGATTTAAAAAATGAGGGTATTGAATTAGATTTATTACAAAGTTCCAAAGGAATAAAAAATAAAGAGACTCTTTCTACAATGGTAAAAGATAAGGAAAATGTGGTAACAGCAATTAATGGGGATTTTTTCTTATATACCAATCCTGATTCACCATTGGGAGCCATGGTAAAAGACGGTAAAATGATTAATAGCCCTGTATTTGTAAGAGATTTTGCCACATTATCAGTAGATAAAGACAATATTGCATCTGCTGATTATTGGGAATTTGATATTATAGTTAGTAATCAAGATGGAAATAATCTATCTGTTTCAACCATTAATAAATATACACATGAATACCAATTACCTATGATAATAGATAGAAATTGGGGAGACAGCACATCGGGTTACAATGAAAATCATTATGATATGGTAGAAATAATAGTAGTTGAAGATGAGGTAGTGGAAGTCAGAAGAAAAGAGGGGCCTACTTCAATTCCTGAAAATGGATATGTCATATTAGCATCTCAAAAGTATGCTCAAGATTTATATGATAATTTTAAAGTGGGAGATATATTGACTGTAGACATTAAAATAAAACCTAAAAGCCTTGAGGACATAAAACTGGCCCTTGGAGGGGGTACTTTGTTAGTAAAAGAAGGGCAAATAGCAAATTTCACCCAAGATCTTTCAGGTAATGCTCCTAGAACAGCAGTGGGAATTACCAAGGATAGAAAACAATTAATATTAGTGGCCATAGATGGTAGACATAATTTTTTTAAGGGAGTAGATGGACAAGGTCTAGCTAAATTTATGATTGAATTAGGTAGTCATGAAGCCATAGTTATGGATGGCGGAGGATCTACAACTATGCTGGTAAGAGAATTAGGTGAATTTCAAACCAAATTAGTCAATTATCCATCAGATGGATCAGAACGTAGAATAATAAATGGTTTAGCTGTATTATCTAATAAATCCCAAGGAGAAATTAAAGGTATAAAAGCAAGTTTTGATAATGAGAGAAGTTTTGTTGGTATACCTAGAGACATTGATGTTAAAGCTTATGATATTAATAATAATCCATTAAAGGTAGATACAAACCAACTTAGATTTAGCCTTTTAAAAGGTGAAGGAGATTTTATAGGTCAAAGATTCATACCTAGAACATCAGGAAAAACCATAGTTCAAGTTGATTATCTAGGTGCTAAAACAGAGATTGAATTAGATGTATTGGAAGAAGTAGCACTATTAAAAGTAAGTCCAAGTAGTTTTAGATTAGGATATAATCAAAGTATTACACCTAAGATTACAGCATTTGATAAAAAAGGATATTCAGTTACAATAGATCCAAAAGATATAAAATGGGAAGATACAAATAATCTTGGTACTTTTGTAGATGGGAAATATACATCTGGTACTACTCAGGGGCATACAACTATAGTTGCCAGTTTAAATAATAAGAGTGTGAATATACCAGTAGTTATAGGAAGTGAAAAAGTCACCTTAGGTGGATTATATAAATATCCTTTTAAATTTAATTCATATCCTAGCACTGTAAATGGAAGTATTAGTTTAGATACTAATGCTAAAATCAGTGAAAATTCTTTAAGATTACAATATGACTTTACAAATTCTGGTGATACTAGAGCAGCATATATAGAATTTGATAAAGGAAGTATTCCATTATCCAGTACTACATCAAAAATAGGAATATGGGTATATGCTGATGAAGATAGTTTTGGTTGGATTAGAGGAAATATTAAAGATAGTAATGGTACAAGACATACAATAGATTTTAGCAAATCTATTGATTGGACAGGATGGAAATATATAGAAGCAAGTATTCCAGAAAATATAGTAAAGCCTATGGAATTAGAGAGAATATATGTAGTTGAAACCAATTCTGATATTAGACAAAAGGGACAATTATTATTTGATGGTATAGATGTTAGTCAATCACCAAAACTAGATGGAGTGGTTATTGAACCTACTTTAAATGATTATTTAAATATCCCATATAATACTAAAGGTACACAAATACTTGTACACAGTGGTATTACTTTAGGTTCAACTCCAAATGATACTAAAGATGTAATAACTAAGAAAGTACAAAACCTTATTAACAAAGATAATAGTTTATCTGTATTCACAAGTACATTAGATGCATATATAACTCAGGGAATTGAAAAAGATTATACTGCAGCAGTACCTGGATATTCTAGTAAAACTTATGAAAACAATCTAATCCTGAATTTAGATAATAGGTCAGGAGGACTTAGAACAACCAATTACAAACAATGGCCATGGTTAATTGATCATTTAGAAAATACTCATAAGGACAATATTTTTGTAATATTACCTAGACCTATTTGGGGAACAAATGGTTTTACTGATAAGATGGAGGCAGATTTATTTATAGATAAATTAACAGAAACAGCCAATAAGGGTAAAAAAGTATTTGTATTATATGGTGGAGGTAATGATGTAAATGTGGAATTAAAAGATGGTGTAAGATATATCTCCACTGGTAGATATAATCCCAATTCACCAACAGATTTAAAATATATAGAGTTTAATATATTAAAGGATAAGGTTACTTATCAAATCAAACCCATGTTTAATTAAGAGTATATGGGAGGATATATAAATAGAACTGAGACTATCAGTTCTATTTTTTTGTGAGTAGCTTTAAAGCTTGTATGATACTATATATAAGATTTTGGAGTGACCAAACTTTGTGTTATGATTATTCATATAATACAAAATAATGGTGTGTTTAAGAAAATTCTAAAATCATCATATTCTATTTTAAGAAAATTTAAATAGATCTATTTAATAGTAAATACTATTATCATATATATTTCAAATACAAAAACATATTATTTAATTAAAATTATAATATTTAAATAGCCCTAATAAAAAATTAGGACTATTTTAAGAATAAATATTCTCAATATAGGTTTGTTTTGGGAATTAAGATCTAAAAAAATAAGGGAGGAAATTAAAAAATGGATTATTTGCTCAAAGCCAATTACAAAAAAATTGGTATAGTATTATTAATCATGTCATTAATGATAACTGCCTGTGGTTCAAACTCCACAAGTGATAATGGAAAAGAAACCATTGTCTTTGCTGAATTAGATTGGGATAGTGTGGTTTTTCATAATGAAGTAGCAGCTTTCATTATTGAAAATGGTTATGGTCATCCCACCAAGGCAGAAATGGGTTCCTCTGCCATCACATTTACAGCTCTAAGGAGTGGAAGTATCAACACATATATGGAAGTGTGGACTGATAATCTAGGAGATATTTATAAAGAGGCAATAGCATCGGGAGATATTATAGAAGTATCTACAAACTTTGATGATAGCGCTCAAGGATTATATGTGCCACGCTATGTAATAGAAGGTGATCCTGAAAGAGGGATTGAACCCATGGCTCCAGGATTAAAAACCATACAGGATTTACCAGAGTATTGGGAGATATTTAAAGATAGAGAAGATCCTTCAAAGGGTAGGATTTATGGTGCAATCCCAGGTTGGGAGATAGATGAGATATTACAACAGAAAATTAAGAATCAAGGTTTAGATGAAACATATAACTACTTTAGTCCTGGTTCAGATACAGCATTAGCCAGTTCCATTGCAGGTGCCTATGAAAAAGGAGAACCTTGGGTTGGTTACTATTGGGAACCTACATGGGTTATTGGAAAATTTGACATGGTCTTATTAGGTGATATTCCATATGATGAAGAAATATGGTTAGAGAGTTATGGCACCGAACTACCTCCAGCAGATGTTACAATTGCTGTTCACAAAGATTTACCAGAAAAGGCTCCGGAGGTTGTATCATTTTTAGAAAACTATAAAACAAGTAGTAGTATTACAAGTGAAGCTCTAGCTTATATGCAAGAAAATGATGCTACTGCAAAAGAAACAGCAATATGGTTTTTAGAAGAATATGAGGAACTATGGACTTCTTGGGTTCCTGATGATATAGCTGAGAAGGTAAAAGAAGCACTATAATAGAAAATACTATCAGTAATTTATCAATAAATAGTGAACTTTATAAAGTTCACTATTTATTGATAAATTACTGATAGTATTTTCTATTATAGTGCTTCTTTTACCTTCTCAGCTATATCATCAGGAACCCAAGAAGTCCATAGTTCCTCATATTCTTCTAAAAACCATATTGCTGTTTCTTTTGCAGTAGCATCATTTTCTTGCATATAAGCTAGAGCTTCACTTGTAATACTACTACTTGTTTTATAGTTTTCTAAAAATGATACAACCTCCGGAGCCTTTTCTGGTAAATCTTTGTGAACAGCAATTGTAACATCTGCTGGAGGTAGTTCGGTGCCATAACTCTCTAACCATATTTCTTCATCATATGGAATATCACCTAATAAGACCATGTCAAATTTTCCAATAACCCATGTAGGTTCCCAATAGTAACCAACCCAAGGTTCTCCTTTTTCATAGGCACCTGCAATGGAACTGGCTAATGCTGTATCTGAACCAGGACTAAAGTAGTTATATGTTTCATCTAAACCTTGATTCTTAATTTTCTGTTGTAATATCTCATCTATCTCCCAACCTGGGATTGCACCATAAATCCTACCCTTTGAAGGATCTTCTCTATCTTTAAATATCTCCCAATACTCTGGTAAATCCTGTATGGTTTTTAATCCTGGAGCCATGGGTTCAATCCCTCTTTCAGGATCACCTTCTATTACATAGCGTGGCACATATAATCCTTGAGCGCTATCATCAAAGTTTGTAGATACTTCTATAATATCTCCCGATGCTATTGCCTCTTTATAAATATCTCCTAGATTATCAGTCCACACTTCCATATATGTGTTGATACTTCCACTCCTTAGAGCTGTAAATGTGATGGCAGAGGAACCCATTTCTGCCTTGGTGGGATGACCATAACCATTTTCAATAATGAAAGCTGCTACTTCATTATGAAAAACCACACTATCCCAATCTAATTCAGCAAAGACAATGGTTTCTTTTCCATTATCACTTGTGGAGTTTGAACCACAGGCAGTTATCATTAATGACATGATTAATAATACTATACCAATTTTTTTGTAATTGGCTTTGAGCAAATAATCCATTTTTTAATTTCCTCCCTTATTTTTTTAGATCTTAATTCCCAAAACAAACCTATATTGAGAATATTTATTCTTAAAATAGTCCTAATTTTTTATTAGGGCTATTTAAATATTATAATTTTAATTAAATAATATGTTTTTGTATTTGAAATATATATGATAATAGTATTTACTATTAAATAGATCTATTTAAATTTTCTTAAAATAGAATATGATGATTTTAGAATTTTCTTAAACACACCATTATTTTGTATTATATGAATAATCATAACACAAAGTTTGGTCACTCCAAAATCTTATATATAGTATCATACAAGCTTTAAAGCTACTCACAAAAAAATAGAACTGATAGTCTCAGTTCTATTTATATATCCTCCCATATACTCTTAATTAAACATGGGTTTGATTTGATAAGTAACCTTATCCTTTAATATATTAAACTCTATATATTTTAAATCTGTTGGTGAATTGGGATTATATCTACCAGTGGAGATATATCTTACACCATCTTTTAATTCCACATTTACATCATTACCTCCACCATATAATACAAATACTTTTTTACCCTTATTGGCTGTTTCTGTTAATTTATCTATAAATAAATCTGCCTCCATCTTATCAGTAAAACCATTTGTTCCCCAAATAGGTCTAGGTAATATTACAAAAATATTGTCCTTATGAGTATTTTCTAAATGATCAATTAACCATGGCCATTGTTTGTAATTGGTTGTTCTAAGTCCTCCTGACCTATTATCTAAATTCAGGATTAGATTGTTTTCATAAGTTTTACTAGAATATCCAGGTACTGCTGCAGTATAATCTTTTTCAATTCCCTGAGTTATATATGCATCTAATGTACTTGTGAATACAGATAAACTATTATCTTTGTTAATAAGGTTTTGTACTTTCTTAGTTATTACATCTTTAGTATCATTTGGAGTTGAACCTAAAGTAATACCACTGTGTACAAGTATTTGTGTACCTTTAGTATTATATGGGATATTTAAATAATCATTTAAAGTAGGTTCAATAACCACTCCATCTAGTTTTGGTGATTGACTAACATCTATACCATCAAATAATAATTGTCCCTTTTGTCTAATATCAGAATTGGTTTCAACTACATATATTCTCTCTAATTCCATAGGCTTTACTATATTTTCTGGAATACTTGCTTCTATATATTTCCATCCTGTCCAATCAATAGATTTGCTAAAATCTATTGTATGTCTTGTACCATTACTATCTTTAATATTTCCTCTAATCCAACCAAAACTATCTTCATCAGCATATACCCATATTCCTATTTTTGATGTAGTACTGGATAATGGAATACTTCCTTTATCAAATTCTATATATGCTGCTCTAGTATCACCAGAATTTGTAAAGTCATATTGTAATCTTAAAGAATTTTCACTGATTTTAGCATTAGTATCTAAACTAATACTTCCATTTACAGTGCTAGGATATGAATTAAATTTAAAAGGATATTTATATAATCCACCTAAGGTGACTTTTTCACTTCCTATAACTACTGGTATATTCACACTCTTATTATTTAAACTGGCAACTATAGTTGTATGCCCCTGAGTAGTACCAGATGTATATTTCCCATCTACAAAAGTACCAAGATTATTTGTATCTTCCCATTTTATATCTTTTGGATCTATTGTAACTGAATATCCTTTTTTATCAAATGCTGTAATCTTAGGTGTAATACTTTGATTATATCCTAATCTAAAACTACTTGGACTTACTTTTAATAGTGCTACTTCTTCCAATACATCTAATTCAATCTCTGTTTTAGCACCTAGATAATCAACTTGAACTATGGTTTTTCCTGATGTTCTAGGTATGAATCTTTGACCTATAAAATCTCCTTCACCTTTTAAAAGGCTAAATCTAAGTTGGTTTGTATCTACCTTTAATGGATTATTATTAATATCATAAGCTTTAACATCAATGTCTCTAGGTATACCAACAAAACTTCTCTCATTATCAAAACTTGCTTTTATACCTTTAATTTCTCCTTGGGATTTATTAGATAATACAGCTAAACCATTTATTATTCTACGTTCTGATCCATCTGATGGATAATTGACTAATTTGGTTTGAAATTCACCTAATTCTCTTACCAGCATAGTTGTAGATCCTCCGCCATCCATAACTATGGCTTCATGACTACCTAATTCAATCATAAATTTAGCTAGACCTTGTCCATCTACTCCCTTAAAAAAATTATGTCTACCATCTATGGCCACTAATATTAATTGTTTTCTATCCTTGGTAATTCCCACTGCTGTTCTAGGAGCATTACCTGAAAGATCTTGGGTGAAATTTGCTATTTGCCCTTCTTTTACTAACAAAGTACCCCCTCCAAGGGCCAGTTTTATGTCCTCAAGGCTTTTAGGTTTTATTTTAATGTCTACAGTCAATATATCTCCCACTTTAAAATTATCATATAAATCTTGAGCATACTTTTGAGATGCTAATATGACATATCCATTTTCAGGAATTGAAGTAGGCCCCTCTTTTCTTCTGACTTCCACTACCTCATCTTCAACTACTATTATTTCTACCATATCATAATGATTTTCATTGTAACCCGATGTGCTGTCTCCCCAATTTCTATCTATTATCATAGGTAATTGGTATTCATGTGTATATTTATTAATGGTTGAAACAGATAGATTATTTCCATCTTGATTACTAACTATAATATCAAATTCCCAATAATCAGCAGATGCAATATTGTCTTTATCTACTGATAATGTGGCAAAATCTCTTACAAATACAGGGCTATTAATCATTTTACCGTCTTTTACCATGGCTCCCAATGGTGAATCAGGATTGGTATATAAGAAAAAATCCCCATTAATTGCTGTTACCACATTTTCCTTATCTTTTACCATTGTAGAAAGAGTCTCTTTATTTTTTATTCCTTTGGAACTTTGTAATAAATCTAATTCAATACCCTCATTTTTTAAATCAATGTATGTAACATTGGCATTTAACCATCCATCTTTGTTAAATCTCAATATATGTCTATGTGTTACTCCTGTAGATATTACTTCTTCCCTTGTCTTTTCATATATCTTATTACTTATGGCATAAGTATTACAATATGTGCTAGAAAATATTAAGCCTGCTATTCCTATTACAGATATTATTCTACTAAATCTCTTCATATTTTAGTCCCTCCTATTGGTTTGTATACAAAATTATTCCTTACTGATAATTTAATTATATATTACATTGACAATAATACAATTACAGGAATATTACATTTTTAATTATTAATTTTATTACTAACTATTTTGCCTATTTGCCACTGAATTTCATACTAGGTGTTCCATGGAAATTACATTAATAAAAGAGTAGGCTAGCCTACTCTTTATAACTTATATCCAATTCAATTTTATCTGGTAATTCAGTAAGTTGAGTTTTTGCTATTATATAGGGATAATTTATTTCCTGCTGCATTAAATCCTCTGTATCAGGATCTTCAAATAATGCATATACTATTACCATATTTTCATCATCTGTATTTATAAATTCAATTTTTGTAATATCCACTTTATATCCTTCTGTCAATTTTTCTCCCCTTGTAACAATTACATATATCTCTTCATCTATTTTAGTTGCCAATGCTCTTTCTAACATTTTATATCTAGGTAAAATTTCCATTACTTTTTCTGGTACTTCATCTTCTGATAATATCTTATATGCCACTTCTGTATTTCCTTCAGATATAAAATTAAAAACAAATTTTATACTTGCTACAATAATTACAAGTACAACAATAATAATGATAAATAATTTCCAATTTATCTTGGGTAATTCTGGCCATTTTATTTTATTTTCCAAAACTTTCCCTCCCATCTCTATTTTAAAAATGTTAGTCCCTATAGACATATCTATTCATAAAGTCTTAATTTATTCGATATATAGCATTAAAAGAAAAAGTATTTAATAAAAAATCACTGAATAAGTTTTTACTTACTCAGTGATTTTAAAATTTTTATTTATTTTTTATCTACCAATTCCAATACTGCATTAGCAATATCTTCTGCTGTCAATCCATATTTTTTCAATAATTCATCTGGTTTGCCTGATTCGCCAAAGGTGTCTTTTGTTCCTATTCTCTTTACTGGTACTGGAT
>JAAYNB010000239.1 GCA_012521085.1 Clostridiales bacterium | reverse complement strand
CAATATCAATTATTCCTATTAATTCCACCTTAATAAAATCTAATTTTGAAATTATATATCCTGATACAATGGATAGAATAACAGCTATTATTGAAAATATCATTAGAGAAAAATATTTAGAAAGTACTATGGATTTTTTAGAAATAGGTAAACTATTTAATATTCTTTCGCTATTATTCCTATCCTCTATTGCACATGAATATTGAATGAATATATAGGTCACACTTACAGCAGCTAAAATATAGGCACTTTTAGCTGACTCATTAGATGACATGGAAAATATCACAAATATAAATATACTGTAGAAAATATAATAAAACAGATATTTTTTTTGTATTATAAATTCTTTTTTTATTAAATTAAGCATTTTTTCTCCCCCTAACTATATATAACATAATATCTTCCAGCCTTGGATTTTCAATAACAATCTGATCCCCCAATTCCTTTCTTAAAGATTCAGCCTTCTTAGTCAATGCCTCAAATCCTACATTGTGCTCTTTAATACCTATTAAATCTTTTCTTATATTAGAATTTAAAACCTCTTTTCCACCCTTTACTATTTTATATTCATCAATTACATCATCTTTTGCCTTGCTAAAGATAATTTCCCCTTCATCTATGAAGGTAATATAATCTGCTATTTTATCTAAATCCGATGTATTATGGGTAGAGAATAGGATTCCCTTTTCCTCATCTTGAATAATAGAATACAAAATATCTAAAAGTTCATTTCTTACAATAGGGTCTAATCCAGAAGTAGGTTCATCCATTATGATTAAATCTGCTTTATGGGATAGAGCTATAGCCAATGAAAATTTCATCTTCATGCCTTTAGAAAGCTCTTTTATTTTTTGTTTTGGAGTAAGATTAAAAATCTCCATATATTTTTGAAAAACATCTTCATCCCATTTCCTATAAAAAGGAGCGATAACATTCTTCATATCTACTAGACTTAAATCCTCATAAAAATAATTTTCATCATAGACAAAACCAATTCTTTCCTTAATTTCATTTTCTCTATCCTTATAATCCATACCAAAGACCTTGATTTCCCCTTTATCATTTTTAATAAGGTTCATAATTAGCTTAATAGTGGTACTTTTCCCAGCACCATTAGGACCTATAAATCCCATAATATATCCCTTTTCCAATTTAAAACTTATATTTTTCAGTTCAAAATCTTTAACCTTTTTATAAACATTTTCTAACTCTAATAAGTATTCCATAGATTATTTCACCTCTTTATAAAGTATTGTCAGCATCTCTTTTAATTCTTCAAGGGTTAATCCTAAATGTTTACCCTCTATAACTGCAGTTTCTAATTTTTCATCTATGATTTGAAGTTTTCTTTCTCTTAAAAGTTCTTTATTCTGAGCTGCTACAAAAGAACCTCTTCCAATAGCAGTTTCTATAAATCCTTCCCTTTCCAATTCCTCATAGGCTCTTTTTGTTGTAATAACACTAATTTGTAAATCCCTTGCCAAGCTCCTTATGGAAGGAAGTTGTTCACCATCAGACAATTCCCCTTTTAATATTAAGCTCTTTATCTGATTTTTAATTTGCTCGTATATTGGTTGACCAGAACCATTTTGAATAATTATTCTCATTTTTATTCCTCCGTATATTGTGTGTATATATAATATATACATTATATACAGTAATATGTCAATACCTAAATTAAAATTTTTAAAAATATTAAAACCTCCAATTTATTTCTAGGCTAAAATAAATTGGAGGTTAGTAAAAAAATAATATGTCTATATCTTTTTTAATTTTCTTTTAATCGTATATAATATATTTTCCTTCATCCTTTAACCTTTTTAATGATGAAAGCATATAGTGAAAAAAGTATACAGATCATGATCTGTATACCTTTTTTATGTTTGAATTTAATCAATCAAGAAAAGAGAATTAATCTTTTTATACTTTAAACTTAGATGCTGCAGCTTGAATTTCCTGTGCCAGTTCTGCAAGACTTTGACTAGCTGAAGCCAATTCTTCCATTGATGCCAGCTGCTCTTCTGTTGCAGTAGATACAGATTGAATTTGTTCAGCAACATTTTTACTTGATATATCAATACTTTCCACCGCACCAACTATCTCTCTACTACCAGAAGCGACTTGTTCCATGGCAGCAGAAATATTATTTATCTGTTCTGACACCATATTTACTAAATCTCTGATTTCTTCAAAAGTTGTACCTACTGAATTAACTATTTCTAAACCACCACTTACATTTTCTTCTCCTTCTTTAACAGCAGAATTTGCAGTAATAATATTATTTTCATTTTCTTTTATTAATAAAGCAATTTGTCTAGTAGAATCCTGAGTTTGTTCAGCAAGTTTTCTAACTTCCTCAGCAACTACAGCAAATCCTCTACCAGCATCTCCTGCTCTTGTAGCCTCAATGGCAGCATTTAAAGCCAATAGATTAGTTTGTTCAGAAATACCATCAATTACATCTGTTATCTCATTAATTTGTTTTGAACTTATTGTAAGTTTGTTTATTGTATCAGCAATATCTTTTGTAGCATGGTTTATATTATTCATTTGTTCTACAGCTTCTTTTATAGCTTCCTGTCCTTTATAGACTGCATTTACAGTTTTATCCCCTAATTCTGCAACATTTCTTGTGTTATCTGCCACATTTTGTACACTGGCAGATATTTCTTCTACTACTGCTGATGCACTTTCCACAGCTTGAATTTGTTTTTCTGTATTTCCAGCTACTTCATTTGCAGAATTAGCTATATAATCTGCTGCCCCTGTGCTTTCCTCTGCTATGGAAGCTAATTCCTGTGATGAAGAACTAGTATGACTTACTGTATCAACTATCTGAGTGATTAAGTCTTTAATATTATCTGTCATATTGTTAAAGGAGTTGGCAAGTCTACCTATTTCATCTTTTCTATCTAGAAATTCT
>JAAYNB010000277.1 GCA_012521085.1 Clostridiales bacterium | reverse complement strand
GTGAATAATATATATTTAGTATAAATTTTTAGCGGAGGAACTATGAAAGTTATTGTTATAGGTGGAGGCTGGGCTGGATGTTCTGCAGCTCTTCAGGCAGTAAAAAATGGGGCAGAAGTTGAATTATATGAAAGAACAGATTTATTACTTGGAGTAGGAAATGTAGGCGGAATAATGAGAAACAATGGAAGATTTGCCAGGACATAATCATGCTTGGCTTTGTGATGTAAGTAAGGCTGAACCTTTAGTAAGAGATTATCTTTTAAATAAAGGAGTAAAACTGTTTTTTAAAAACAGAGTAATAAATGTAGAAAAAGAAGAAAATAAAATAAAGGCCATAATTTTAGAAGATAAAACTAAAGCATATGGAGATGTTTTTATTGAAACTACTGGCTCAACAGGTTCTATGAATAATTGTAGAGCTTATGGAAATGGCTGCAGCATGTGTATATTAAGATGTCCTAGTTTTGGAATAAGGGTAAGTATTTCCGAAAAGGCAGGGGTAAAAGATTTAGTAGGAAAAAGATCAAATGGAAAGAAAGGAGCAATGAGTGGTTCCTGTGAAATACCTAGGGAAGGAATTTCAGATGACTTAATTAAGAAACTAGACAAAGATGGAGTTGTTGTACTACCTATGCCAAAGGAAGATGTACATTTAGATAAGTTAGAAGAAAAGGTTTGTCAACAATATGCAACTTTAGATTTTGCAGAAAATGTTATTTTACTAGATACAGGTCATATAAAAGTTATGACTTCCTATTATCCACTAGATAAGCTAAGAAAAATACCAGGATTAGAAAAGGCTAGATACATTGATCCTTTAGCTGGCAGTCTAGGAAATTCAATAAGATATCTTGCGGCTTCTCCTAGAACAAATTCTATGAAGGTAATAGGACTAGATAATTTATTTTGTGCAGGAGAAAAATCAGGATTTTTTATAGGACATACAGAGGCCATTACAACAGGTACCTTAGCAGGATATAATGCAGTTAAGTACCTAAAGGGTAAGGAATTATTAGAACTTCCTAGAGAACTTTCCCTGGGCGACATAATAGCTTATGCAAATGATAAAGTTGCAGAAGGAAATATGGAGGAAAGATATACCTTTTCTGGAGCAGGATATTTTGAAAGGATGAAAAAGACAGGATTATATTCTACTGATAAGGAAAAAATAAAATTAAGAGTTCAAAAAACAAACTTGACTAATATATTTGATGGATAAAAGCTATACTAGAGAGTGTTTTAATTGAAAATGAAGGAAAAAAATTAAATGCTTCAAAAGTATAAAAGATATATGATTGTTATTTTTATATATTGATTTGAAAAAGCTAATAATAAGCCCATTATTATTAGCTTTTTCAAAATGTTTTAAGAAAAAATAAAAATAAAATTTAATAAAGTGCAGAAAAAATGAATTTTTTGTTTTAAAATGTTTCAAAATGTTGTATTATATACAAGTTGACCAAATTATTGAGGGAGGAAAATACATGGAAATAAAATTAGACATATTTGAAACTATGGCACTGGCTACCATTGTATTTTATTTTGGGGCTTACCTAAGGAAAAGAATAAAGGTTTTAGAAAAATACTGCATTCCATCGGCAGTAGTAGGTGGAATGATTTTTTCAATATTAATGCTTATATTTAAATTAAATGGTATTTTAACAATAACTTTAGATACTACATTACAGCAAGTATTTATGACAGCGTTTTTTACTAGTGTAGGATACACAGCAAGTCTTAGAGCATTAAAACAAGGTGGAGGAAAGGTTATAGTATTTTTAGCTATATCCACTGTTTTAGTAATTGCTCAAAATTTATTAGGAGTGTCTCTTGCATCAGCATTTAAACTACAACCACTTTTAGGCCTAGCTACTGGATCAGTTCCACTGGTAGGTGGACATGGTACATCAGGGTCCTTTGGACCTCTTTTAGAGAGTAT
>JAAYNB010000023.1 GCA_012521085.1 Clostridiales bacterium | reverse complement strand
TTCTCTCATAATATATCACCCTAACTTTCTTATATAAAAAGATACCCCTAAATTCTGACGAACTTAGGGGTTACTTTACGGCTTAATGCCTTGTTATAGTAACTAGTTAAACTCTCGATATGCTATATGTTTTCCTAGTACAATTCTATTATACAATATAATTCTTTATATGTAAATATATTGTATAAAATTATTTCTTTACCTTTTAATAACAACTATTATTTAAATAAAAATATTTAAATTCTATATTTTTTTCATTGTAATAAAGATTTATTATTTCTATTTCAGCTTTTTAACAATGATTATTTTGTTATATATCTTACTGGATTACTTAACTTCTTAATTTTTTCATCTTCTATTGCTCTATTTAGCCATTCAGTTGCTTGTTTCTTATTTACATTAAATAATTCTCTAAATTCATCTAATGATAATCCATTTATTAATGCTTCTCTAATTTTGTCTATTATCAAGTAATAAACATCAAAATTAGTTATATCTTGATTTCTTTTATATTTAATATTTTCTTTTTCACAAATCTGATTACTTTCTTTGTTCTCTGTATTATTAGTCTCATTATTAACATTTATATTTACTAATGATAATAAATCACCTTCATAATAATATTCTTCAAATTTATTTTTGTTCTCAATTAAATCTATAAATGGAATATCAAAATTATTAGATGCAATCTCGATACCACCTTTTTTTATTAATTCAATATTCCCCTTTGGTACCATTTCATCATTTCTCACGATTAATGTAACCCATTTATTTTTAAGATTTTCCGTAGCTCCTGCCCATGTTCCCCCCTTATTATAATCTGAAGATATTACTATTGTCGATTTTGATAAGCAGTATATATATTTATTTCTATCCATAGCAGAATAGACAGTAAAGCCACTTTTAGGATTAGTTGCACTAATTATCAAGAGTTTTTTATTAACTAATGCTTGTCGAATTTCTTTTTTCTTTATTCTAGTTATCAAACTATCTGCAATAAAAGAAACTACTCTTCCACCATTATCTAGAACGCCATCTTGTGCTATGCTATCTACTCCTTTAGCCCCACCTGAAACTAAAGAAAATCCCTCAGATACAATTTTGCAAGCTATTTTCTTTGTAAATTCTAATCCATCTACATCAATATTTCTTGACCCAACAACCCCTATTAAATTATCCTGTAATATTGATAAATCTCCACAACAATATAATACTGGTGGACATTTTTCCTTAAGTTTTTCTTTTAATATTTTAGGATATCTACTATCTGCTCTAGTTACAACATCAATTCCTATATTGCTTAATTCATTCAGCTGAAAACTTAACTGTCCTGACTTTTCCAGTAATTTCAATACTCTTTCAGCTTCCATATCACTTATTAACAAGTTTGATTTTATTTCATCTTTAGATAATTGAAATAAATTACCTGGTCTCTTTATAGGGGAATTTAATATTATTTTGGCAAATTTACTATATTCAATTGCCGTAAATGGTTTTATATTATCCACTTTGTAATCCAATGCTAAATTACTACATAATAATATTATTGCTAAACTATCCTTGCTTAAATCATTATAATCCATTAGTTAATCATCTCCTCCATTTTTAGCTGTTGACGCTAATGCATAAGGATAAACTTTGTTTGCACCATTTTGCTTTAATAAAGCTCCACATACTGTAAGGGTCCATCCTGAATCTATCATATCATCTATTAATATTACATTCCCTAAATTTCCATTTCTTATTACTTTAAAAGCATTAAAAGCATTTCTAGCTTGCATATTACTATTTTCCATTGTCTTCTGTTCTGGTGTTTCTATCGGTTTAATGATAATATCAGCAAATTCAACATTTAGCTTTTTAGCTACTCTTTCTGCAAAGGATTTTACTAATTTAGGTCTTCTTAAAGACGGAACTGCAGCTACACAGTCTATATTCTCCAATTCACTCCACCTATTTTTTATAAGATCTATAGTTGCATCCACTAACTCTTCCCTAAAATATTCATTCTTATATTTATCATTTTCCACAAATTTCCCCCATCCTGAATCCCCATAGTTTGAAAGAATTCTTCCTTCTTCATTTAATTCACTAGATGGAATTTTCTTACCTGTCTCTGCTATAACACCAGCAGGCCATTGTTTTTTTACTTTCATTTTAATAATTCGATTCTTAATAAATTTTTCTGCTTCACATACAAGATTACTATCAACTTTTGAAGTAAAATATTGTCTTTTTATACAATTACAGCACTTGCCACAATTTCCACATGTATCATCATCTAACTCATTAGCTATAAATTTCATATAACAGTCTTTTGTATCAATGTATTTATACATAAGCTCCAGCTCTTTATATCTTGTTTTTAAAATATCTTCAACACCAAAATTACTATAATCATACGGATGTATTGTTCTTATATATTTTGATTTAACTTTTGATACTACCTTCTTTAAATCAAGCAATGCAAGACACTTTTGTATGTTACCATGAGTCATATTAAGTTTCTTTTTTAAATCATTAATACTTAATCCATTGGAATTTTCTATTTCATGTAATACTAGTTCTAAATTTTCTTGCTTTGGGAAAGCATTTTTTATAAAATATTGAGAAATTTGCTGATCTTCTTCTCCTACCAATAATATAGCATAAGCGTTATCTAGTTTTCTTCCTGCTCTTCCTATCTCCTGATAATACCTAATGATATTACCTGGCACTTGATAATGAATAACAAATGATATGTCACCTTTATCAAATCCCATTCCTAAAGCAACTGTAGATACTAAAACTTTAACTTGATTCTTTATTAAAAGCTGTTCTCTCTCTTCCCTTAATCTTCTTTTCTCATCATTATTCTTCGATAAATTCGAATGGTATGGTAGTGCTTTAATACCATTTATATTAAGCCATTCTGAAATTATATTACAATCTTTTGTAGTAGAACAGTATATAATTCCTGAACCATTTATTTTTTTAATATTTTCTACAAGCCAAGACATTCTTTCACTTTGCTTTGCTAGTTTTATTATTTGGATACGTAAAGATTCTCTCATTAAGGGACCTTTTATTAATTCTATATTATCTCCTAATTGTAATGTAATATCTTTTATAACTCTATTATTTGCCGTAGCTGTTGTCGCTATAACAGGTACATTGGGTGGTAAAATTCTTATTACATCTACTATTCTACTATAATCTGGCCTAAAATCATGTCCCCAATCCGAAATACAATGCGCCTCATCAATTACAATCATATTGATTCCACCTTTAATAGATGGTATTACCCTTTCAATAAATTCTTTATTTGCAATTCTCTCTGGAGAAACAAGTAGTATCTCACACATTCCAGTTCTTAAAATAGATTCTATGCTATCCCATTCCTCTGTATTCTCACTATTTAATGTTAGAGGACGTATTCCTATTTTCTTTGCTGTTTCAATTTGATTTCTCATTAAGGATAATAAGGGAATTACTAATAAAGTTACTCCTCCTCGTTTTTCTTTAATCAATTTTGAAGCAAGAAAATAAACTATACTCTTTCCCCATCCTGTTTTTTGAACTACTAAAGTTCTTTTATTATTTAAAGCTGCATCTATTGCTTCATATTGCCCATCATGAAACTCAGCATCCCTTCCAATCATTTCCTTCAATAACTTCTCTGCATATTTTTTATTATTCATCTTATTTATTCCCCTCTACATACATATTAATAAATAGTGATTAGTTCTTATTCTTTACACTAATCACTACCTACTAATTTTTACCCATTAATCATTACACTAAATTTTTGCTAATAAATTCATTTTAACTTCTTTATCCTTTAAGTTAATTATTTTTATATCTTGGAATTTAGCGTAGTTTACTTTTACACCATCATCTAAATCTATAGATATTTTTTCGTTTGCTAAGTGAGCTACTACTTGATCATATTCTTTACACTCTTCTATTTGTTTTGATATTCTAACTATTTGCTTTTTAGCAGCTGTTTTATCTTTTGTAGTATATTCTTCTGAATCTACTACTAATTGAAGCCTATTTATTTCTGCTTCGTATTTTCTTTGTAGTGTGTGTAAATAATCTGTTCTAACCTTTGCTATTGTTTGGTCATTATATCTATGCATATATATTAGAGCTTTAAAGCCATCATTTTTACCTGATTCAAACATCCAGTATATAGGTCTCTTTTGGTAAACTTTTAAGTGATCTTTATAGAAGTCTTT
>JAAYNB010000238.1 GCA_012521085.1 Clostridiales bacterium | reverse complement strand
TTTAAAAACTGAAATACACTATCTATAGAATTTTTTGAAAAACCTCTTCTCATTAATCTATTATATAATTTGTTTTTTATTTGTTTCATAGGTAAATGAGAATTATTATAAAAAAATTTACAAGCAATTGTATTAGCTATGGCTATTTCCTTATCTTCTGAATATAAATGTATATGCCTATTAATAATTTCTTCTGATATTCCTTTTTCTAATAGTTCATTAGTTATACTAAGTCTTCCTTTAGATTGATTGTTCATAGAATTATATATAAAATTTATTACAAATTCATCATCATTTATATAATTTATATCTATAAGCTTGTTTACAATTTTATGTATAATATTATCTTGATATCCTTTTTTTGTGAGATAATTGATAATTTCTTTTTTGGTTCTTGCTCTATATGTCAAGTATCTTAAAGAGGAGCTAAAAGCTGTCTTATATTCCTTAGTATCTTCAATTTCTATATCTTGCATATACTTTCCCCCTCAATATACGATATATTACTATTTTAAATATTAATATATGTAGATATATATATCAAGTCATAAAATTTTAAATTTAGCATAATGATTTAAATAGTAATATACATAGAAGAGGGGTTAAAGTATGCCTAAGAAAATAATAGGATTTATAAAAGTACATATTAAAGATAACTTGTTTATATATTCCTTAGTAATACTATGCTTTTTAATAGGTGTATCTATAGGAGGATTTATAATAAAGATAATAAATCAGCAGCAAAAAGAAGAACTATTTTATTATTTAAAAAATTATCTACAATTTTTTAATGAAACTGAATTGAATAATTATCATATATTTAAACTAAGTTTTATGAATAATTTTAAATTACTAATTCTTACTTGGATTTCTAGTTTATTTATTATAACTTTCCCATTGATATTTTGTATAATTATTTTCAAAGGATTTGTTATTGGATTTACAATAGTACTTTTAATTGAAAACTTTAAACTAGGTGGTTTATTATTTTTTACTTTTGCAGTATTATTCCAAAACATTATTTTAATTATTGTTTTTATAATGGCTTCAGTTCACTCAATAAGTTTTTCTCTCAATTTTATAAAAATAGAATTTTATAAGAAAAAGAAAACAAAGATAAATAAAAATCTTTTTACTTACACTAGTATGTATATAGTATTTATTGCTTTAATTTTATTTTCTGCATTAATTGAGGCTTATATCAGCCCTATACTTATTCAAATATTAATAAAATATATCTTATAAAGTTTTTATATAAAACAGAATATTTTGCAGGAATTTATTCATATTTTGTTGAATAGTCTCCATAGGAATTATAAGGAGATGTTATATTATGGAAGATCATATTTCAAATTATGGTAAATATTTACTAGAGGAAAAAGGACTGTCTAAAAGCACTTTAGAATCATATATGAGAGATGTTAAACAGTTTATTAACTATTTGATATCAAAAGGTATTAATGAAATAGAATATACTAATAAAGCAACAATATTAACTTATTTAGTTCATTTACAAAATAGGGGTAGGGCAGCATCTACCATATCTAGAAATATTTCCTCAATCAGAAGCTTTTATCAATATTTGTTACAAAATAGAATAGTTGCTAAAGATCCTACTTTAAAACTTGAATCACCTAGAAGAAAAAGAGAACTACCAGATATACTTACATTAAAAGAAGTAGATATCTTATTAAGTCAACCTGATCAAACTACTGATAAAGGTATTAGGGATAAAGCTATGTTAGAGCTTTTATATGCTACAGGAATTAAAGTCTCAGAGTTAATTTCTTTAAATATTGATGACATAAATTTAGATTTAGGATTTATGAGATGCTCTACAGGTCTTAAAGAGAGAATAATTCCTATAGGAAGTGTAGCATTAGAAACTTTATATAACTATTTTAAAAATGTGAGAATTAAACTTATAAAAAAAAATAATGAGAAATTGTTTTTTTTAAATATGCAGGGTGGTAAATTAACGAGACAGGGTTTTTGGAAAATAATTAAATTTTATACAAGAGAATCTAAAATAAAAAAAGTTATAACTCCCCATACTTTAAGACATTCATTTGCCACACATTTAATATCTAATGGAGCTGATCTAAAATCTGTACAAGAGATGTTGGGACATTCTGATATATCTACGACTCAGATATATGCAGATATTAAAAAGAATAAAATGAAAGATATATATAAAAAGACACATCCTAGGGCCTAATATAGGCCTTGTTTATATTATGTATATAAAATTAAAAACTTATTTAATTTACAGGAACTGGGTATAATACAACTAATAAGACTAAGGTTATGATATTACTAAAGTATATAGGAGGTATTATCTTGATTAATAGAGTTATATTAATAGTTATAGATAGTATGGGCATAGGGGAGTTACCAGATGCTGATAAATATGGTGATATGGGAGCAAATACATTAGGTAATATAATTAAGTATGAAAATGGAATTAATATACCTAATTTAATGAGCTTAGGTTTAGCAAATATTGATGGTATAACGCAATTGGAAAAATATAAAAATCCTATAGGTTCTTATGGACGATCTGATCAAATATCAAAGGGAAAAGATACAACAACAGGTCACTGGGAAATAGCAGGAATTCATTTGTTAGAACCTTTTAAAACATTTCCAAATGGGTTCCCTGAGGATATTATAAGAGAATTTGAAAAAAAGATAAATCGAAAGGTTTTAGGCAATAAAGTTGCGTCAGGAACCGAGATTATAAAAGAATTGGGTGAAAAGCATTTAAAAACAGGTTATCCTATTGTATATACATCTGCAGATAGCGTATTTCAAATTGCTGCCCATGAAGATGTCATACCTTTAACAGAGTTATATGAAATGTGCAAAATTGCTAGGCAAATAATGAGTGGGGAAAATACTGTTGCAAGAATAATTGCGAGACCTTTCATTGGAGATATAGGAAATTTTGTTAGAACATCAAACAGACATGATTTTTCTTTAAATCCACCTGATAAAACTCTACTAGATATAGCTAAAATGGAGAATTTAGATGTAATTGGAATAGGCAAAATAGAAGATATATTTAATGGACAAGGAATTACTAAAGCTGTTCATACATTAAATAATATGGATGGTATAGATAAAACCATAAAATATATACAGGAAGATAATAGAGGTATTATTTTCACAAATTTAGTAGATTTTGATTCGAAATATGGACATCGACGAGATATTAAAGGTTATAAAAATGCTTTAGAGGAAATGGATAAACGTATACCTGAAATATTAAACAATTTAAAGAGAGATGATGTACTTATTATCACAGCTGATCATGGTAATGATCCTAGTTTTAAAGGAACTGATCATACAAGAGAGTATATACCTATTTTAATTTATGGTAATCAAATAAAACCTAATATTAATATAGGAACTAGAAAAACTTTTTCTGATATTGCCGCCACTATATCTGACATGTTAAATATACCTAGTACGAATAAAGGTACTAGTTTTAAAAACATGATTATGAAATATTAAGGGAGGTATTTCAATGGATATGGCACATAATATTCGAACTGCCACTAATTATATAAAGAAATTTATTAAGAGCAAACCTGAAATAGGAATAATTTTAGGATCTGGTTTAGGAGCATTAGGAGAAGAAATAAAAGAAGCATGCATTATTTCATATAAAGATATTCCTTATTTCCCAGTATCTACTGTAGAAGGTCATATTGGGGAATTAGTTATAGGCAAATTGGAAAATAAAAATGTGATAGCTATGAGGGGAAGATTTCACTATTATGAAGGATATTCTATGGAAGAAGTAACTTTTCCTATAAAAGTTATGACTTTATTAGGTATAGATATTCTTATTGTTACTAATGCTGCTGGTGGAGTAAACTATGATTTTATTCCAGGTGATTTAATGATTATTAATGACCATATTAATTTTTCCTTAATAAATCCCTTAATAGGACCCAATGATGAAAACTTTGGCCCTAGATTTCCAGATATGTCTAGTGCTTATTGCAAAGAATTAATAAAAAAAAGTGAAGAAGTAGCAGAAAAGTTAAAATTAAATGTTAAAAAAGGTGTATATGCTTTTCTAACTGGCCCAACATATGAAACACCTGCTGAGATTAAAGCTTTGTCAAGACTAGGTGCAGATGCTGTAGGAATGTCTACAGTCCCAGAAGTAATAATTGCAGTTCATGGTGACATTAAAGTTTTAGGTATTTCATGTATTAGTAATATGGCAGCAGGTATTTTAAACAAACCTCTTAATCATGATGAAGTTATTTCCACAGCAAAAAAGATTGAAGAAAAATTTATTAATTATATTAAAGAAATTATAAAAAATTTATAGGAAAGGGGTATTTTATGGATAAGATCTATGAAAAAGTTATTGAGGCAAAGGATCATATATTAAAGGAAACAAAATTAGTACCAGATATAGGTTTGATATTAGGATCTGGGCTAGGTGACTTAGCAGACGAAATAAAAAATCCTATAATTATTGAATACAAGGATATACCACATTTCCCCGTATCAACAGTAGAAGGACATTCAGGTCAATTAATAATTGGTATTTTGGAAGGTAAATCTGTAATAGTAATGAAGGGTAGGTTCCATTATTATGAAGGTTATAGTATGAAAGAAGTGACCTTTCCCATAAGAGTAATGCAACAATTAGGTATTAAATTATTAATATTGACCAACGCATGTGGTGGATTAAGTTCTGAATTATATCCTGGTGCATTAATGTTTATAAATGATCATATTAATTTTACAGGAGATAATCCTCTGATTGGTCCTAATATTGATGAGTTTGGTCCCAGATTCCCTGACATGACTTCAATATACGATAAAGAATTAATTAAATTAGGTCATGATGTGGCTAAGAATTTATCTATAAAAACTCATGAAGGTGTATATATTGGGGTAAGTGGTCCAAACTATTTATCTAAAGCAGAATTAAAAATGGTAACTTTGTTAGGAGCAGATGTTGTTGGCATGTCAACAGTTCCAGAATCTATTGTGGCTAAACATGGAGGTATAAAGGTTTTAGGTATATCCTGTGTTACAGATATGGCTATACCAGATGAGCTAATATCCATAAGTCATGAAGAAGTTATTGAAGTAGCAAATAAAACAAAACCTAAATTTATTAAGCTAGTTAAAGGAATAATTAATGAGGTGACAACTTAATGCAAATGTACGACATTATATTAAAAAAACGGAATGGGGAAGCTTTAACTAAAGAAGAGATATATTACTTTATAGATTGCTATACAAAGGACACTATACCTGATTATCAAGTTTCTGCTTTACTTATGGCAATATATTTTCAGAAAATGAATGACGAAGAAACAGCATATATTACTGAAGCCATGATGAATTCAGGTGAAATCATAGATCTATCAATGATTGAAGGTATTAAGGTGGACAAGCATAGTACAGGTGGTGTAGGTGATAAGACTACAATTGCTTTAGGTCCTATTATTGCAGCCTGTGGTGTTCCTGTAGCCAAAATGTCAGGAAGGGGATTAGGACATACTGGTGGAACCATAGACAAATTAGAATCTATACCAGGTTTTTCAGTTAATATAAGTAAAGAGGATTTCATTAATAATGTGAACAAAATTAAATTTGCCATTACAGCTCAAACAAATAATTTGGCACCAGCAGATAAAAAATTATATTCTTTAAGAGATGTGACTGGGACTGTGGAAAATATTTCATTAATTGCAAGTAGCATTATGTCTAAAAAATTAGCTTTAGGAACTAATGCTATTGTACTGGATGTAAAAACAGGCAATGGTGCATTTATGAAAAATATTGATGACTCTTTTTTATTAGCAAAAAAAATGGTTAATATAGGAACTAAAATGGACAGAAAAACTATAGCCCTTATTACAGATATGAATCAACCTCTAGGTTATGCTATAGGTAATGCTCTAGAAGTTAAAGAAGTTATAGATTTATTGAATAGCAATGGACCTGAAGATTTAAAGGAGCTTTGTATTGCATTGGGAAGTCAAATGTTAATATTGGCTAAAAAGGCAGAAACTAAAGAATTAGCTAGAGAAATGATTGAAGATGTAATTAATTCAGGAGCAGCTTTAAATATATTTAAAGAATTTGTGAAACAACAAGGTGGAGATTTATCTTATATAGAAAATCCTGAATTATTAGTAAAGGTACAGGATGTTTTTACATTAAAATCTGATACTACAGGATATATTAATGAAATTAAAGCTGATATTGTGGGAGAATGTACATTGCTTTTAGGAGCAGGTAGAACTCTTATAGAGAGTAAAATTGACTTATCTGTGGGATTAGTATTAAATAAAAAAGTTGGAGATTATGTAAAAAAGGGAGAAGATTTAGCTTATATTTATAGTAATGATACTATTAAAAGAGATCAGTGTATTAATAAATTAAAATCAGCTTATATTATAAAGGAAGATATGCCTATATTAAGACCTTTAATACTAGGTATTGTTACTAAAGATAATACAAAAAAATTTAAAAAGTAATTGACCTTCCGTATAAGTATTTATATAGATGGTAAACCTAAATATAAATATGTTATAGGGAGGCAATATTATGAAAAAATCAAGAAAAAGATTTTGCTATATATTAATTATTCTACTCTGTATATATTCAACCATCATATGTTGGGCAGAACCCTTTGATATTGACGCAAAAGCTGCTATTTTAATAGATGCTTCAACTGGTGAAATTTTATATGAAAAGAATATTCATGAAGAATTACCTCCAGCCAGTATTACTAAAATCATGACTATGTTATTGACAATGGAGGCCTTAGATACAAATCAGATTTCTTTAGATGACGAAGTAATTATAAGTGAAAGAGCTGCATCTATGGGTGGTACCCAACTATATGTAGAGCCAGGAGAAGTTAAGACAGTGGAAGATCTCATAAAAGGAATAACTATAAGATCGGCAAATGACGCTAGTGTGGCTATTGCGGAACATATAGCAGGAACTGAAGAACTCTTTGTTGAGAAAATGAATACAAGAGCTAAAGAATTAGGCATGAATAATACACATTTTATGAATTCTAATGGATTACCTGCTGAAGGTCACCTCATGTCTACTTATGATATTGCAATAATGTCAAGAGAGTTATTAAAGTTTCCAGAAATACAAAAATGGTTAACAACATGGATAGATATAGTAGAAGTAGGTAAAAATACCAAGAGTACACAAGAGTTAGTTAACACTAATAAGTTAGTTCGCAGTTATGAAGGTATCACTGGTATAAAAACTGGATCTACAAGTGAAGCCAAATATTGTTTATCAGCCTCAGCAACTAGAGGAAATAATAGTTTTATTGCAGTAGTTATGGCAGCACCCACATCCACTGTAAGATTTAGTGAAGCAACTAAACTTTTAGATTATGCTTTTAATAATTTTGATACTATAAAAGTTGTAGAGAAAGGTGCTAACATGGGTAGCATTTTAGTTGAGAAAGGTGAAAAATCAAAATTGAATATTACTATTGATGAGGACTTAAATATATTGGTAAAAAAAGGTGAAAAATCAAATGTAGATAAAGAAATTAACATACCTTCATCTGTCAAAGCGCCAATTGTAAAGGGAGAAAAAATAGGTGAAATAATAATAAACTTAGATGGACAACAAAAGAAAAAAGTTGAATTAATAAGTGCTGAAACAATAAAAAAAGCATCCGTTGTAAATATATTAGAAAGAATGTTCAAAGATATGGTAGGAATTGAGAAGTAGTACAAAATGTACTACTTTTCTTTTTCTTAAAATATAACTATGTTATAATTATACTTAATAAGTAGAAGGGAGCATTTTATGAATAGGATTCTTAATTATTTGGAAATTAGATTTAATCATCATATTAATTATATAGAATCCTATTATTAATAATACAATGTTAAACTATAAAGAAACAATCAAACAATTACCAAATAAATTATATAAGGTTTTAAAACATGCTGGTGAAATAGGGGATGTATTAGGCATTAAAGTTTATGTAGTAGGTGGATTTGTAAGAGATTTAATTCTTAAAGAAAAAAATTTTGATATTGATTTAGTAGTGGAGGGTGACGGAATTTTTTTTGCTCAAAAATTAAACGAAAAAATTAAGGGTTATATTAATGTTTATGATGAATTTGGCACCGCCTCCATTGAGTTAAAAAATGATATAATAGATATAGTTACTGCTAGAAGTGAATATTACCAATATCCAGCTGCTTTACCAACTGTTAAAATGAATTCAATTTGGCATGATCTTTATAGAAGAGACTTTACTATAAATTCTATGGCAATAAAATTAAATTCTTTAGAATTTGGTAATTTGTTAGACTATTTTGGTGGATTAACAGATATAAAAAACAGAGTAATTAGAGTACATCACAGTTCAAGTTTTACAGATGATCCTACTAGAATTTTAAGAATCATTCGTTTTGCAGGTAGATTAAATTTTACAATTGAAGAAAAAACAAAACAATATATGCAAAAAGCGCTGGAACAAAATATGATATTAAAAATCAGCGATGATAGGATTCGTAAAGAAATTATACATATTTTAGAAGAAAAATCTTTTAGTAATATAATTTCTATTATGGAATGTTATGGTATTTTCCAAAACATTGACCCAAATTTAATAATAAAAAAGGATACAATAAAAAAACTTCATAATTTAGAAACATCTATTTGTGAATTTAGTAAATATACTAGGAATTATATAGATAAAAATATTATAAAGATTATGCATATATTAGAATCTTTTCCACTAGATAAACTCTCAAATATACTAACTAAATTTGTTTCAGATAAAAAATGTATATTAACTCTTATATTTACGCTAACTAAAAAGAAAGATGTATATATTAAAATAAAAAATAAAAAATTGGATAAATATGACCTATATAAAATTTTGGAACCATATAGTATAGAAAGCTTGATATTTTATTATAATGATTGTGAGAATTATATTATTAAAGATCATATAAGATTTTATGTCAAAAATTTAAAAGATATTAAAATAGATATTACTGGAAAAGATTTAAAGAGTCTAAATATAAAACCTGGTCCAATATATGCAGAAATATTAAATAATGTGTTAAAAGCAAAAATCTTGGGAGAAGTAGATGATTATATTGATGAAATTAATTATGTAAAAAAATTTTATAATATTAGAAAAAATAATATAGATACTTAATTGTTTTTAAGTTAGATGAGTTGAACTATTTATTGAATCTTAGATTTTGATTAGATTTTAAAAGTTTCATTATTTTAGGGGGAAACAATAATGAAATATAATATTGAAATAGAAGTTTTTAAAGGCCCTTTTGATTTATTATTTCATCTTATAGAGAAAAATAAGATTGATATTTATGACATTCCTATAAGTGAAATTGTGGATCAATACATAGATTATCTTTATACGATGGAAAGTTTGAATTTGGAAATTGCTAGTGAATTTTTGGTAATGGCGTCAACTTTGATACATATAAAATCTAAATTATTACTACCTTCAGAAGTATCAAGTCAGGAAGAAACAGAAGATATGGATATTGATCCTAGAGATGAGTTAGTAAAAAAATTATTAGAATATAAAAAATATAAAATTGCAGCAGCAAAATTAAAAGAACAAGAAAATTACTATAATAAATTATATTTTAAAGCGAGAGAAGAATTAATTGTTAACCAAAATGATAATAATGTAATTATTGAAGATTTTAATATTACAAATCTATTAGAAACATTTGAAAGGATTATATCCAAAAAAATTAAAGAACCTACACTAGATAATGATAATAATATTAAAGCTATTTATAGAGAATCTATAACTATAGAAGATCAGATTAATAAGATTATGAATGTATTAAAATCCCATGATTTTATAGATTTTAATAAAATGTTTGTAAATGAAAATAACAGATTAAATATTATAATATCCTTTTTAGCAGTATTAGAATTGATTAAAAGAAAAGAAATAATTACATACCAAGAAAAGGATTCAGACAATATTACAATTAAATTAAGAAATAAGAATTAAAAGATATATAATTTTAGGAGTGTTAAATATGGGAAAAGATGAAGTTAAATCAATTATTGAGGCTTTATTATTTGCCTGGTCTGAACCTATAACAAGTAAAGAAATAAGTAAGGTATTATCTATGGATACGAAAGAAGTTGATAAAATTTTAAATGAAATGGTTGTGGAATTCTATGTTAATAAAAGAGGTATACAAATTATAAAAATGAATAATCATTATCAATTATCAACAAAACCAGAATATTATACTTATATAAAAAAACTATTGGAACCAAAAGAAAATAAACATTTATCACAAGCGGCACTAGAAACTTTAGCTATAATTGCATATAAACAACCAATTACTAAGGTTGAAATAGAAGAGATACGTGGTGTTAAATGTGATAAAGCTTTAGCAACTCTTCAAGAAAAAGAATTAATAGAACAACAAGGAAGGTTGGATAAAATTGGTAGACCGATAGTTTATGGAACTAGTTTAAAATTTTTAAAAGTGTTTAATTTAGAATCCTTAGATGATTTACCTAAAATAGAAGATGGTAATTTAACATTAGATAGAGAAGTTCTTAAATAGATTTAATGGAAATAATTTATACTTAATTTAAAATCATATATAAATAAAAAAACATTGGTTCAAATAATTATTATGGACCAATTTTTTTATAATAAAAAGTGGTCAGTATATAAATAACTGGAAAAGGTAATTATAAATTATATTGAGGTGATATGTTTGATAAAGTACTATACTATTATTGCAATTAGCATATTTTTAATATTATTTATAATTATTTTTTTTATAGATTTTAAATTTAAAATATACT
>JAAYNB010000237.1 GCA_012521085.1 Clostridiales bacterium | reverse complement strand
CTTGCTGGTGCCAATTATATTGGTGCAACTGTCAATGGCTTAGGTGAAAGAGCTGGAAATGCATCTTTAGAAGAAGTGATTTTATCTTTAAAACATTCAGTATCCTATGATAATTTTCCATATAATATAGGAAAGATTAGGGATTTATGTGATTATGTTGCAAAAGCTTCCAATAGAAGTATTCCTGCTTGGAAATCAGTAGTAGGCGAAAGTATATTTTATCATGAATCAGGTATTCATGCCGATGGCGCAATTAAAAATCCATTGACATATGAAATAATCGAACCTGATAAATTAGGACTTGAAAGAAAAATATTAATTGGAAAACATTCAGGGTCAGCAGCTATTAAGAATAAATTATCCAGTTATGGTATAGAAATAGATGATATTATGGCCTATAATCTATTACAAAAAGTTAGAAGTCTTTCAACAGCACTTAAAAGATGTTTATCTGATAGGGAATTATTTACTTTATATGAGGAATTGCTTAATGAAAAAATACTAATGTAAACTGATACAATATTACATGGAGTGATGAACATGGGACAAAATTTGACTTATAAAATACTTAAGAATCATTTGACTTCTGGTAATTTAATACCAGGCGAAGAAATTGCTATTAAAATAGATCAAACTTTAACACAAGATTCTACTGGTACAATGGTATATTTACAATTGGAGGCTATGGGGATTAAAAATATTAAAACGGAAGTCTCCGTAGCCTATATAGACCACAATACATTACAAATGGGTTTTGAAAATGCTGATGACCATGCCTTTATTAAATCAGTGGCTAAAAAATATGGTATTCACTATTCAAAACCTGGAAATGGCATATGTCATCAATTGCATTTAGAGAATTTTTCCATGCCTGGTAAAACCTTATTAGGATCAGATAGTCACACTCCTACAAGCGGTGGTATGGGTATGTTGGCAATTGGAGCCGGTGGACTAGATGTGGCAGTTGCCATGGCCAGTGGAAAATATTTTCTAAAGGTGCCAAAGGTTTTAAATATTAATTTAAAAGGTAAACTTAAACCATGGGTTTCTGCCAAGGATTTAAGTCTTTATATATTAAAAAAATTAACTGTAAAAGGGGGTATTGATAAAATTATAGAGTATTCTGGAGATGGACTTAAACATTTATCCCTAACAGAAAGAGCTACCATAACTAATATGGGTGCAGAATTAGGTGCTACCACTTCAATTTTCCCCAGTGATGAAATGACTTTTAAATACTTAAAAGCTCTAGGTAGAGAAAAGTATTGGCAGGAATTAAAGGCTGATGATAATGCTGCATATGATGAGGTAATGGAAATAGATCTTTCTCAAATACCAACAATGGCTGCCAAACCTCATAGTCCAGATAATGTGGATGCCATTTCTAATATTAAAGATGTAAGGGTGGATCAAGTACTTATAGGAAGTTGTACAAATTCTTCTTATAGAGATTTAATGAGGGCGGCTAATATTTTAAAAAATAAAAAAGTACATCCAGATGTAGATTTATGTATATCTCCTGGTTCTAGTAGGGTTTTGAAAATGTTAGCTGACAATGGTGCCCTCTCTATTTTTATAACTGCTGGTGCAAGAATATTAGAATGTAGTTGTGGTCCTTGTATTGGAATGGGACAATCTCCTAAGAGTAATGCTGTTTCTTTAAGAACTTATAATCGAAATTTTTGTGGTAGAAGTGGTACAAAAGATGCTAAGGTGTATTTAGTTAGTCCTGAAACTGCTGCAATATCAGCTATAACAGGATATATATCTGACCCTACTAGCCTAGGTGATGATATGGTTATAAAAGAGCCTATTTCATATCCAGATAGTGATGGATATTTCTTATATAGTAAGGATTTTAATACAGAAATTGTAATGGGTCCAAATATAAAACCATTCCCCATTAATGATGCTCTACCAGATACTTTATCAGCAAATGTTTTATTAAAAGTTAGTGATAATATTACCACTGATGATATAATGCCCTCTCATGCAAGACTGCTGCCATACCGCTCTAATATTCCTTATCTGTCTAAATACTGTATGAGTACTATTGATAAAGATTTTTGGAAAAAATGTGAAGAATATGATACTGGTTTCATATTGGCTGGTGAAAATTATGGTCAAGGTTCTAGTAGGGAACATGCTGCCCTTGTTCCTCTATATCTGGGTATTAAAGGAGTTATTGCTAAATCTTTTGCAAGAATCCATAAAAAGAATCTAATTAATAGTGGTATTATCCCCTTAGAATTTATAAATGCCCATGATTATGAGCTTATAAATGAAATGGACAAGCTTTCTATTGATAATATTAGAACTGCTTTAAAGAATAATCCTAATAAAATAAAAGTAACAAATTTGGATAAGAGTATTTCTATTGATTTAAAATTCACTGGCTCAAGGCAAGATATTGAGATCTTATTGGCAGGCGGATATTTAAATTATATAAAATCAGATATTTTAGCTATGGAGGGAAATTAGATGAGGACTATTACACTAATACCAGGTGATGGAATAGGAGTTGAAGTTACTAACTCTGTAAAAAGGGTTGTTGAAGCTACTAATGTAGAAATTTATTGGGAAATAATTGATGCCGGTGAAAAGGCCTTTGGGGCAACAGGTGAATATATGCCACAAAAGTTAATAGATAGTATATATAAAAATAAAATTGCATTTAAGGGACCCCTTACTACACCAATAGGTGAAGGTTTCAGAAGTATTAATGTTGCCCTTAGAAAAGAATTTAATACCTATGCAAATATTCGTCCAGTTAAAAATATGCCCAATATTAAAACTCCCTTTAATAATGTGGATTTGGTTATTATAAGAGAAAATTCTGAGGGATTATATACAGGCATTGAACATGTAGTAACTCATGGAGTTACAGAAGCTATTAAAGTTATAACTAGAGATGCTTCTTTAAAAATAGCTAAACATGCCTTTGAATATGCTAGGTTTCATAATAGAAAAAAAGTTACTGCTGTTCATAAGGCAAATATTATGAAAATTACTGATGGCTTATTTTTAGAATCTGTTCGTGAAATAGCCTCAGATTATGATGATATTGAATATGAGGAAATTATAGTAGATAATATGGCCATGCAATTGGTTATGTATCCAGAAAAATATGATGTTTTGGTCATGCCCAATCTATATGGTGATATTATATCTGATTTAGCTGCTGGTCTTGTAGGTGGACTAGGTCTTATCCCAAGTGGGAATATAGGGGATGATATTGCCATCTTTGAAGCTGTCCATGGCAGTGCCCCACTTATAGCAGGAAAAAACATGGCCAATCCCATTGCATGTATATTATCCAGTGCAATGATGTTAGATTATATGAATGAAAAACCTGCTGGAGATTTAATTCGTAAAGCTGTATTTACTGTACTTAAAGAAGGCAAATGCCTAACTAATGATATTGGTGGCAATGCTAGTACTGATGAAATCACAGATGCCATATGTAATGCCATTAAAAAATATATTTAATTTATAATTATTAAAATACAATGTTTAGCAATTTTTAATATAATAATTAAAAAAGCAAAGGCTATTATGCCTTTGCTAATTTTATACCAAATTCTTTGCACTGGTCTATTTCTTCACCTTCTGGTTCATTTGTTATAATTAGACTTTCCTCCATAAGGTCTGCACCACTATCTTTCATCCTTGATTCCCAATTTATCATCCATTCGCCGTCGCCCCAGTCATATGAAGCAAAAAGTCCTATCTTCTTACTTTGTAGTTTTTCTTAATTTACAATCTCGACAATTATCCAGTTTGTTAATTAAGTCACTACATGCTCTTTTGGAGAAAACACATGGTATATCACTTTGTTTTGCTTTTTCCTTAATTATTTTAGTTATATTATGT
>JAAYNB010000236.1 GCA_012521085.1 Clostridiales bacterium | reverse complement strand
TTATAGATAAATGTGATAAAGAACTTGTTAAGATATTTGAAAGACGATTAAATGCTGTCCTAGATGTTTTAGAATATAAGAGAAAACATGCTCTTCCCATATTCCAAGGACAGAGGGAAAAAGAAGTCTTTAAAAAAGTCAATTCCTATTTACAAAATGATGAATTTTCCAATGAATTGGATTTACTATATGGTCAAATACTTAAAATCAGTAGACAGGTTCAATCAAAAGCTCTATTCCCTTTTAATATTATAATTATAGGATTTATGGGTAGTGGTAAAACTTCTGTGGGTATGGAATTATCCAAATTACTGGAAATGAAATATATGGATACTGATGAAATAATTATTAAAAATACTAATATGAGTATAAATCATATATTTGAAAAATTTGGAGAAGGAAAGTTTAGGGAGTTGGAAGCAAATACTCTAGAAGATTTACAGAATATAAATAACACCATAATTTCCTGTGGTGGTGGTATAATATTAAATCCTAAAAATATAAAACTCTTAAAACAGCTTGGAAAAATAATCTGGTTAAAGGTATCTCCCAACGAGGCTTATAATCGCCTTTTAGGTGATAGTAGTAGACCACTTTTAAAAGATGATTTTTCTCTAACAAATTTAACTAATATATTGGAAAAGAGATTAACCTTATATGAAAATGCCAGTGATATAATTATAGAAACAGATGGGAAAAATTTTGGAGAAATCTGTGATGAAATTATTAAAAATTTACTTAAATGTGACTCTAAAATTTAGTTTTAGAGTCACATTATTTTTATATTCATGCTAATCTTTATTCAAAATAATAATTGGTTAATATGGGTTTTCTACCTGTAGCTTTATCATTATAATATTCATAAAATGACAGTCCCAATATACCTCCTGCCACATTATAGACATTATCAAATCCTAAATGTTGTAATGCCATTACCACATTATAACTACTCTTACCTGTTCTACATTGAATATATACTGGTCTATCCTTTGGAATTTCGTCTAATCTATCCCTTATCTCATCCATAGGAATATTTACTGCATTTATTATATGTGCACTATCATAACTTTCTTTTCCTCTAATATCAATTATATATGCATTATCTTCTACCAAAGCTCTCACATCTTTTACATGAACTTGTTTAAAGTTATTGTGAAGTATATTTAATCCCACCAGTCCAGCCAAATTAACCACATCCTTGGCTGTTCCAAATGGTGGTGCATAGCATAGTTCTAAATCTTTTAAATCCTCTAAATTTCCATTAAATTTAATTACAGTGGCTATTACATCTATTCTTTTATCCACATTTCCTTTTCCTATGGCCTGTGCTCCCAATATTCTACCTGTAGGTACTTCAAATATTAATTTGAAAAATAATATTTCGCTTTCCGGCATTATATTTACCATATCATGGGGAATTATCATTATGGTATCATAATCTATTTGCATATTAGTTGCTTTAATAAATCCCTCTGTCAATCCTGTAGATGCCCCATTATAATTAAATACCCTAATGGCAGAAGAACCAATTACACCCATATTACTTACATCTTTACCATAGATATGATCTGCTGCAGCCCTAGCCTGTTTTTGTGCTGGTCCTGCCAAAGCTAATTTAGTCTTATCATGTAATAATTTATGATAAACCTCTATGGCATCTCCAACTGCATATATATCCTTATCAGATGTTTGATAATTTTGATTCACTGCAATTGCACCAGTTTTACCAGTTTCTAAACCAGCCTTTTCTGCTAAATCTGTTTCAGGTCTTACACCTATGGCCATTATTATCGCCTCAGTATGAATCCTCTTTCCAGAACTTAAAACAACAGTATCCTTTTCAAATTTCTCTACTTTATCATCGACTATTAGATTTACACCCTTGTCTATTAATTCCTTATGTAGAACTTGTACCATATCATAGTCAAAGGGTCTTAATACTTGAGGCATGGCCTCTATTAAAGTTACATTATAATTTGCAAGCCTTAAATTCTCTGCTGCTTCAATTCCTATAAAACCCCCACCTATTACTGTGATTTCTTGACAACTATTTTCCTTAATAAAGTTATTTAATTTAGAAATATCAGCCACATTTCTAATGGTAAATATATTTACTAAATCAGCACCTTCAAATTTAGGTACTATGGGATTTGCTCCTGGTGAAAGGATTAATTTATCATAGTTCTCTATATACTCTTCCCCTGTTTTCAAATTTTTTACCA
>JAAYNB010000235.1 GCA_012521085.1 Clostridiales bacterium | reverse complement strand
TAATAGCAGAGGCCATGAAGAATGCAGAGACAATTATTAATGATTTAAATCTTACAGGAAAAGAGATGGATATTATGAAAGATGATATATTAAATACATTAGAAAATCTATCTGCTACAGCCCAAGAAAGCTCAGCAGCTACTGAAGAAATAACAGCATCCATGGAAGAAGAAACTGCAGCCATAGAAGGAGTAGCTAATATGAGTGAAGAACTTACAAAATTAGCAGATAATTTAAATACCATTATAGATAGGTTTCAAATATAAACACAACATTTGTAAAAAGGATGTTGACCTTTATAAACTCATCTGATATTATAAAAAGTGAAGACAACAATTTAATAAATATATACTCATATAATGTCAATAATAAGGATTGACTGTCTCTACAGAATAACCGTAAATTATTCTACTATGAGTGAAAGTGTACCTAGGGTTCCGCCTTTTGGTTTGTATTTCTATTATCCAAAAGGGCTGGTCCAAGCGGTACAGGCATTTATTATAAATGTTACACCGAAGGGATAAAAGCCCGGGCGGGTAGGTTTCACTATTGTGAGTGAGAGCTACCTGCCCGGGCTTTTATGTTTTAAAAAATAACTTAACTACATGAGGAGGATTTTAAAATGAGTAATGCAAAAGCATCAGCACTAGATAGGTATTTTAAATTAACGGAGAACAAAACTGATGTAAAGACAGAAGTAATTGCAGGGATTACCACATTTATTACTATGGCTTATATTTTATTTGTAAACCCTGACATGTTATCAGTTACTGGGATGGATTATAATTCTGTATTTTTAGCAACTTGTATTTCAGCTGCTATTGGAACATTTTTAATGGGCTTTTATGCAAAAATACCTTTTGCACAGGCACCTGGTATGGGATTAAATGCTTTCTTTACCTATGCTGTAGTATTAAATCTAGGCTATACATGGGAACAGGCTTTAGGAATAGTTTTTATTTCAGGACTATTATTTATTTTTTTAACAGTTACTGGTTTTAGAACAGCCATAATAAATGCCATTCCAAGCTATTTAAAAAATGCCATTGGTGGTGGTATTGGGTTATTTATAACATTAATTGGTTTAAAAAATGCTGGACTTGTTGTAGCTGATGAGGCCACATTAGTAGCTTTGGGTAATATACAAAATCCAGGAGTTTTATTATCAGTTATTGGATTAATTATTACAGCTATTTTAATGCTTAGAAATGTAAAAGGTGCAATTTTATTAGGAATAATAATTACTATGTTAATTGGAATACCCATGGGTGTAACAAATACATCTATAGCAATGGATTTTTCTTTTGATATTACACCCACTTTATTTAAAATGGATTTACTAGGTCTGTTTAAAAGTTCAGGATTAGGTTTAGTAGGAGCTATTACCAGTGTTGCAACTGTTGTTATTTCTTTTGCATTAGTAGATATGTTTGATACTTTGGGAACATTAATAGGTACAGCTACAAAAGCTAATATGTTAGATGAAGATGGTAATTTACCAAATATAGATAAGGCTTTAATGTCTGATGCTATAGCAACTGTTGCAGGTGCATTACTTGGAACATCTACTGTAACCACCTTTGTTGAATCAACAGCAGGTATAGCTGAAGGTGGAAAGACTGGACTGACAGCTGTTACTACTGGAATACTATTTGTACTATCTATATTTTTAGCACCTTTTGCATTAATGGTACCAGCTCAAGCAACAGCTCCTGCTTTAATTATCGTTGGTGTATTAATGATAGGTGCAGTGACTAAGATTAATTTTGATGATTTTTCTGAAGCAATGCCGGCATTTTTCACTATTACATTAATGCCATTCACATACAGTATTTCAAATGGTATTGCTGTAGGACTAATTATGCATGTTCTTGCAAAAGTTGCTACTGGTAAAGCAAAAGAAGTACATCCAATGGTTTATTTCTTAGTATTCATATTTATACTAAAATTCACTGTATTACCTCAATAATTTAGAAACAGCTAGGAAAATCTTAGCTGTTTTTTTAACAAAACTTTTGAAAGAAAAGGAGAATAATCAATTGGATAGAATGAAAATTGGTATTGTCGGTGGTGGACAATTAGGCAAGATGATGATTTTAGAAGGGAAAAAATTAGGATTATCTTTCGCCATATTAGATCCTACAGAGGATTGTCCAGCTTCATCCATTGCAGATGAACATATAGTTAAGGATTTTTATGATAGAGATGCCATAAGAGAGTTAGCAAAAATTACAGATGTTCTAACCTATGAATTTGAAGATATTAATGCAGAAGTATTGATGGATTTAGAAAATGAAGGTTATAAAATCTATCCTTCACCTGAGACATTACACATTATTCAAAATAAATTTAATCAAAAGACTTTTTTAGATAAACATAATTTACCTGTGGGAGATTTTGAAAAGATAAATACATTGGATGAACTATATAAGATATCGGATATATACGGATTTCCACTATTGCTTAAGAGTTGTAGAGGTGGATATGACGGTAAAGGAAATTATTTTATAAAAGGTAGAGAAGATATTCCACTTGCCTATGAAGAATTAGGTGGAGGAAAATCTCAGTTGATGGCAGAGATCTATATAGATTTTAAAAAAGAAGTTTCTGTAATTGCTGCCAGGGGAATGTCTGGAGAGATTAGGACATATCCACTTGTGGAAAATATTCATGAGAATAATATATTAAAGACCACCATTGTACCTGCTAGGGTATCTGAAGAAATAGTAAAAAAAG
>JAAYNB010000234.1 GCA_012521085.1 Clostridiales bacterium | reverse complement strand
CTAAATTTAATGTTTCAAAAATATATTCTCTATCTTCATAAAAAGTAAGCATAATTACTTTCGTAGTAGTATCTATATCTTTTAATTTTCTCAATGTATTTATACCATTTAATTTTGGCATATTTATATCTAATAAAATAATATCTGGCTTTAATTCCTGTGCTTTTTTTATTGCTTCTTCTCCATCAGAAGCTTGTCCTATTACTTCTAAATCCTCTTCCAATTCTAATATTTGTTTAATCCCCTGTCTAACTAAAGAATGATCATCAACTAATAATAATTTAATTTTATCCACTAAATTTCCACCCCAACTTTTTTATCTATCGTAGGTATTTGTACTTTAATTAAAGTACCTTTACCCTTTTCTGTTTCTATAATTAAATTACCTCTTAGTAATTTAACTCTCTCCTCAATATTTAATAAACCAAATCCTCTATCTTCCCTAGATTCAGATTTAACAGATTCTAAATCAAATCCAATTCCATTATCCATTATATCAAGATATATGTTTTCTTCATCAATATTTATATTGACTTTCACATTGGTCGCCTTCGAATGTTTGGCTATATTATTTAAGGCTTCTTGAATAATTCTAAAAATGGATAAATTTTTAATAGAATCATTTAAATTCAAATCATTTTTTGAAAATATAGTGAAATCTATAGGTATTTTGGTTTCATTCTCAAAGTTTTCAATATACCTTTCTAATGAAGGTATAAGTCCTAAATCATCTATTGCAGTAGGTCTTAAGTTATAAATAATCTTTCGTATATCTTTGATACTTTCCCTGGTGCATTCTCTTAACTCATGTAACTCTACTCTTGCCTTATCTGTATCTATATCCAATAATTTATTACATATTTCCGCTTTAATCACTAGACCTGCTAAAGACTGTGCCGGCCCATCATGAATTTCCCTGGCAATTCTTTTTCTTTCTTCTTCCTGAGCATTTATAATTTTCCTACCAAAAATATGAGATTGTTTCATATCTTCAACAGTACTATGTATATCCTTAAAAGTACTACCTAAAAACTCTTCTACAATGGAAATTCTGCTGGTAAGGTTTTCTGCTTTATCTAAAGTTTCACCCAGCCTTTTTAATCTTATTTCCATTTCTGACCTTTGTTGCAATAGTTTTTTTTCTTCTTCACGTTTCACATTTAATTGTATTTGTAAGATATTTGCCTCTTCATAAGCTTTATGAATATCTAATTCCGTATATACTGTAAAATCTCTACTGACTTTTAATAGTTTTTTTCTACTGTTTTTTTCTAATACTTCCAACCCATCTACTTCTTTAATTATATTTTGTACCTTTTCTTTTATTATTTCTATTTTAATCTGTAACTCTTTATATTCATTGTGTATTTCTTCAGTTATTTCAAAAATTTCTGTTTTACTCTCATTGATAGATGATAAAACCTTATCAAAAACTTCATTTAATTTATTAATCAATATATATCTCCACCTTTGCAATGGAAACTTTTCGACCTAATAACTTTCTACATAAGATAACAAATTTCCTCTTTTTTATATAAAATTATTAAAAAAGAGGAAATTATATATCT
>JAAYNB010000233.1 GCA_012521085.1 Clostridiales bacterium | reverse complement strand
AGGATATTGAAAGTTAAATATTTGTGCAGTACAGGGTGAAATATAAAATATTCCAATTTCTCTATCAGATAAATTCAGTTCTTTTATAGCTTTTTTACGAATTATAGATGCTACTATTTCAGCTGGTGAAATAATTGGAAGTATATTTTTAATTAAACCATGAAATCTTAATTGTATTAAACGTAAAATAGCTGGACAGACAGAAGATATTACAGATAAACCAGGATTTTTTTCTATATAATTTTTAGTAAATTCTGTAATAATATGACTACCCATGGATAAATCATATACATCATCAAAACCATAGTCTATAATAGTATCTATAATTTTAGAAGGGGTAATACTTTCACTAAATTGACTATATAGTGCAGGGTCCACTAGAGCAATTTTATAAGGGTATTGAGAAATATCTTTCAAATCATGTGTTATACCTGTAAATGCATTAAAAGGACATACATGAAGACATGTACCACAGTGAATACACTTTTCTTCAATTATCTTAGCTTTACCATTTTTTACTCTAATTGCTTCAGTAGGACATGGTTTTATACAATTGGTACAACCAGTACATTTTAATGGATTTAAACTTATACCGTGAATATGAGGTTTCATAAATATTCCTCCTAAAATATTATAATAAGATTTACAGTACAATATATATTCATTATATAATAAAAAAACTAATTTAAAAAATATATTTGTGTTTTAAATAAGTATTTTACATAAAAGATTAAAATCCTTTCTGAATATTATAAAAATTTGCTAAAGTATTGTCAATTTTCAATTTATGTATTAGTATTAGTTATTGAATGTAAAAGGAATTATAAAAGACAAAATATTAAATCAATGGAGGTAAGTTACACAGATGAAGAAATTAGGTTTATTACCAAAATTAGTTATCGGTATTATTCTAGGAATACTAATAGGTTCTACAAAAAGTGTTTTCCTAACAAAATTATTAGTAACCTTTAGTGGTGTTTTTGGAAACTTCTTAAATTATATTGTTCCATTTTTAATCATCGCTTTTGTAGCACCAGGTATTGCTGAATTAGGAAGTAAAGCAGGTAAATTATTGGGTATTACTACTATTTTAGCATATACATCCACAATAATAGCTGGATCTCTAGCATTTTTTGCTGGTTCTACTATATTACCTAAAATCATAAATACAACAGGTGAACTAGCCAGTAATGGAATTGGAATAGAAGGCTTTTTTCAAATGGAAATACCTGCAATGATGGGAGTAATGACTGCACTTGTAACAGCTTTTGTTCTAGGATTAGGAATGTCTGTAATTAAAGGAAATATAATGCTAGGTTTTATGCAAGAATTTAGAGAAATTATAGAAAGAGTTATTAAGTATATTATAATGCCATTTTTACCACTACATATAGCAGGTATTTTTGCTAATATGGCTTATTCAGGAGAAGTGGCTCAAACACTAGCTGTCTTTGGTAGAGTTTTTGCTCTAGTTATATCATTGCATATTATATACTTAATCATTCAATATATAACTGCAGGTACATTAGCAAAGACAAATCCATTTGTAGCACTTAAAAATATGATACCAGCATATTTTACTGCAGTAGGTACACAATCATCTGCTGCTACTATACCAGTAACAGTAAATTGTACTAAGAAAAATAATGTAACAGATGAGGTAGCTGATTTTGTCATACCACTATGTGCAACTATACATTTAGCAGGTAGTACTATAACATTGACCATATGTTCTATTGCAGTTTTAGGTATGAATGGAGTAGTATTAAACTTTACTGAATTTTTACCATTTATAATGATGTTAGGAGTTACTATGGTTGCTGCACCAGGTGTACCAGGCGGAGCAGTTATGGCAGCTCTTGGATTATTAGAAACTATGTTAGGATTTACAGATGGACAATTAGCTTTAATGATGGCATTGTATATGGCACAAGATAGTTTTGGAACTGCTACTAATGTAACTGGTGATGCTGCTATTGCATTAATTGTAGATAAATTTGCAAATAAATAATTTTATTCTATTGCTTTTACATTCTAAAGTAAAAAGGAGATGTTTAACAAACATCTCCTTTTTTGTATTATAAAAATTTACTTATTACTCTGGTCCAGAAATTAAAATCTTTTAAACGAAGTAATTTTATTTTTCTATCAGATAGTTTAAAAGAAATTTCTGTAATACCTGTATGATAATGTTCTGTACCATCATTTACTAACAATATAGAGTCCTCATAACGATACTCGGGATTTACTTTAATGATGGTATTGGATGGTAAGATAACGCTGGAAGTAAAGGAACGATAAGCATTGGAATTTATTGGTGCCAAGGGAGTTATCTGTAGTACTTCTAAACTAGGATCAACTATACTCCCTCCTGCAGAATAATTATAAGCAGTACTACCTATAGATGATGCAATCAATATACCATCGCCACTAAAATTTTGAATCAAATGATCATTAACTGATATGGACAAGTGGATGGTTCTAGATTTATTAGCTTTTACTACAATTTCATTAATACCCTCAGTTTCAATACATTTATTTTTAGTACATATTTTAGCTTTTATAGGATGTATTTCTTCTATAAAATAGTCGCCAGTAATATATTTTTCTAAGAAATCATCAATTCCTTTAGGTGTAGTTTCAGAAAAAAATCCTAAATTACCTGTATTTATACCTACAATTGGTATATCAGGTAGATTATGTTTATGTAATGCTCTTAAAAAAGAACCATCTCCACCGATAGAGATTATTAATTCTGCATTATAATCAAAAGTTTCAGCAACAATATACCCTAATTTTGGCAATTTGATTTTAAGATATTCAAAAGTTTCAAGAGAGGATGGCGTTTCATTATAACACAGGATATTTATAACCTTTTTAGTTGGCATATACATTCTCCTTTGTTGTATAAATAATAATATTATATATGATTAAAATTTTTAGCATTGATTTTATTTAATATTGTACATAAGTTTCAGTATATACATCATAGTATACTACATTTTTCAATAAATAATAATATTAAATATCTACTATTGAGATGGAATATATGGATTTATAATTATTGTGTTAGGATTTTTACATAGGGTCTTGCTAATTTATATTTTAAACCATATAATGTTCCATGGTGGAGTAAAATATAAGCAGGTGAAAAAATGATTATTAGAGATGGACAAAGAGAAGATACAATTATATACAGGGTAGAATCAAATGATAGTAATATGGAATTAAAAGAATTTTTAAGAAAAAGACATAAATTTTCCAGTAGATTATTATCAAAACTTAAAAGAGATGAAAGTATATATATTAATGATAAATATGAAAAATATCATCAATTGGTAAAAGAAGGTGATATTGTAAAAGCTGTAATTAAAGAAGAGCCCAGTGAATTTGAAGGTGAAAATTTACCTCTTGAAATAATTTATGAGGATATAGATATTATTATAGTTAACAAAAAAGCTGGTGTGGTTACACATCCTACTAAAAGACATCCTACTTCCACTATTGCAAATGCTGCACAATATTATTTAAATAAAAAAGGTATTTACTGTAAAATTCGCTTTATAAATAGATTAGATAGGGAGACTTCTGGATTACTTATGATAGCAAAAAACCCTTATGCACATCATGTATTATCAGAACAAATGCAAAATAATCAGGTAGAAAAAAAATATATAGCTTTTGTTGAAGGTGTAATAGAAAAGGATTTTGATACTATAAATAAGCCCATATATAGACCAACATTTGAGTCTATAAAAAGAACTGTAGATCCAAGGGGACAGGATTCTATTACAAAATATAGAGTGCTAAAAAGATATACTAATGCAACTAAAATAGAGGTGGAATTAATAACTGGTAGAACACATCAAATAAGAGTGCATATGGATAGCATAGGACATCCACTAATAGGAGATAATTTATATGGAATTAGTTCAGAGCTAATAGATAGACAAGCTCTTCATGCCAGTTATTTGAAATTTTATCAACCTAGGTTTGATGAACTTGTTAAAATTGTTGGTGATTTACCTGAGGATCTAAAAGCATTAGAAGATAAACTAAATTTATAGATTAAATAATTTTAATCATTTATGGAATAAAAAAAACAGCTTTCCCAAACTATAGAAAAAGCTGTTTTTAAATTTTTAGCTAATTGGTTTAGCATGATCAAGAACTCTTATGCTATCAAATGGTAATTGCTTAGCTTGAAGCTCTTGGAGGATTTCTTTTTGATTTTCAAAAGAAAAGGGACTTTTTAATTTTATAACTCTTTTTTCTAGAGGGCTTATGTATGATGTGGATTCAAGTGTGGACATTTTGTTTTGAACATGTATAACCTTTCCAATTCCTTTTACGATTTCAAGTTTTCCTAAGTTATCATCAGTAATAGGGTCAATGATATCATATTTATTTAAAGAGTAAATTAAGAACATATCATTTTCAGATATACCGTGTTCAGAACCTAAATTAATAACAACTTTATAATCATCAATTACTTCTACAACTACAATTGGACTTTTTTTATTAATGGACATTATATATACCTCCTATATTTAATATGTTAATAAACAAATCATTTAAATTGTGAAGGATATATTATTTTAGGTACTTTTCTTATTTATATCATATGTAAAAGAAGATAATTTGGTATTGATTTTTCATATGATAAAAATTATTGTAGGGTATTGACCTTTTTTTGTAGAAGTATATAAAGGTAAAAGGAAAGTATATAAGAGAAAAGGGGATGAATATTATGGATGTAAATATAAACAATGCCATTGCTACAGGTGAATCTTATTTTGATGGAGGATTATTTCAATTAATAGGATGGACATTATTGGGCTGGATTATTACTACTATAACCTTTGGAATATGTTATCCATGGGCCTTATGTATGGTTTATAGCTGGAAGATAAATCACACTGTAATTGAAGGCAGAAGACTTAAATTTAATGGCACTGCTTTAGGACTATTTGGAAACTGGATTAAATGGTTATTGTTAACAATTATAACATTGGGTATTTATGGGTTTTGGGTAGGTATTGCATTACAAAAATGGAAAGTTAAACATACAACATTTACAAATTAATTTAGGCATCCTTATAGATGCTTTTTTATAATTATTAGTTAGATCTGCATTCAAAAAAATTTCATGAAATAGAAATTAAAATAATATTCTATAAAATAGTTATAAAATCATTATAGTAGCTAACAAATAGGTAACAAATTTGTTTATAAACAATAAAAAGCAGCCTTCCAAAATCCTTGGATAAGCTGTATTTTTCAATCTTTTATCTTTGGTGGAGATAAGGGGATTCGAACCCCTGACCTTCTGACTGCCAGTCAGACGCGCTCCCAACTGCGCCATATCCCCTCACGAAGACTAGTATACTATAAAAAGTATACTTTGTAAATAGATTTCAAATTTAAAATAAAAAGAAAAAATCTTCAAATAATTAAAGGTATTTATGAAGTTATATAGAAGTGTACATTAAAATGGTGGTAAAACTTGATACGTATTTCCCAATTTAACCTCTAATAAATATTTAGTAATAAATAAATCGGACAAGATTTATTAAATATAAACAGACTAAAACTCGTACTTCTTAGGGATTGTTATTATTTGGGGGGGATTATATATGTGTGGAAAAATCTACTATCAAAATGAGAAATTACACAGTATAGAATCAGGCTTAGAAGAACTATCTATTCAAATGATTGGCATATTTGACAGATATCAGAATAAAGGCATTATAAATGAAGATCAATATAAAAAATTTGTTAAAAAAAAGAGAGAATTTCTTAAGCATTTAGATGATAGGAGAAAAAACATTATCAATTGTACATAAGCTAATTTAATATAATTTTAAAATACATATATATTGTAAATTTAAAATACATATTAGATGGTATATAAAGTATATCATATTAAAATATTTTAGATGACAATATATAAAATAGACTTTTACATAATATTTTGAGTGTTTAAATAATAAATGTGATTTAAAATTTGCTTTAAATTTTCTGCTTTTTATTGTATAATAGATATAGACAATCGAGGTTACTTGTGAGACTGATAAAATTCAACCGACAAATAACATCCGGGAGAATATATTTTTATTTTTATGAAAAGCCTTCTTT
>JAAYNB010000232.1 GCA_012521085.1 Clostridiales bacterium | reverse complement strand
GATGATTATATTATTTGTATTGTCAATTTCTATATGATTTTCTAATTCAATTAAGGTTTTAATAGTTTCTAACATCTGTTCTTTAATACTTTCATCTTCTTTATTTGTTTTAGGTATAAAGTCAGTTTTATAATATTTTAGATTATGAGGTAGTTCTTTTTGAATATTACTTAATCTCTTATAAGTAATTTTTTCACAAATTTGATTTTCATTATTTGTGCATAAAATATATTTACGATTACCACCTATTTCTGCATTAAGTTGTTCCACAGCATGACCTGTACTTCCGCTACCTGCAAAAAAATCAAGAATAGTTGCATTTTCATTTTCACACAAATTTATTAACATTTTTAACATTTTTGTTGGTTTCTTACCACTGTTAAAAGTCACTTTACCCTCGTGTGTAATATTACCAAAATCTGCTGCATAATCAAAAAAAGTATTTATTGGACGCAATCTATATGATGCTCCTTCTTTCTCCATTTCTTCTATTCTACTAAGTGGTATTCCCGAGTACATTTTTCCGCGTTTCGCATCCTTTCTTTGTGGTCCAGTATAATATCTATAACCTAACCCATCTTCACCTCGACCATGTACTTTATATAAACAAGATAATCCATCTTGATGTATTCTTGGTTCTACTACACTTTGAAAAACTTGTCCATAACTCATTTTTGTATAAATAGTTCCTGATACCCAAGTTTCTTTTAATCCTTCTCTTGAGCCCTCTTTTAAATCTTTTATACTCCATTCTCCTTTTTTAAAAACAGTCACTTTTTGATTCCCTACAAAAAATTCTTCTCCTTCTGCTAATTCAGTAATTCTATATCGGAATTTATCATCAGTATATTCCTCTTTTTCTCTATTAGGCGAAAAATGATTATGATTTTTTGAATAAATTAAGATATATTCTATAACAGGTTTAAACGGTTTCTCCTCAGTCAAGCTTTTTTCTGCATATCTGACTTGAATATGAATCGTTGATTGGTAATTTTCAGCACCAAAAATTTCATCACATAACATTCTTAAAGCAGCCTGTTCATTCTCATCTATACTAATACATATCATTCCTTTATCACTTAACAAGTTCCTAGCAATTCTTAACCTTTTATCCATAAAGGATAGCCATTTACTATGTCTGAATCCATCTTCTTCATCAATATATCTATCATCATAAATAAAATCCTTATTTCCTGTGTTATAGGGTGGATCTATATAGATTAAATCAATTATTTCTTTGTGAGTTTTCTCAAGCAATTTCAAAGAGTGTAAATTATCACCTTCTAACAAAAAATTAAAAGGATTTTTTTCATTAACAACTATTTTCTTATTTTCAACCTCTCTAAAAATTGGTATATTGTGTTTTAACATTTCATCTACTTTTTCAGAGTGTTCTTCCCAAATAAGACCATATTTTTTTTCTGTAATATAATTTTTTATTTCATTCACTGCTCTTAATGATTTTTCATCATCATGTTCCTTTTGAATTTCATCAAGAAACATCATCATTTCTTTTCTTCTTTGTTCTGATATATTCAAGACTCTTCTCCTTTCTAAACATTTATTTATTTTTTTCCACTATTTCAACCACATCTTCAATCCTACAATCAAGTGCAAGACATATTTTCTCGATAGATTCAAGGTTAATATACTCATTTTTTCCCATTCTAGCAACAATATTGCTCGTTATATTAGCTGCTTTCTTTAAATCCTCCCTGTTCATATCTTTTTCTATAAGAGTATGCCACAAAGGTTTATAACTAACTGCCATATGAAATCCTCCTTATGCTAATCTCACTTAATAAGTATATCATGTTTGCTAGTTTTTATCATTCATAAAAGTTTAAAACTTTAGTTATCGTTAGTAATACTTGAGGTAATCTTGTTCTTTCTTTCGTTATAGTTCCTCATTATACTATCCTAGGTCAGCAGGCCTCCAGGGTACATCAAGATCATGGGTTGCAATAAGTCTTTCTTGCACATTTGTACCTGTCCCCATCTTT
>JAAYNB010000231.1 GCA_012521085.1 Clostridiales bacterium | reverse complement strand
TTAAATATAAATTTAGAAAGTACATTTGTATATTATACTAAAGCAAAATTAATTCTTAGAAAAGAAAATCCCGATGAAGAGGATATAAAAAGAGCTGTAGATTTTTTAGAGATAGCATCTGATAGTGGGAATCAGTATGCACAATATATGTTAGGAAAGTCATATTCACTAGGTAAGCATGTACTGGAGGATAAAGAAATGGCTAGAAAATATCTGGCATTATCAGCAGAACAAGGAAATAGATATGCTCAGTTCTTTTTAGACAATATGGACAAATTTTATAATCCATCCGTTTCACTTACAGTATCAAAGATGTTTCATCATATGAGTAAAATATTTGAAGATAATGTTCCGTTGATATCTCCAAGAGTTGGAGTTAAGATTGATAGTAAGCTTATGAGAAAATTAAGGGAAAAGAAAGTTGCTCAGGGACATAAGAAAGATGATCATGAACAGGATATTATATTGTAAACCTCAAAAGATGGGATGTGCTTAATTGTAATAAAGTTGTAGTTTAAAAAGATATCCAATTATTGTATAATAAATATATATATATAAGTTTTGTTAAGTGAGTAATATATAAGATATAGAAGATGATAAACTTTAATAAAGGTCTTGTGCATTTGGGACTTATAGCTGAAAGTGCGAATCTATTTTATAAAATACTATTTGGAAAGGGAATATAAAACATGGATAAGGTAATTAAAATACAATTTGATGATTATCTTATAGAAGATACTGATTTTTACGATGATGTATCTTTAGAGTTCTCGTCTTTGCCAGATGTTGCAAAGCCATTAATGATAAAAGCAAAAGATACATTGTCAGAAATAAGTGGAATGCTTTATACTGCCCCATCATTCATAAATATGATTAAGGCTAATGTTCCAAAGGAAATGTTAACTGCTGTTTTAACTGATGATCAAAAAGATAAAATAGCTAGTGGTGCTCTTAAATTGATGACAAAAAAAGATGGGTCTATTCTAGCTACGCTTGTGAATACCAAAACAAACCGTGTAGTTGCACATATTCCAATGAAAAATATTAAGATTACCCCAGAAATTAGTCAAGCTATGTCAAACTATTCTTCTCAACTACAGTTAGCTCAAATTGCTGAGAAAATTGAGCTTGTACAAAAAGCTGTTGAGGAAGTTAGACATGGTCAAGAGTATGATCGTCTTGCTACAGCGTTTAGTTGCCAACAAAAATTTTTACAAGCTATGAAATTTCAAAATCCAGAATTGAAAAGAGTTGCGCTGCTTAGAATTGCTATGGATGCTGAGGATAGTAGAAATCTTTTAATGCAAAGTCAGAGAGCAAATGTTGACTTTATAAAAGAACAACCTGAATCATTCTGGGAAAAGTTTTTATCAGGTGCAAATCCTAAAAAAATAAGTTCTCGTATGAGTGAAATTCGTGATAGCCTTTATGCTGTTAATCTAGTCTCTCTTGTAGAAGCTATGGCATATCAAGAAATAGGGGAAACAGAGGCAGCACAACAAAGCCTAAAATATTATGGTGACCATCTTCATATAACATTTTTAAATAAAGATGGATTCGTAGAACGTTTAGACCAAATGGATGATTCTCCTGAAAACTATTGGTCAAAAACTTTACCAGAGATAGAGCAGAAAATTATGGGATTACCAAGTGTGGAAAGGATTAAATTAATGGGTGAATGATTATGGAATGTAAAAAATGTAAAAGACCTCTTACAAAAGGTACAAAATATAAAACTTGTGAGAACTGCAGAGGGAAAAAAGCACAAGGGATAAAGGATGCAGGAAAAGCATTGCTTGCAGCTGGTGGAACTCTTGCATTATTTGTTGTTACTAAGGGGAAGTTTAATCCAAAAGGGAAATAATGT
>JAAYNB010000230.1 GCA_012521085.1 Clostridiales bacterium | reverse complement strand
TTATCTTAGCATCTTGTGCTTCAACTAGTCCTTTTTTGCTACCGTCTAATAGTTTTTGTGTATTAAACTCTGTGGTATTGGCAATTCTATCAATTTCTGATGTCAGCTGATCTATTTCTTTTTGGATTTCTCCACGGTCAGATTCAGTGTTTGTATCATTAGATGATTGAACTGCTAACTCCCTCATTCTTTGAAGGATTGCATGAGTTTCATTCAAAGCACCTTCTGCTGTTTGAATTAATGAAATAGAGTCTTGAGCATTTCTAGATGCTTGAGTAAGACCTCTGATTTGTCCTCTCATTTTTTCTGATATTGCTAATCCTGCTGCGTCGTCTCCAGCTCTGTTAATTCTCATACCTGAAGATAATTTCTCCATTGATTTAGCTCCACCTGCGTTTGCAGTACCCAACTGACGATGTGTATTCATTGCCATTAAGTTATTATTAATTCTCATTTTTATTCCTCCTTGAAATTTTGGTTTTTGTTTTTGGCATCCATGCCTTTTGAAATTTTTCCTTTTTTCTTTGGCCAAAGAATTTCGGATAAAATATTTGCTATTTTTGTTATTCATCATATATATCGGAAATTTAATGAATAACTTTAGCTTTTTTTAAAATTTTTTATTTCACTATATATATCGGTAGTGTATTTAAAAACTTTAATTTTATTTTGAAAATTATTTTAATATATATCCTTATGGATTTGGTTTAAACATAAAAAATTCTAAGATCCTTGCTTAAAGATCCTTGGTGAGTTACGCTAATACTGTCTGTTTCAGGATGACAATTAGATTATGATTTTACTAATATTAATCTTTTTTATGTGTTGTAAAAATATTTTTTAATTTATTCATATCTACTGTTTGACTACCTGCTTTTTTGTTTTCTTCTTGAATTTCTAGATAGATTTCTTTTCTAAATATTTCCACATCCAAGGGGGCGGTGATTCCTATTTTTACTTTATCTTCTTCTATGGATAGGACTTTGATTTCTATATCTTTGCCTAGGACTATACTCTCATCAGCTTTTCTAGATAGTACTAACATATTTATCTAGCCTCCTCTGTCACTGTTTCTTTTTTATTATCTTTTGGCTGGAAGGCTGTTTTTATTTCATCTATTATATAATGTTTACTTCTGTATTCTGGATTATCTAATATTACTTGTTTTGCTCTATTATTTTTTCTATTTATTATTATAGGTGCTTGTAGATTGGCTGTCATTTTATTTATATCTTCTGGGATATTTACTATATTGAATACATTTATATCTTTTGGACTTTTTATATCTAGTTTTTTCACTGTATGTTCTGGTATTTTAAAATCATAATCAGTCTTAAATGTAAATGGATTGATTATTACAAAGGCTAATTCTCCTTCTTCGATGGATTGTAACCATTGAAAGGGCATACTTTCATCTGGACTATGTATTATTATGTATTTTGTCAGGTCATCAAATCCTGGTATGCCTTCTATAAAGGTAAGTATTTTATCTTCTTCAATCATTATTTCTCCAAAGTTCCTAGTCTCTAATATCATATTTCTATCTCTCCCTTGCATTTTTTTTAATTTCATTATCTCATTATATTATAGATATATCTAGGGGTTTTTTTGTTCTCAAAAAATGGACTTTTTAAGGCTCTACCTTAAAAAGTCCAATAATGATGGTTGTATGATTCTGGCTCCCATTGCCAAGGCAGAACGGTATACATTTTCTTCATTCATTAATTCCATCAATGTCTCTGCCATATCTGCATCTTCTAGCTGGGATTGTAATTCTCTAAAGTTAATAATATCTCCCTCTATTCTATCTGAAACTAGTTTCATCCTATTAACTTTGGCTCCTATTTCTGATTTAGCTGTAAGTATTGTTCTATGATATATATCTATTGTATCTAGTAGATTACCTATTTCTTCATTATTTCCTTCCATCATTTCTTTTTCTAATTTTTCTATTAATTGTATAATTCCTGCCTTCTGTCCCTTTGCTACGGACTTGCTTTCTCCTTTACCAGATAGGACTAACTGTTCATCAACCTCTTTGGCTATTCCCAGCGTCCCACCAAAGGTTTCCTTATTGTACCTACCACCTGCTGTTTCAGGTGCAACTACTCTCAGTCCCTCACCTATGGCTTCAAATGTAAAGCCCTCTATTTTTGAACCTGACTCTTCTGATACTGCTTGTAAAGCTCCTTCAATCTTTTTTGCAAGATCTTCACTTGATATACCCTCTTCTACTACTATAGTAGCCCCTCTTGCATTTAAGTTTTTAGGATCTGCTTCAGTAGTATCTCCTTTTACTATATCGATAGTTACTCCCATAAAGGTAAAGGTAGCTGGGTTACCATCATCAAATTCTGGAACTGTAATATTACCTGTATCCCAAACAGCAGGCCTAGTTTTTTCATCTACTACCAATACATCAGTCGGCGTAGCCTTGATATAGGTTCTAGTAGCTAGCCTATTATTGTTATTTAATTCTTCTATATCCACTTTCTCAAACTCATACCCTTTTAAGGGTGAGCCATACTCTTGTGACATTTCCTTAAGTTTTTCAAGAGCTTTTTCTGGATTTGAAGTCTTAGTATCTATTTCTTCTCCATTAGGCAAAGTGAGTACAATATCATTATTACCTACCACATTACTATATATCACTGGCTTCTCATACCCCTCAAAAATCTCAAAGCCCAAGGTATTTACCCCAATATTCTCTCCTGTCCCCACTTGCACATCTTTTTTATCATCTACTATATGGGGGTTCAGGTAGTCTATCAGGTCTACATTGTAGTTGCCGAATTCGTCTAGGAGGGGTTGGTCTATCTTCTTGCCTGAGAAGATGTAACTGCTCCCATAGGTGGTATTGGCTATACTGATTATCTGGGATTTTAGATGTTTTAGTTCCTGTTGGATTTTTTGGGTTTCTTCTGCTGTTAGGACACCATTTGCTCCTTGGACTGCTATATCTCTAATTCTGTGTACTGCTTTATTTATATTTTCTACTGAGGATTCTGTATTTTCTAACCAAGAAACAGCATCATCTACATTTTTTTGATAT
>JAAYNB010000229.1 GCA_012521085.1 Clostridiales bacterium | reverse complement strand
TAAGAGGGAGTATTTCACTAGGTACAGATACTAAATTTTCTTCTGATATAGATATTAGAGAAGTTATAAGAAATGCAGAAGAAGAGATGTATAGGGTGAAAACCCTAGAAAGTAAAGAAATAAATTCAAAGATGCTTGACAACATTATGGAGGCATTATTTGAGAAAAGTCCAAGGGAAAAGATACATGCACAAAATGTATCTAAAATTAGCGGAAATATTGCAAAAAACATGGGTTTAACAGAAACAGATATAAGAATAGTTAAGGATATTGGTTATTATCATGATATAGATAAGATAACTCTAAGTAAAAAGATTTTATATAATATAGATAATCTAAGTTCAGAAGAACAAAGAGAAATGGAAACACATACATTGATTGGATATAGGGTACTTAACCTATTCAACCAAACTGTAGATATGGCAGAGGTTGTTTTATCACATCATGAGAGATGGGATGGGAAAGGATATCCAAAAAAACTTAAAGGTAGGGAAATACCTTTGTATTAAAGAATTATAGCTGTTGCTGAAGGATATGATGCCATGACAAATAAAGTAGATGGTAGTAGACTTAGTCATGAAGTAGCTTTAGAAATAATCAAATCTCAATCAGGTACCAAATATGATCCAGAAATAGTGTATGCATTTTTAAATTTATATAAAGAATAATACTATGATTGTCCCCATCTTATATAGGAGCATGATAAAGATTGGGGACTTCATAGTTTTATCTTAAATCAATTATTTTCTTAAACCAATATTCTATCTGAGATTTGTCAGGAGAGTCTTTTAAATAGACAAAATTAAAAGGATGATTAATATTAAAATTTCTTATGGGAATTTTTTTAAGATATCCTTGGGTCAATTCTTTTTTTACAGCTTCGTAATACATAAAGGTAATACCAATATTTTCATGACATAATTTTTTGATAGCATTCATATTACTAATTTGAATATTTCTTCTAAAGTCTTTAACAGTGAGATTTTTATTATATAAGGCTTGTTCTAGAATATCACGGGTTCCACTTCCAGGTTCTCTTAAAATAAGGTTTTCATCTAATAATTCTTCTAAATCATTTGTTCTACAACTAATTTTATTTTTTGGAGAACAAATACCAATAAAGGTTTCATTTGATATTAATCTATATTCAAATTGATTCTGATTAAAATGACCTTCCAATAATGCAAAATCTATTTTACCCTCCCATAGCATTTTTTGTAAAACATGAGTATTTTCAACATACATTGAAATACTAGTTTCTGGGTCCTCATTTAAGATTTTATGTAAAATTGGTGGAATAGTGTATTCTCCAATAGTCAAGGTTGCTCCAAAATTTAAAGGTTTAGCCTTGTCTTTAATTCTGTGTAACAATGGAAAAATTCTTTCCGAATTAGCTTTAAGGGTTCTGATATATTCTTGCAATGCTTCACCCTCTTCTGTAAGAGAAAAGTTCTTACCCTTTCCTGATATTAAGGTTACTTCATAATAATTCTCCAAAAACTGTATATGTTGTGAAACAGCTGGTTGAGTCATGCTTAATTCTTCAG
>JAAYNB010000228.1 GCA_012521085.1 Clostridiales bacterium | reverse complement strand
AGCGGGTATATTTCTATTGGAAGCTTTAGCAACATAATCACATAGATCTCTAATCATTCCTATATTATATGGAAAATCATCATAGGATACTGAATGTTTTAAAGATAAAATTATTTCTTCTAAAGAGGCATTTCCAGCCCTTTCTCCTAGACCATTGACTGTTGCACCAATATAATTGGCACCAGCAAGGGCACCAGCAATGGCATTTGCAGTAGCCATACCTAAATCATCATGGGTATGCATTTCAATATCAATATCCACTTTTTCTTTTAAATAAGTAATTATTTCATAGGTGGAGATGGGATTTAAAATTCCCACAGTATCACAAAATCTAATTCTATCAGCACCTGCATTTTTTGCAGCAGTAAAAAAGTCAACTAAAAATTCCCTTTCACTTCTAGATGCATCTTCTGCATTTACAGATACATATAAACCTTGAGATTTTGCATATTCAGTTGTTTTCACCATTTGTTCTATAACCCATTCACGAGTAGCATTTAATTTATGTAAAATATGAATATCAGAGGTAGATATGGATATGGCCACAGCATCTACACCACAATCAAGGGATGCTTGAACATCTTTAATAACAGCTCTATTCCAGGCCATTATACTGGCGTTTAAATTACTTTTCACAATTTTCTTAATAACTTCCTTCTCATCATCGCCCATAATAGGAATACCTGCTTCTATCTGATCAACTCCTAGTTCATCTAGCATTTTAGCAATTGTAACCTTTTCTTCCTTGGCAAAGACTACTCCTGCAGTTTGTTCACCATCTCTCAATGTTGTATCCAGTAAACGAATTCTATCTTGCATTTAAAAGACCCCCTTTGATTTAAAATAATATAAATAGAATTATAAGATAATTTTTTTTGAAAGTCAATGAGAAAATTAACAAAAATGAAAGATTATTTATAAATATTTCATTTTTACTCAAAAAAGAAGGGAAAAATTAATAAAAAATATTAAAAAATGAAATTTGAAAACGATACTATTTCATAAATACAGTATACACACATTTATTAAATTTGTTAAAGAATTAGAAAAGAGTATTCTATATTGAGGAAATTGTGATATAATTATTATAAATAGGGGGAGGATTATATCATATGTCAGAAAAACAGTATGTGATTTTTAAATTATGTAATGAAGAATATGGTGTGGATATAAAAAATGTGCAAGAAATTACAGAATACAAAGAGACCACAAAAATACCCAATGTACCTGATTTTATAGAAGGTATTATAAATCTAAGAGGAAATGTAACACCCATTATCAGTTTGAGAAAGAGGTTTAATTTAGGGACACAGGAAATTAACAAAGATAGTAGAATTATCATTATTAAGCTTGAAGAAAAACAAATAGGTTTCATTGTAGATGATGCATCACAGGTAATAACTATAGATAGTAGTAAAATAGAACCTCCTCATGAACTGATAACAGGTGTAGATAGGCAATACATAACAGGTATAGGAAAAGTGGATGAAAAGATTATAATTATGCTGGATTTAGAAAAAGTTTTAACAGAGAAAGAACAAATAGAAATTACAAATATTTAAAGATGTATTTAAGATACATCTTTTATTTTACAAAAATATATGGCGGAGAAGATGATTTTCAAATTACATGAAATACTATGGAGGAGGAAAAAATGAGAATTCTACATACATCAGATTGGCATTTAGGAAGAACTTTAGAAGGAAAAAGCAGAATATCAGAGCAAAGAGAATTCATAGATGAACTATGTAATATAGTAGAGGAAGAAAAAGTGGATTTAGTTATTATAGCTGGAGATATATACGATAATTATAATCCACCGGCAGCTGCTGAGGAATTATTTTATGAGGCATTAGAGAAGATATCAGACAGAGGTAGACGAGGTGTAATAGCCATTGCAGGTAATCATGATAGCCCTGAACGTCTTAGAGCTGCTAATCCCATTACACATAAACATGGTATATATTTAATAGGTTTACCAAATGAAGATTTAGGAACATTAAAAAAAATAAATTACAATGAAAATCATATAGATTCTACAGAAACTAATGATGAAATAGTACAAATAGTAGATGGAGGAATTGGTTGGATGGAACTTTCCATACCTAATTGTAAGGAAAATGCCATTATACTCACATTACCCTATCCATCTGAGAGAAGATTAAATGAAGTTTTAAGTACATCCACAGAAGAAAAGGATTTGCAAAGAGCTTATTCAGATAGGATTAAAATGGTTTTAGATGAAGGAAGTCAACATTTTAGAGAGGATACAGTAAATATAATTACCAGCCATTTATTTATGTTAGGTGGAATCAACTCGGATTCAGAGAGAAATATCCAATTAGGGGGAGCATTTGTAGTAGAACCTAAAGCAATACCTGAGACAGCCCATTATACAGCTTTAGGACATTTACATAGGAAACAGAAAGTAGGTGGCACCTTAAGTCCATGTTATTATTCAGGTTCCCCCCTATATTATAGTTTTTCAGAAAGCAATCAAAAAAAACAAGTAATAATAGCTGAAATTATACCTGGTGAAAAAACAGATATAAAATCCATAGAATTGAAAAGTGGTAAACCCATGGAGATAAAAAGATTTGCCTCCTATGAAGAAGCTTATAATTGGTGCTCAAAAGAAGAAAATCAAAATTTATGGTTACATATAGAAATAAACTTAAAAGAGCCCCTATCTAATCAACAACTGACAGAACTCAATAGTATTCATGAGGGAATCATATATAAGAGGATGATTTTACCAGGTGTAGAAAAAGAACCGGATACTCAAAGACTTGAGGAATTATCTATTAGAGAACAGTTTAAACGTTTTGTAGCAAGAGAGATAGGGGAAATGCCAAATGAAGAACTGACAAACCTATTCCTAGAACTATTAGAAGGAGAGGATGAAATTGAAACCTATTAAATTAAAATTTGCTGGATTACAGAGTTACAGAGAGAAACAAGAAATAAATTTCGAGATAGTAGGTGAACTAGGTATTTTTGGAATATTTGGGCCAACAGGAGCAGGTAAATCCACCATATTAGATGCTATAACCCTGGCATTATACGGAAATGTAGAAAGGGCACCTGGTGGTATAAGGGGGATCATGAATCATTTTGAAGAAGAACTATTAGTGTCATTTGAATTTATATTGGGAAATGATAGGTATTTGGCAGAACGCAGATATAGGTTAAATAAAGCCAATATGGGTATTAGTAATATATTAGCTAGACTAATTAGAATTACAAATGATGAAGAAGTACTGGCGGATAAAGTAAATGATATGAATAATAAAGTAAAGGAACTCCTTGGAATGGATTTTCAGGATTTTACAAGGGCAGTTATTATACCTCAAAATAAATTTGATGAGTTTTTAAAACTCACCGAAGGTGATAGGACAATAATGTTGGAAAAAATCTTTGGATTGGAGAAATATGGTGAAAAAATTAGTAAAAAGGTAAAGTCATTAGGCAATAGTTTGGATAATGAATATAAATCTAATGAAAAAATAATGATGGAATTGGGAGATATTTCAGATGAAGTTATAAAAGAGGTAAAATTAAATTTAGAAAAAAAACAAATTGAGATAAAAGAAAAAAACAAAGAAAAATTAGAACTAGATAAAAAAATAAGAGAAATGAAAGAATTAGAAGATATCTATAAAGAAATTGAAAAATATAGAATGGAAAAAATAAAACTAGATGGAAAAGCTTCAGAAATAAAATTAGATAAAGAAAAACTGAATAATGCAAGGAAAGCAGAAGTATTTAAAGAGCCTTTAAATCAAATGGAGGAGCTTAAAAAGAATATAGGTATTGAAGAAAAAAAATATAATATATTAACAATTCAACAAAAAGAGATTGATAATGAAATAAAAATATTAGAGGAAAAACGAGAAAAATCTAAGGAAAAAGAAGAATTACTGAAAAAATTAAGAGAAGAAGAAGTCCCGAAAATAAAAAGGGCAGTAGAATATGAAGAAGAATATACAAAACTTTATAAAGAAATTATGGATATAGATAAAGTCATAGACATTGAAAACAAAAAATTAATTGAAATGGAAAAAGAATTAAAAATACAAGAACAGAATTTACAAAAAGAAGAAAAAGAATTAATTGAATTAAAAAAAGAAAAACGTAGAATGGAAAACATCTTTTATTTTCGTGGAGAATTAGAAGAATCCCTTTTTATATTACACAAACTAGAAACTGAAAAAAAACAATTAAAAGAAATATCCCATGATTTAAAAGAAAAAAGAAATATATTGAAAGATCAAGGGGAAAAAATAGTAAAATTAATAGCAAAGGAATTAAATTATAAAGTAGATATGAATCAGGAAGTAAAATTTGAGCCATATATGAAAATGGCAGATAAAATGTTAGAGGATGTATTAGAGAAGGAAAATAAATTGACAAATGATTTAGACAATGCCATGACAAAAAACATGGCCATAGCATTAGCATTAGAATTAAAAACTGGAGAGCCATGTCAAGTATGTGGGTCTACCCATCATCCAAAGATTGCAAAAGCAAAGGAAAAAATTGAAGAAAATACAATAGAAAAACTTAAGAAGGAACTTAAAGAAATTAAAGATAGGGCTGATAAACTGAGAAAATGGCAACAAGATTTAAATATCCAATATAATAATTACTGTAATATAAAGAAAGAATTAGATGATGTCTATGCCATTAGATTTAATAAAAAAAATAAAGAACTAGAAGATATAAGAGCAGAATTTTATAAATCCTTATATATATTACAAGAAAAAGTTAATAAATTTTCTCAGGATTATAAAGTAGATAATGTGGAAAAATTACTCTATTTACAAAAAAGATTAAAAAAAGCTGAAAAGGAATACCAAGAAATAGCCAAGACAATTGAGAATGTTGAAGAAAAAACTAGGAAAACACAAGATACAATGGCAAAAATAAAAGAGGAAATAACCATATTAAATAGTAATATAAAATTTAAGAAAGATATTAATATAAGAAATAAAAACATTTTAAATGAAATAGTAACCAACAAAAGAAAATTAATTGGAAAATTATCATCTAAGGAATTTGAAATACAAATAAAAGAAAAGATTGAAGAAATAGAAAAAGAAATAAAAGAAATAGAAACATTATCAAAAGATATAGAGAAGAAAAAAGAAAAAAACACCCAAGAAATAATAGGTCTTAGGGCAGGACTTGAGAGAAGTAAGGAACATTTACAAGATATAGAAAATAAGCTAGAGGAAAATTTAAAAAATAGTGGCTTTATAAATATAAAGCAAGCTAAAGAGAATATGATGGAAATAGTAAGACAGAATGAATTAGAAGAAAAAATTCAAATATATGAAAAAGAATTAAATCTGGTAGAAAAAAGATTAAAGGATTTGGAAGAAGTAATTAAAGATAACAAATTTGACAGTGAAGAATATGCTAAGACTTTAGATTTATACCAAAAAATATCATTGGAATATGACGAAGCAATAAAGATAGAAGGTGGATTACAAAATCAATATGATGAATTATTGAAAAAACAAAAAAGATGGGAGGAAATTCAAGAGGAAAATAAAAAAATTGTCCATAAAATAGAATTAGTTGATAAACTATTTAAACTTTTAAGGGGAAGAAAATTTGTAAAATTTTTAGCAGAGGAACATATGAGAGATATGGCCATGGAGGCTTCTATACAATTAGGTGAATTGACAGGTCAGAGATATGGTTTAGAACTAGATGAAAATGGTAATTTTATTATGAGGGATGATTATAGTAACGGAGAAGGAAGATCAGTTACAACCCTTTCAGGAGGGGAGACTTTCCTCACATCATTATCCTTAGCCCTTGCTTTATCTTCTAAAATACAACTTAGAGGTCAGCCATTAGGATTTTTCTTCTTAGATGAAGGTTTTGGAACATTGGATAATGAGAAATTAGAATTGGTTATGAATACTCTAGAAAAACTTAAAAAAGACGAAAGAATAGTGGGTATTATAAGTCATGTAGATGAACTTAAAAATAGAATACCAAGGTATATTGCAGTTACACCACCTAAGCAAAATGGAGTAGGTAGTAAGGCTGTAGTAAAATACAATTAAATACCATGAATTTCTTGCATAAAGATGTAAAAACTGATATTATTTTCTCAAAGGCGAAATTTTTCAAATATTTAAAAAAGAAAATTTAAAATGAAAAGTAGGATGGGAATGATTATTTAAAACCAAAAGAGATAGGGGGCAATATTATGAACTTTGTTAAAATTGTAGAAGAAATAAGGACAATTAGAGATTTTAAAAAGTCACCGGTAGATCAAAAACTAATTGATGAGATTATAGACTTCGGCAAAAACACTAGATCTATTGTACCGGATGCAGAAATCTCAATTAAGTTCATAGAAAATGGAAGTAAGCTATATAAAGAGCTATATGGCAAAGCAGGATATTATGGACAGATGATTGAAGCACCTCATTACATAGCAATATCGTCAAAATTATATCCTAATTATCTAGAAAATAGTGGATATATAATGGAAGCAATGCGCCTGAAAGCATGGGACTTGGGACTTGGAACAGCCTGGTTAGATGTTGAGGAAGAAGAAACTTTAAAAGACGCATTGGATATGAAGGAAGAAGTAATAACAGCATTTATAGCCATAGGAGAACCATATAAAGGACTATTTAAAAAGGATTTATCTCCCAAAAGTACTAGAATGGGTATAACTGATATGGTATATCACAAAACCTGGGGTGAAGAAGCGGATATAGAATTTTTAGATGAACGGGGAATTACAAATCTATTTTATTATGCTAAATTGGCACCTTCTTGGGGAAATATACAGCCATGGCGTTTCATTGTAGATGATGGAAAAATATATCTGGCAATGGAAAAGGAAGAAAGTAAAAAAATTGATGCAGGTATAATGATGTTATATCTAGACCAAGCATCACATGCAGAAGGTATTATTGGAAAATGGATATTTGAAAAATCAGAGAAATTAAATGAGAAATATAATATACCAGATGAATATGAAATAGTAGCTTATTATAGTGTTTAGATAAAAAAATAAAAAAACAAAAATCAGTATCATATTTTATTTACTATATGATACTGATTTTTTATCAAAATTTTTTATTATATACTATAATTATCTTCTCATGTACTATAATATATATAAATAGCATGTATATTTTATTACAATAAATAGTAAAGGACAGTGATTAATATGAAAAAAAGATTAATGCTTTTGGTTATAAATATGGTAATTATGGCTTTAATACTATCTGGTTGTAATATGGAATATGATAATAGTAATTTAGAATCACAATTAAGAAATAAAGATAAAATCATAGAAAATCTAGAAAAAAATATTAGTGAATTAGAAAATAAAATTAAAGATTTAGAAAATGAAAACGAACAAAATAAAGATAAAGATACATCTAATAACTTCTTTATAAATGGCATCCAAGTCATAGAATTAATAAAAGATAAGAATATGGAAACTTTAGCAGATTATATTCATCCTAGTAAAGGAGTTAGATTTAGCCCATATCCCTTTATAGAAGTAGAGAAAGATTTGACTTTTTCAGCTGATGAATTATCAAATATTATAAATAGTGATGAAATATTTAATTGGGGTAATTATGATGGTTCAGGTGAACCTATAGAACTTAGTTTTAAAGATTATTATGATAGATTTATATATGATGTAGATTTTGCAAATCCCCATCAAATAGGAAACAATAGGATACTAGGTTTTGGCAATAGTATAGATAATGTGGCTGAGGTATATAAAGATGCTGTTTTTCTAGAATTTTATTTTGCTGGATTAAATGAAGAATATGATGGCATGGATTGGAGAAGTTTAAAATTAGTATTTGAAAAAGAAGATGATATATGGTATTTAGTAGGTATAATACACGGAGAATGGACAATATAAAAAATTAAATTAGGAGATAAATTAATATCAAAATGAAGAGTATAATATATAAGGTAAGTATTAGTTTCATAATATTAACTATATTATCCTTTCTACTAATTCATGGTTTAATATTTACTAATGGTAATAAAAAAAGTGAAGCTAAAGTGGATTATCTAATAATATTAGGTGCTAGACTATATGGTGATATACCTGCACCTGCATTATTAGAAAGACTTAAGACATCTAGAGATTATCTAATTGAAAATAAGGATATAAAAGTAATTGTCTCAGGAGGCCAGGGTATAGACGAATTGATACCAGAGGCCCATGCAATGAAAAAGTATTTAGTAGATAATGGAATTGAATCAGATAGAATAATTGTTGAAGATAAATCCACATCAACATATGAAAATCTATTATATAGTTTAGAAATATTAGAAGAAATAGATGGTAGAGAGAATCTGAGGATTTTAATAGCTACAAATAAACATCATATATTTAGAGCAAAACTTATAGCCAAAAGACTAGGGGTGGAGCCCTATGGACTTCCAGCAAAGATTCCACCTTCAATCCTTGTAAAATCCTATATGAGGGAGTATTTTGCAGTAATTAAATCTCTTATGTTTGATAGATAATATATGGACAAGATTTTCATTTATTAAAAAGTATAATTGCTTAATTT
>JAAYNB010000227.1 GCA_012521085.1 Clostridiales bacterium | reverse complement strand
GTTCTATGAAGAAATGGGTTGGGATGTAGAAACAGGTATACCTACAAGAGCAACTCTTGAAAGATTAGGACTAGGCTATATGGCAGACGATCTAGAAGAAAGAGGTCTTCTACCAGGTTAAAGATAAAATTATAAGGTTTGGAGGATTATTATTATGTTATTTGGAAGAAAAAAAAGAGGATTTGTAAAAATTGAAGAAGTAAAAGAATTTCAACATGAAGTAAATGAAGATAGAATAAGGGCAGTAGAGGAAACGGCAAAAAAGATTAATAATGATGCCTCAGACCTAATAGATAAACTAAATGATATAAATACTCCATTGGCAGCTTCAGATGTCAATGGAGTAGAAATTGAAAGAACTAAAGCTCAAATGCTGGCAGATTTTATTAGACAAAGAAGTAATGGTGGATATTTGACAAAGAAAAGTGCTTTAGAAGCAGAAGATGAAAATTTAAAGGGTTTATTAGATGAATTAAAAGCAGATGAAACTTGTCAAGATATAACTACTATTGATGGTAATAAAGATGTATATTTTTATTCAGTAGATTATATGAGTGATTATTATGCTAAAGTTGCTATGCTCATTGAGGAAGATGATTTACAAAGGACTATAGCAACAATAGTTAGACATAATGCTAAAATATACCCATCTCCAACACCAGTATTATATTTTACCATATCTCCCTATAACTATACAGAGATACAGGTAAATAATGCTCTTAAAAAGATGAAGGACAATGAGGAATATAGTGATATATGTGAACTAACAACAGAAAATGATATTAGATATCTATATTCTACATTGCATATGAGTGAAAAATATGCAAAAGCTTTAGCTGAAGAAGTAGAACGGGGAGAAGAAGGTTAAAATTATTAAAAAAAAACTAAATAATAAGATATAAAAATATCTCCATTTATGTAAATGGAGATATTTTTTAATAATTAATCTATTTTAGTAAAACCATATTTTTGAAAAATTTTTTTAGCTTCATTACTTAATATAAAATTATAAAAATCTTTACTAGTATCCATATTAGCACTATCTTTCATAATTGCAGCTGGATAAACTATTGGTTCATGGGATTCATCTTTGACAATTTCAGCCACAACTGAATTCTCAGCTACTATGGCATCAGAACCATAGCAAAAACCAGCCACAGCATTTTCACTATCTACATATGTAATAACTTGTCTAACATTTTTTGCAAATACAATATTATCTAATAAATCCTCATATACGCCTAGGCTATTTAGGCTCTCAGCTGTATATTTTCCAGCAGGTACAGATTCTGGTTCACCCATAGCCATTTTTTCTTCCTCAAGATTTAATAAATCATCTAGAGATTTAATTCTATCCTGATAATTTTTATTGACTAAGAGGACTAAATTATTGCCTACAAAATCAGCTCTATAACCACCTAGTATCAAACCCCTATCCTCTAATTGGTCCATTTGTTTTTGAGCAGCAGATAGAAAAATGTCCACTGGTGCACCTTCTTGGATTTGTTGCATTAGGGATCCAGAAGAACCAAAATTATAAATTATATGCACATTTGGATTATCTTCTTCATAAATTGTTTTTATATCATCCAATGCATCTGTAAGACTTATGGCTGCAGATACAGTTATATCTACTTTTCCTGGATTTTCAACTGGACTTTTGATATTTAGATCCTCACCATCCAACCCATCAGTTGATGTAGAATTGCTACAAGCTGCTGTAGCTAAGATTAGTATAAAAATCAATAAAATCAAGGAAACTTTTTTAAAATAAGCTTTTTTCATTGTAAGACCTCCTATAATTATAATTTATTTTAAAAATATTATTCTATCTTCAGGTATATATATATTGACACTTTGAGAAACATTAATGTTTTCAAATTCTCTATGAGTAAGAGTTAAATGTATTAATCCTTTATTTCTACTAGGTAATAAATGTAGACTTATGAGGTTCAAATCTCTATAAGTATTTTTGATTTTACAGGATATGGTATTAGCATTATGATCATCACTAAAAAAAATATCTCTACCATATATACCAATATGACTTATATCTTTAGGTACAGTCTTATTTGTTTTTAAATATATATCTAAATCCTTTACATAAACACTAAAATCATTGTGAAAAGATGCTGTAAATATATTTTGACAACCTGTGATAGTTGCAGTTTCAAGGGTAGTAGGATTGTTGAGAACTTCTTGCATTAACCCTTGTTCTATAACATTTCCCTTAGATAGAACTACTATATTGTCACAAATTCTAATCACTTCATTTATATTATGGGATACAAATACAGTTGGGCCTGTAAATTCTTTTATTAAATCATCAAGCCATTCCTCTAGTTGGGATTTTAAATAATTGTCTAAGGCAGATAAAGGCTCATCAAATAAGAGAACTTTAGGATCC
>JAAYNB010000226.1 GCA_012521085.1 Clostridiales bacterium | reverse complement strand
GGTCAGCATCAGTGATGAAGGGTATGAGTTAAAATTTCTAGGAAAAAATTATGCAAGATTACTAGCTTCTCTTGATACAACCACAGTAGTAGTCCCTAATGAAGAACATAATAGTAAAGAAGAAAATAAAAACAGTGAAAATATCTATATTAGTGGTGATAATTTAGATGGCCTTAAACATTTACTTAAATCATATTCTGGGAAAATAAAATGCATTTATATAGATCCACCTTATAATACAGGTACTGATGGTTTTGTTTACAATGATAGCTTTGATTTTACGGTGGAAAATCTATCTGAAAAGCTAAGTATTAGTGAGGAAAAAGCAGCTAGAATCCTTGATTTGACCAAACGAGGCTCGGCATCACATTCAGCATGGCTTATGTTTATGTACTCAAGACTGTTATTAGCAAGAGATTTGCTATCAGAAGATGGTGCTATTTTTATTTCGATAGATGATAATGAACAATCGAATTTAAAATTACTATGTGATGATGTTTTTGGAGAAGACAAATTTGCTGCTCAACTACCAAGAATAACAAAGAAATCTGGAAAAGATCATACTAATGGAATTGCATCAAATCATGATTATGTACTTGTATATAATCGAGGAATTTTTTCAGGTATATTTGCAAACATTGAAGATTATATCGAAACTGATGAGTATTTAAAAGAAAGAGGACCTTACAAACTAAATCAAACACTAGATTACGATTCTTTATGGTATAACACTGCTATGGATTTTCCTATAGAAGTTGAAGGTTTATCATTAGTTCCAGGAGGAGATTTAGAAACACATAAAAAACGACATAAAGGTATTCATAACGCAAAAGATTGGGTTTGGAGATGGAGCAAAGAAAAATTTGATTTTGGATATGAAAATGGATTTGTTGTTATCAAAGAAGGTAAAGATAGAAAAAGAATATATACTAAGACTTATTATGGTGCAACAATAAAAAAGGAAAATGGGAAATATTGTGTAGAAAAAATTGATAGAGATAAAAAGTTAAGTTCTTTAGCTTTTACGGAAAACAAATATTCAAATGATAATGCAACTAAAGAAATCGGTAAAATTTTTGATAAAAACACTTTTGAATCGCCAAAACCTACTACTTTGATAAAAACAATAATAGATTTATTACCAGATGATGCTATTATTTTAGACTTTTTCTCTGGTTCAGGAACTACTGCTGATGCAGTATTGAAAGCTAATAAAAAAGGAGGAAATCGCAAATTTATAATGGTGCAGTTGCCAGAAATTAGTAAGAAAAATGCAGATAATTTTAAGACGATTGATGAAATAGGTATTAATAGAATACAACTAGTTGCCAACAATATTAGAAAAGAAAATCCTGGTATTGAAATCGACTTAGGCTTTAAGCATTATGTTTTACAAGAACCGTCTAGTAAAACTCTGGATAAAATAATAGAGTTCGACACTAATGAAAACACTTTATTTGCTGATAAAACTTTATTAGAAGAGTTTGGTAAGCCTACAATATTAAGAACTTGGATGGTTAATGATGGATATGGTCTTACAGATGAAGCTATAGAAATAGATTTAGCAGGATACAAAGCTTATTATATGAAAAACCACTTATATCTTATTGATACGGAGATTCCAAATGAAGCTATAGAAAGACTTGTAGTTAAGTATGAAACCGAAGGTAGCTTTAATCCTGAAAATGTAGTTTTATTTGGCTATAGCTTTACATGGACAGAAATGGAGCAAATAAAGACTAATCTTAAAAGACTAAAAGGAACAGAGAAAAACTTGAATATCAACTTCGATGTTCGTTATTGATGGGAGGTTATAAAATGGAACTTATTTTACAAAGAGATTTGACCCATCAGCAAGAAGCAGTTGATAAAGTGAATCAAGTTTTCGATGGAGTCCAAATAAATGAAAACAGACTTTTTTATGAAAATCCTCTTATAAATTTAACTGATGAGCAATTAAGAAAAAACATTGATGAAATACAAAAGAAATTACCAAGTGAATATAGGAGTAATTCACCAATAGGAGATGTCTTAAATCTTGATATTAAAATGGAGACAGGCACAGGTAAAACCTATGTCTATACCAAAACTATATATGAACTTCACAAAAATTATGGATTTAATAAGTTCATAATTGCTGTACCTTCTCTTGCTATAAAATCAGGAACAGGACAGTTTTTAAAGGATGAATATGCCAAGAAACATTTTACTGATGTATGTGGTTATGGCACGGAAATTGAAGTAGGAATATTGGAATCACAAACTAGAAAAAAAGGAAGATTTTATTTCCCTAGTGTTGTAAGTGAATTTGCTAAAGGTTCTGCACAAAACTCAAAGAAGATTTATGTACTTTTAGTTAATATGCAACTACTTACCTCAAGAAAAAATGGAATGCTAAGTCGAGATGACTATGATAGCGGTGTAGAGGGATATTTTAGACCTTTTGATGCTCTAAAGGCAACAAAACCTATTGTTATGATTGATGAACCTCATAGATTTTCAAGGAATCAGGCAGCTTTCAAAACTATATTAGAAGAATTACAACCTCAGGCAATAATTAGATATGGGGCTACTTTCCCAGAAACTTCTAGTGGTCGTGGAAGAAACAGAGTAACAGTAAAAGATTATCAAAATCTTCTTTATGATCTTAATGCTTGTGATTCATTTAATCTGAATCTAATAAAAGGAGTTGCTAAAGAGCATTTTGAACCTGTTTCAAAAAAACAGGAAAAGGTAAAAATCACTAATATTAATAGCAGAAGTTCGGTAAATTTCCAACATAAAAAGCAGGATGAGAGAACAAAAACATACACCCTTCAAAAGGATGATTCTTTATCCATTATCAGTGATGCATTTGAAGGAATAACTATAAGTGGTATTTCAGCTTCTGAAGTTGTATTCTCTAATGGTATTACAAAATCTACTGGCGAAGAGTTAGATGTGGATATATATATGACCTCCTATCAAGAACAAATGATGAGATTGGCTTTAGAGAGACATTTTGAAATAGAAAAAGCTAATTTCTGTGGAAGAAAATTTAAAATTAAAACTCTAGCCTTATTTTTTATAGATGATATAGCATCATATCGTAAAATGGATAATGGCAAAGAGCCATACCTTTTGAACACTTTTGAAAGACTTTTAAAGGAAAAGCTAGAGAAAGAAATTTCCAACCTTAATGAATATGAAGATGAATATAAAGAATATTTAGAGGAAAGTCTAGCAAACATTTCTTCTTGTCATGCTGGATACTTCGCACAAGATAATAGTGATACAGATGAAGATATTGCTAAAGAAGTAGATGAGATTCTAAATGGTAAAAAGCAGCTTCTTTCTTTTAAAAACCCTGATGGCTCTGCTAACACAAGAAGATTTTTGTTTTCTAAATGGACTTTAAAAGAAGGCTGGGACAATCCTAATGTCTTTACTATTGCAAAGCTACGTTCCAGTGGGAGTGAAATTAGCAAATTACAAGAAGTTGGTAGAGGGCTTAGGCTTCCAGTTGATGAAAATGGGAATAGGATTTCTAGTGAGGAATTTCAATTAAATTATATAGTGGACTTTACAGAAGCAGATTTTGCTCAGAAGTTAATAGACCAGATAAATGGAGAGTTACCACAAGCTACAACAATCACAGAAGAAAAGCTGGAGGAAGTTGCTAAAAAACGAAATATTACTTCTGATGAATTGTTTGATGATCTTTATGCTAAGGGATATATTGATAGAAGAATGAATATAAAATCAGATAAAAGAGATGCTTTCTTTACTGAATATCCTGAGTTTACAGTGGGCTTAGAGTCTGGAAAAGTTAAAGATAGAAACAAGGAAAAATCAAAGCCTGTAAAAATAAGAAAAGCTGCCTATAATGAAATTAAAGAGTTGTGGGAGAAAATAAACCAGCGTTATTTGCTCTTTTATGACAAAGACCTAGATGAAAATATTGAAGATGTACTTATATCAATATTAAAAGAAAAAGATGTATTTACTGATGTTACAATGACTAGCTCCAGAGATATTGTTCATAGTGATGGCAGTGAGATGTCAATCCTTTCAGAATCTGGGGTACAATATATTATTTCTAGACCTCTTCCATATAACGAATTTTTAAAAAGGATAATGAAAGGGACTAATATACCTATTTCAACTTTACATTCAGCTGTGTCCAAATTTTCTATAGAGAGTGAATTGATAAAACCAGAACATATAAATGAAAATACAGCAAGCATTATAATTCAAAAGTTCCACGAATGGAAAAATGAGAATTTGCAAGGTCGCTTCCATTATAAAAAAAGCTCTACCCCTGTGGGAGCTACTGCTCTTTCCTATGAAGATGGGAGTCCTAGAAAAGAAATTACACAAGGAAGAATAGGTACAAAATTAGTTGAAGGGACTCCTAGTGATAAATATCTATATGATGCCTTTGCTTTTGATTCCCCTTTAGAGAAGAAAAATATAATGGCAGATATAGAAGAAGTAGTTGTGTATGGGAAAATACCACGTTCTAGTATCGCAATACCCACTATTACTGGTGGAATGTATAGCCCTGACTTTATGTACATTGTAAAAAAAGCAACAGGTGAAAAGGAATTAAATATCATAGTGGAAACAAAAGATGTTGAAGACAAAAATAATATTAGAGGAACAGAAAAGGTTAACTTAGAATGTGCGAAAGTGTTTTTTGAGATTCTATCTGAAGATGGCTACACTGTTCATTTTAG
>JAAYNB010000225.1 GCA_012521085.1 Clostridiales bacterium | reverse complement strand
TTATTTAGCCAAGCTCTTAGTGATGATGGAGAGTTAATTGGGGAACGTCTACGAGTATTATCAAGAATATTAAAAGAAATGGGTTATTAATAATCTGTAAAGTGGTATGGGATAATTGAATTATTATTTTATACCATTTTATTTTTTATATATCCTGATAATCATTGATTAATTCATTATAAATTTATATTTTATTTGAATATTTAGTAAATTATTTGAAATTAAATATAAGAAGGATATAATTAAAATAGGATTAGGGGGAATAGAAAACCTATTTAGAATGGAGGAGTATTTGTGAAGGTAATATTATTTTTAGCAGAAGGTTTTGAAGAAGTAGAGGCACTTACAGTTGTTGATTATCTCAGGAGAATGGATATTGAAGTAGATATGGTATCTATAACTGATAAAAAAGAAGTAAAGGGAGCCCATGATATTTTAGTAGTTGCAGATAAGGTAATAAATGAGCTGGGTGATATTAACTATGATGGAGCTGTTATACCAGGTGGACTTCCTGGAGCCACTAATTTAAGAGATGATGATAAAGTAATTGATATTATAAAGGATATGGATAGTAATGGAAAGCTGGTATCTGCCATATGTGCTGGTCCAATAGTATTAAAAAGAGCAGGAGTTATTACAGATAAAATGGTAACTTCTTATCCAGGATTTGATAAGGAATTTACTGATAGTATATATAAGGCAGAAAATGTTGTAGTAGATAAAAATGTAATTACTGCAAGAGGTCCTGCTTTAGCTGTAGATTTTGCTATGGAAATAGTGAAATACTTAATTGGAGAAGAAAAGGCAGAGGAATTAAAAGAAGATATATTATATAAAAAATGATATATAAGAATTTAATATATAGTCCTTGGTTTTTAATTCCCCTAATCTTTTATTTTTTCAAAAGTAATATTCGTCATTGCACAATAATAGTGATAAAAAATAAATAGTTGCTAGATCAAGTCATACTAAAGTATTAAACATATATTATTATCTATATGGAGTTGTGATACAATAAATATAGATAATATTTTTTGTTTGTTAATCATATTTAAATTACATAAACTAAGTAATATGTTTAATTTTAGAGTTAGGAGTTAAGATATGAAGGATAAAAAATCAATGTATTGGAAACTTTTTACCTCTACTTTTTATTTGAGTTCTTTTACTTTTGGTGGTGGATATGTAATTGTACCATTAATGAAGAAAAAGTTTGTAGATGATTTAAAATGGATAGAGGAAGAAGAAGTTTTAGATCTAATATCTATTGCTCAATCATCACCAGGACCTATTGCTGTAAATGCGGCTATTATAATGGGATATCGTGTAGGTGGTATTAAGGCTGCTTTTATAAGTGCTTTGGGAACTATATTACCACCTTTTATAATTTTATCTATAATATCATTTTTTTATGCTGCTTTTCGTGATAATATCATAATAAATGACCTCTTAAAAGGAATGCAGGTAGGAGTAGCTGCTTTAATTGTAAATATTATTTTTAATTTAAGTAAGGGAATTATAAAAGAAAAAAATCTACTATCAATATTTATTATGGTTTCTTCTTTTATAGCACTCTACTTTTATAAGGTAAATATAGCAATTATTATTTTTATATGTGTTTTTATTGCTATCCTATCATTTTACTATAATAGATTTAAAGAGAAGAGGGATAATTAATGCCTATTTATATAAAATTATTTTTTAGCTTCTTTCAAATTGGATTATTTAGTATAGGTGGAGGATATGCTGCCATGCCATTAATTCAAGATCAGGTGGTTAGATTAAATTCTTGGTTAACTATGACGGAATTTGCTGATATAATCACTATTGCAGAGATGACACCAGGACCCATTGCTATAAATGCATCTACATTTGTTGGTATGAGAGTTGCTGGATTTACTGGTGCTGTTGCGGCTACCATTGGATGTGTTACACCATCATGTATTATAGTATTATCCCTTGCCTATTTTTATTATAAATATAAAAATCTCACTTTAATTCAATCCATATTAAATAATATAAAACCTGCCATAGTAGCCATGATTGGATCGGCTGGTTTGAGTATATTGTTACTTACCTTATATGATACAGATGTGGTATCTTATAGTTTGAAAAATATTAATTTGATAGCTACAATAATGTTTGTAATAAATATATTTGTTATACGATTGTTTAAAATAGATCCTATTTATGTGATGATTGCCTCAGGTATAGTTGGAATATTTCTATTTTAAATAG
>JAAYNB010000022.1 GCA_012521085.1 Clostridiales bacterium | reverse complement strand
TTGTCTTTTATAATTCCTTTTACATTCAATAACTAATCATAATATATAAACTGAAAATTGACAACACTCTACTTAATATTTATAATATTCAGAAATGATTTTTGCTATTTAATATAAAATACTTATTTAAAATACAAATTTATTTTTTAAAATAGATTTTTTATTATATAATAGAATATATATTGTACTGTAAAAATTTATTATAATTTTTTAGGAGGAATATTTATGAAACCTCATATTCATGGTATAACTTTGAATCCTTTAAAATGTACTGGGTGTACTAATTGTATAAAATTATGTCCTACTGAAGCAATTAGAGTGAAAAATGGTAAGGCTAAAATAATAGAAGAAAAATGTATCCACTGTGGTACATGTCTTCATGTTTGTCCTTTTAATGCCTTTACAGGTATAACACATGATTTAAAAGATATTTTTCAATATCCTTATAAAATTGCTCTATTGGACCCTGTGCTATATAGTCAATTTAGTGAAAGTATTAGCCCTTCTAAAATTATTGATACTATTAGGGACTATGGTTTTGATGATGTATATGATTTATCCATGGGCAGTCATATTATTACAGAGTTTACTAAAAATCACATAGAGAAAAATCCAGATTTATCTGTAATATCCTCTGTTTGTCCAGCTATTTTGCGTTTAATACAATTAAGATTTCATGGTTTAATTAAAAATATTCTGCCAATCATTTCACCAGCTGAAATAGTAGCATCTATAATTCGTAAAAAAGCTATAAAAGAACTGAATTTATCTGATAGAGAAATTGGAATATTTTATATTTCACCTTGTACTGCACAAATATTTAACTTTCAATATCCTCTTGGTAAAAAAACATCAAATGTCAATGGTGTACTTTCTATTAAATCTCTATTTTTAATGATTAGTAAGAATTTAAAAGCATTTGATAATGATACATACTTTACTCCTTCTGGTGATGCAATAGATTGGGCTAGAGTGGAAGGTGAGAGTAAATCTTTAGGAATTAGAGAATATCTTGCAATTGATGGTATAGAAAATGTTGTAGAAGTACTAGAAGAAATAGAAAGTAATAAAATCAAAGATTTAAAATTTATAGAATGTCGTGCTTGTACAAATGGATGTGTTGGTGGTTGTCTAACTGTAGAAAATCCCTTTGTGGCAATGAATCGTGTGAGACGTCTTGCAGAAAAGTATGATTCATACCCTGCTAAAATAGAAGAAGAGTCATTTGATAACTTTTTATTTTCAGAGCCTATACCAGAATTATATGCAACCAAACTAGATTTGGATTTTGCAAAAGCTATAGAAAAACTTATGGAAATAGAAAAAGTATTAGAATTATTGCCTCAAATTGACTGTGGAGCATGTGGCTCACCTTCTTGTCGTGCATTAGCAGAAGATATTGTATTGGGACATGCAAAATTAAGTGATTGTATGGTGGATTTAAAGTATAAATAAAAATTTTATAAGTATGTAATCGTAAAAAAACTTAAATAATTTTTAATTAATTTTTTATTTCTATATAAATGTATACGATTTCATTAATTCATAATTATTTTGTAAATATTAAATTTTTCTCTTTACAAAAGATATTAAAAGTGATAAGATTGGTTTAGTCGTGTAAAGTGGAGTTTAGAAGTTGATCTCTATTGTATAGGACAAATATTTTAATTATTTGGAGGTTTCAAACATTGAAAAAAGGAACAGTAAAATGGTTTAACTCAGAAAAAGGTTTTGGATTTATTGAGGTAGAAGGAGAAGATGATGTTTTCGTTCACTTCACAGCTATTGCTGGAGAAGGTTTTAAAACATTAGAAGAAGGCCAAGCTGTAGAATTTAACGTAGTTGAAGGTAACCGTGGTCCACAAGCTGAAAATGTTGTAAAACTATAATCAAAAACTTTGATAAAACTGCTCAATTGAGCAGTTTTATTTTTTTCTTAATTTATAAAACGAAAAAGACACCTAAAAAGGTGTCTAACACTGTATTTTATTGGTGGGAAATAGTGGACTCGAACCACTGACTTCTTGCATGTCAAGCAAGCACTCTAGCCAGCTGAGCTAATTCCCCATGTGTAGCTAATATTATAACATAGGTAGTATAGCTTTTGCAACTAGAATTTTTATTATTCAGCTGGCTCTTCTAGTCCAAATTCCTTACCAATTAATTGAATTGCTTTTAATTCATCTTTTATATCAACAACCCATGTAATTTTTATTTCTGATGTTGTAATCATTTTAATTTCAATATCATTTTCTGCCATTAATTGAAATACCTTTGCAGCTACTCCTGAATGGGATCTCATACCTAATCCTACTACAGATATCTTAGCAATATCTGTATTTACTTCCCATTGAATACTCTCATCTTCCTCTTTCCATTTATTAAGAATTTCTTTTGCTAATTGTACATCTGTTTTGGGTATGGTAAAACTCACATGCATTTTATTGTCTTCTGTTAGCATTTGGGATATCATATCCACATTTGCCTCACCAGCAGCTAATTCACCAAATAATTTATATAAACTTTCAGTAGATGAAGTTAAATTTAATAAAGTAACTTGTATATCATCTGTACTTGATGCCATACCTGTGATTACAGTCTCTTCCATTGAGTCGCCCCCTCTATTTGTTATAATAGTACCAATATTATCTGAAAAAGTAGATCCAATATAAATTGGAATTTGATATTTATGACCTAATTCCACAGCTCTATAGTGGATTACACCTGCTCCAAGACTTGCTATTTCCATCATTTCTTCATAACAAATCCTATCTATCTTTCTAGCTCTAGGTAATTTCCTAGGATCCATAGTATAAATACCATCTACATCAGTATATATTTCACATTTAGCATTTAATTTAGCTGCTAGTGCCACAGCTGAAGTATCACTACCACCACGACCCAATGTAGTATATTCGTTATCCTCTGTAACACCTTGAAAACCAGCTACTACTACAATCTTATCTTCCTTTAATGCTTTTCTTAATTTTAATACATCAATATCTTTAATTCGAGCTTTTTGATGTATAGATGTTGTTTTTATATTTAATTGTGATCCTGTAAAAGACACAGCTGAATATCCTTTTGCATTTAATGCCATGGATAAAAGAGCAATAGACACTTGTTCCCCAGTGGTAAGTAACATATCCATTTCTCTTGGACTGGGATTATCAGTAATATCTTTAGCTAAGGATATCAATGTATCTGTTGTATCTCCCATAGCAGATAAAATCACCACTACATGATATCCTTCCTCTTTTTTCTTAATCACTTTTTCAGCTACTTTTTTTATTTTATCTGTTGTTGCTACAGATGAGCCTCCATATTTTTGTACTACTATTTCCATCTTCTGCTATGCCCCCATTTTACTTATAATTCATTAATCATTAGAATGAACAGTCTTTTTTTATTTTTTATTTAAGATTTAAAACATCTTTCATACTATACATACCATTTGTCTTATTTATTAAAAACTTTGCTCCTTGTAAAGCACCTTCTGCAAACACAGAGCGATCATATGCTTCATGGATTATTTTTATACTTTCCAAATCATTGATAAATTGTGCTTCATGGATTCCCACAATATTACCACCACGTATTGCATGAACACCTATCTCGCCTTTTTCTCTAGGACATTGGCCAGTTCTTCCATGAGCATGGTTTCTTGTCTCACCTAGACCTTCTTCTATGGATTTTATAATAGATATGGCACTTCCAGATGGAGCATCCACCTTTCTATTATGATGGGCCTCTATTACTTCTATATCAACTTTGTTTTTCAATATAGATGCTACTTCCTTTACTAATGCAAACATTAAATTCATACCCAATGACATATTACTTGTCTGTAATATTGCTATTTTCTCTGATGCTTTATTAATTTTTTCTTGTTTATCTACTTCAAATCCTGTAGTTCCTATAACTAATGGAATGCTATTATCCACACAATAATTTAATATCTGATCTATAGCTGTTGGATGAGAAAAATCAATGGCTACATTAGGGATAAACTCTATCTCCGAAACACTTTTATTTGCATCAATTCCATCAATTTCTTTCCAATAATCATCTTTTGATGCTAATTCATAAATTTTTTGTCCCATGGTTCCACTAATTCCAGAAATTAATAAATTCATTTATATTTCCCCCTATATAATACCTAATTTTTTCATTTCCTCAATTAACTTTTCCCTATTTTTATCCTCCATAGGAGTTAATGGAAGTCTGAGTTCATTTTCAATATATCCCATTGCATTTAATGCAGCTTTTATAGGTATTGGATTTACTTCCACAAATATAAGATTTATCAATTGTTTATACATGACTTGTAGTCTAATAGATTCTTTGATATTACCTTCCTCGAATGCTCTACACATGGCCTGAGTTTCTTTTGGTGCTATATTTGCTAATACAGAAATTACACCATGACCTCCACAGGAATAAACAGGTAGGATATTATCATCATTTCCTGAATATATTTTAAAATCATCTGATACTAATCTCTTAATCTCTAATACCTGTGCTATATTACCACTAGCTTCTTTTATGGCTACAATATTCTCTACCTCAGATAATCTTTGCACTGTTGTAGGTTGAATATTAAATCCAGTTCTTCCTGGTACATTATATAGAATAATTGGTAATGATGTAAATTTTGCAATTTGTTTATAATGCTCTATTAAGCCATTTTGTGTACATTTATTATAATATGGTGTTACTATTAATAAACCATCTGCTCCTAGATTTTCCGCTTGTTTATTATAGGCTATAGTTACATCAGTATTATTTGATCCTGTACCCACAATTACAGGAACTCTTTTATCTACTTCCTCTATGGCAGTTTTTATTATTTCTTCTCTTTCTTCATAATTTATTGTACTTGCTTCGCCAGTTGTACCTAGAACTATAATTGCTTGAGTATCATTTTCTATTTGGAAGTTAATTAGTCTTTTAAAACCTTCTAAATCCACCTTTTTATCCTTAAAAGGGGTTGCAATTGCAACAGCTGAGCCATTAAACATAATTTTTCCTCCTCACTATTTTAATAATAAATTACTTTTTATTACTTCATAGCCTCCATAGCTTCCATTATTTGAATAGCATTAGTAGCAGCACCTTTTCTTAAGTTATCAGCTACAATCCATAGTGATAATGCTCTATCATTATATAAATCTTTTCTAATTCTACCCACATATGTTTCATCTGTATTAGCTGTTTCAAGTGGTGTTGGATACTCATTATTTACAGGATTATCCTGTACAACAATACCTGAAGCATTTGAAAGAATATCTCTCACTTCATTTACATCTACTTTTTCCTCAAACTCTAAGTACACAGATTCACTATGTCCATAAAATACAGGAACACGTACTGTAGTAGCATTTATTTCTATAGTACTATCTTCCAATATTTTTTGTGTTTCATATATCATTTTTAATTCTTCTCTAGTAAACCCATTATCTTCAAAAGTATCTATATGAGGAATACAATTGCCAAATATTTTCTTAGGATAGACTTTATTAGGATAATTAGGATCCTTAATTTGGTTTTCTAACTCTACTATTGCATTATGTCCACTACCTGATACAGCTTGATATGTTGATACAACTACTTTTTTTAGTTTATATCTTCTATGTAGTGGTGCCAAAGTCATAACCATCTGTATGGTTGAGCAATTAGGATTTGATATAATACCTCTATAATTTTTTAATATATGTGCATTTACTTCTGGTACTACCAGTGGTATGCCTTCTTTCATTCTCCAATAAGAAGAATTGTCTATAACTATATTACCTGCCTCAGCTGCTATTTCAGCATATTTAGCTGATACACTTCCTCCTGCTGAAAAAAGTAAATAGTCATATTTTTCTTTCATTACTTCTTCTGTCAATAATTCTACTACAATCTCTTTATTATTGTATTCTAATTTTTTTCCTGCTGACCTTTGGGATGCAAATACTCTTAGTGTATCTATAGATAATTTTCTCTCCTCTAAGATTTCTAGCATTTTTGCACCTACTGCACCTGTTGCTCCTACTAAACCAATTGTTAAACCCATTTACTATTCTCCTTCCATAAATTGTTGTTAATAAAATGTATTTATAATTTATAAATTTTTTACTTATATTTTTTACTTATTATGATTTTTCTAGCTTTTGTTAATATAATTTTATTATAAATAATATCTTTTTACTACTATTTTTCCTATTAAATAAATATCCCTATACCTATTATATCCTATAATATAAAAAAACCTAGGATATAACCCTAGGTTTTGTCAATGTAATATATTTTAAATTAAATTTGTTTTTATATTACAAACTAATTTAATCTAATCTTAATACAAATAACAAATAGCGCCCCATGGATATATTCTCATGACAGTGACCTAGTTATTCACTAGACCCCCAACCATTAAGTTGAAAACCACTTAATGATTTCGGCACGTCAGCCTTTCTATACCAGTATCGAAGGTTTCCTTCTTATCACCTGATATATATTCTTCTTCAGTGCTCCTCTATTTATTACTCTTATATTTAGTTTTATATACATCTTAATGTTTATGGTAGTTTATCATATTATTAATCTTTCTGTCAAGAATATTTGAATAAATATTCACATTATTTTCTAATAATAAAAATCATGTTTTCCTATAGTTGTCATATGTTGTCTACTTTCAATAATCCAAAAGTTTGTAGATTTTGATGGGTTTAAGAAATATAAAGCATCTCCCACTGGTCTTGCACCACTTAATGCTTCTTTAGCAGCATTTATACTCTCACTATCAGGGGTATTATATATACTACCGTCAATAACAGGTGAAAATTGTATATAACCATCTTTTTTATCAAAAATTACTCCATAAATTGAATTTGGATATTCACTACTCTTCACTCTATTTAATACTACATTACCAACTGCTACTTTACCTTGATAGCTTTCACCCTGAGCCTCAGCATGAATTATCCTACTTAACCAATAAAGATCTTCATCCCTATAATTATCTCCTCTCGAAGGACTATTTGTATTGGATATTTCATTATTTCCAGAGGATCCACCTGTTAACTTTAGATTTTGTCCAACATGAATAATATCAGAATCTAAATTGTTAAAGGCTTTTAATTCATTTACAGAGACATTTGTTTTTTGAGAAATTAAAAATAATGTATCTCCTTCTGCTACTTTATAATCTGATGCAGAATTGGTAGATTTTTTTCCTGTCTTTGTCTCTTTAACTACGTTTGTATTTTTTTCTGAAGAATCTGTCGAAACTTTAGAATTTGATGAAGTAGTTGTTATATTAGATGAAGTAGTAGATATGGCTGAAATCATACCTTCTTCCTCCAATTCATCTGATTCTTCATCGCTAGTATCTTCTGAAATATTCTCCTCTTCTAATATTTCCCTTTCATCCTCTTTCAGAAATTCATCCATGCTATTTTTAGCAATCTGGTCATTATCAGGAACTTTATATGCCAGTTTTGCTAAACTAATACATGCAAAAATTACAAAGATAGTTAATAAACCCATAACCATTTTTTTCTTATCAATTTTCATGTTTAAACCTCCCTATCTAGTCTTTAAAGATTTTAGCATATAGGGAGGTTTATGTATATATAAAATCCAATGCAATATATGGAAGAGGCTATAAGCTCTAAAAATCATATATTACATGTTCATCTCCAATATCATCCAATCTATGACATCCTGTCATAATCATGGTTTCTTCCAATTCTTGGCCTAATTTATTGGTATAAAGTTCTACTCCTTCTTTAGCTCCACCATAGACAGCTGTAGCATAGGGCCTACCTATTAGTATTGCATCTGCTCCCAATGCCAATCCTTTAAATATATCTACTCCATCTCTAAATCCACCATCTACAAAAATTTTCATTTTCCCTTTTACTACTTTAGCAATCTCAGGTAATACCTCTACAGTGGCCAATGTATGGTCTAATACTCTACCTCCATGGTTAGATACTACTATGCCATAAGCACCTGCCTTTAAAGCCATTTTAGCCCCTTCTACAGTCATAATTCCTTTAAATATGACTGGTAATTTTGTAGAAGATGTAATTTCTTTTAATTCTTCAATGGATTTTGTAGATACAGGTTTACCCATCATGGCTAATAAAATAAGTCCTGCTGCATCAATATCCACAGCAACTGCAAGTGCTCCTGCATCCTCAGCTTTTCTTATCTTTCTAATTATCTCTTTATTCTCCCAAGGTTTGATAGTGGGAATACCCATACCCTTATTATCTTTTATTACACTAACTGGCTCATCAAAAAACTCATCCTTTACACCATCTCCAGTAAAAGCTAATACACCAGCTTTTCTACATCCTCCTACTAGTACTTTACTATATTCTAAATCATTCAGTGCATCGCTATAATTTACCCCTACTGCAGCTATAGGAGCAGCAAATACGGGATATTTAAATTTTTCTCCAAATAATTCTATAGATGTATCAATAGTATCTTTTTTTACTATGGTATTAAGATGTATCTTTACCTCATTAAGTTTTTCTCTATTACGGATGAAAGATGAGCCTGTCCCCTTTCCTCCTACACCTGGTATCTCTCCCCTACAGGCAATACCATTACATTCTCTACATACTCTACATTTTTCTTTAATAAGTTTTTTTGCATTTTTTAACACATCTGAATATTCCATGATTTAACACACTCCTTTTATCATATTTTAATATATAAATAAATTTTAAAGATAACTATATCATATTAAATACTCTAATATACATAATTAAAACCTAAATAATTTTATATTTAAACTTATGTCCATATATTATATAATTCTTCATGATTATCTGTTTTCCTTTCCTTCTATTGTTTTCTTTTTTATGATAATATTATAAAAGTAATAATCTTTGTAATGTCTTTATATTTTAATTATTAGGAGGTTAGGATTATGAAAAAAATTTTTGGAATAATTCATTTCATACTTTATTTAATATATATGGTTATTATATCAATTCCAAAATCTAAACGCTTACAGAAAAAAGGACTTGTAATTGAAAATAGAATCTATACAAATAAAATTACTAAAAAAGTATGTGATATACTCATAAAAGCTACAGGCAGTAGTATAGAAGTTCATGGTTTAGAAAATATACCAGAGGATGGAGCAGTATTATTTGTTAGTAATCATCAAGGATATTTTGATATCCCAGTATTATTAGTATCAATTCCCAAAACCTTATCATTTTTAGCTAAAATAGAATTAAAGTCTTGGCCTATTATAGGCAAATGGGTTGATCATATTGAAGGAGTTTATATTGATAGACAGGATATTCGTCAATCACTAAGGGCTATTAATTCTACAGCAGAAAAACTAAAATCTGGTCAATCTATGGTAATCTTTCCAGAAGGTACTAGAAGTAAAAGTAGAGAATTAAATCCTTTTAAACCAGGTAGCTTAAGAGCAGCCCAAAAAGCTAATGTGCCTATAATACCCATTACCATAGATGGTACTTATAAGATATTGGAAGGAAGTAAAAAGAAACTTGCTCCTGCTAATGTAAAATTATATATTGGTAAACCCATTGAATCTAACCAAAAAATAGAAGGTAGCTTTAAATCTAAAGATTTAATGCCTGAAATATATAATGAAATAAAAAATAATTTACAAAAAATAAGCCACTATTAAAATAGCGGCTTATTTTTTTGAAACATAGGGATTATCTTTTATATAAAATCTCCAGGGGAAATCTACAGCTTCTTCAGCATAATCTATATTTATCCTAGTGGTAGTTACAATTTCAAAATCTTCTTTTTCATCACTTTCCATAATATATAATTTATCTCCACATAAATCAATATTATTATTTCTATCCTTTGTAATTTTCATAGCCATGGTCAATTTGCCTGGTCCACTAGTTAAATTATAAATCTGTCTTTTATTAATTTCATCTAATGACTTTTTATATCTGTTTTCAACCATTTTTTCTATACCTTTTATAGGTTCAACAGCTCGTATCAGTACTCCTGATGCTTTACCTTCTATTTCTGTTACAGTATTTAAACAATGATACATACCATATATTATATATACATATGCAGTTCCTGGCCTACTATATAAGGTCTTTGTTCTAGGAGTTACTCTGTTATTATATGCATGACTTGCTTTATCAATATCAGCTATATATGCCTCTGTCTCCACAATTTTGGCAATATACTCTACTTTATCTATATGATGGACCAGATATTTTCCCAATAAATCCCTGGCCACTTCTAATGTGGGTCTAGCATAGAATTCTCTAGTTAATTTCTTCATTATTCATCTCCTTACCATAGTATAATTTTTGCTTTATATATAATATTATCATATTTTTTACTCTAATTTTAGCTATGAATAATATGAAATATAAAATCTAGATATATGTAAAAGGAGATGTCTTATTATAAAAAACCCTAAGCAAATCCTAGTAATCTAGTGGTTTGTGCTATTATAAAACATACTATAATTCCTGATACTGTGGGAATCAAAAATGATAATAATGTCCATTTTAAACTTTGTGTCTCTTTTTTTATGGTGAGTAATGTGGTACCACATGGAAAATGTAATAGTGTGAATATCATTACACAGACAGCAGTAAGCCAGGTCCAACCATTATCTATTAATAAAAGTCTTAAAGCTTCTAAACTTTCTAATTCTAACATGGCTCCAGTAGACATATAAGACATAACTAAAATAGGTATTACAATCTCATTGGCAGGTAGGCCTAATAAAAATGCCATAATAATATAACCATCCATTCCTATTAACTTACCAAATGGATTTAAGATATTTGCTCCATGATCCAAAATACTATTACCATTAATCGTAGTATTTGCCATTAACCATATTATTAATCCAGCAGGTGCTGCCACCATAACAGCCCTACCTAGAACAAACAAAGTCCGATCTAATATGGAACGTATTAAAATTCTCCCTATTTGTGGTTTTCTATATGGTGGAAGTTCTAATGTAAATGAAGAAGGTAAACCTTTTAATATGGTCTTAGATAGTATCTTAGACACAATCAAGGTAATTATAACCCCTAGGACAATAACATTTATTACAGCTAGGGTAGCTATAACTGATTGAAAACCACCAGTAAAACCTCCTCCTAAAAAAATCATAGCTATGGATATTAAAATAGGAAATCTTCCATTACATGGTACAAAATTATTAGTTATAATGGCAATAAGCCTTTCCCTTGGTGAATCTATAATTCTACAAGATATTACACCTGCAGCATTACAACCAAAACCCATACACATGGTCAACGCTTGCTTTCCATGGGCACATGCTTTTTTAAAAAAATTATCTAGATTAAAAGCTATACGAGGTAGATAACCTAAATCCTCCAATAGAGTGAAGAGAGGAAAGAAAATTGCCATAGGTGGTAACATCACTGATATAACCCATGCCAAAGTCCTATATACTCCTAAAACCAAAATTCCATGTAGCCAAAGGGGTAATCTATAATGTAAAAAGAATTTATCTAGATATCCTTCAATATAAAAAAAGAGATTTGCCAAAGCATCTGATGGATAGTTTGCCCCCTGTATAGTTATCCAAAATATTACAGCTAATAAACTTAACATTATGGGAATACCAAAGGTTTTAGATGTCAGTATATCATCAATTTTTCTATCTATTTTATTATAATTTTTATTTTTTATATCTATAATCTGTTTATAAATTTCTTCTGATTTTTTCACAATAGTAGAGACAATATTATCCTGTACATCTTGCAATATTATATTTTTTTCAAATAAAATATCTTTAACTTCATCTGTTATTTTTTCTATATTTTCATCTTCATTTAAATAACCATATTCTTGTAAAAATTTCATTGTCTCATGTATATTCATAGGATTATTAATAAAATTAATGGCTAGCCATCTGTAATTTATGTTCTTTTTCACATTTTTTTCTAATTTTTTTTCAATATTTATTAGTATCTTATTTACATCTTCATTATAAGTAACTTTCATAGGTTTTAAATCCATTTTTCCTAAAGAAACCATCTCAACCATATCCTTAAGTTTATCCAATCCAATTTTATCTCTAGCATTGGTCCCTACAACTGGTATACCTAAAATTTTAGATAGTTGTACTAAATCTACTTCAATACCCTTTCTTTGGGCTTCATCCATAAGATTAACACATAAAACTACATTATCAGTTATTTCAAGTATTTGTAAAAGTAGTATTAAATTTCTTTCTAAACAGGTGGCATCTGCTATTACCACTGTTGTTTTAGGATCCCCATAACATATAAAATCCCTTGCTACCTCTTCTTCAATAGAATTGGCTAATAATGAATATGTCCCTGGTAAATCCACCAATATATAATTTTTATTATTATGATTATAACTTCCCTGTGCATTATTAACAGTTTTTCCTGGCCAATTACCCGTATGTTGGTTAAGCCCAGTTAAACTATTAAATACTGTACTCTTACCTGTATTGGGATTGCCTGCCAATGCTATTATAATTTCATCAGGAGAATTTATTTGTATACCAAAAATCTGGTCTAAAATGTTTTTATTACTTATTTGTTCAGTAGCGATCAAAGTAAATTCCCCCCCTCACTATTTATAATTTTTACTAAAATATTAGAAGCTTCTTCTGAACGTAATGCAATAACTGTACCTCTAATTTCATATGCTATAGGATCACCTGAAGGGCTTTTTCTTAGTGATACTACAGTTGTATCAGTAATTAAACCTAAATCCATTAACCGTCTCCTATTACTACCTTTAGATATAATGTGTTTTACAATACCAAAATTTCCAATTGGTAACAGGTTCAGTGGTACTAATTCTCCTTTCATATATAAAACCTCCAGTAAAAAGAAAGTCTTTTAAAAAATTGCCTATCACCAATATATGTATTCTTTAAAAAAATGTCACAATATAAATTTCATAATAAATATAGTTAATATAACAATTTTGAGGTATATATAATTATGTTATAATATATAATTAAATGGTGGAAAGGAGAGTTTTTATGAAGAAAAAATTATATCGTTCACGAACCGATAAAAAAATTGCCGGTATATGTGGTGGTATAGCAGAGTATTTTGATGTGGACTCCACATTAGTTAGATTGGCATGGGTGCTCTTTTGTTTATTAGGTGGCTCAGGAGTTTTAGCCTATATTATTGCCTTCTTTATTGTTCCTCGCCGTAGATATTAATCAATATATTAAGAAAGGTGGCATAATTTTATGAAAAAGAAATTGTATTTATCCCAAAGGGATAAAAAAATTGCCGGTGTATGTGCCGGTATAGCAGAGTATTTTGATGTGGACTCCACATTAATTAGATTGGCATGGATTTTCTTTGTACTATTTGGTGGAGCAGGAATATTTTTATATATTGTTGCTGCTATTATAATGGAAAAAAACCCGTACCATAATGTCTATACTGATCAAGAAAACAATGGAGAATATGAAAATGATAATTCCACAATTAAAGATGAATATTATAGTACATATAGTAAAAATAATACTGCATTAATCATAGGACTTATTTTTATTTTTTTAGGTATTGTTTCATTAAGTAAAAACTTTTTCCCAGATCTTCCATGGCATATTTTTAATTTTAGATATATCTTCAATAGATTGCGTCCAGTAATACTAATTCTCATAGGTATATCTATTATAGCAAGTAGTAAAAACAAATAAATTTTTATTTTTCATAGTTTATGATATAATAACTGATCAATAAAAATTTTTATATACTAATGGAAGGAGAAATCTTATGCTCAGACATTTTATACGTTACTACAGACCTCATCTACCATTATTTATACTAGATTTTACTTGTGCATTTATTATGTCTATGATGGATCTAGTTTTTCCAATTGTGGTAATGAAAATGATTGATGATGTGTTTCCTAGTCAAAACCTTTTATTGATTATGTGGATTGGCCTAGGTATGCTAGTACTATATATAGTACGGGCAGGTTTACAATATATTGTAGATTATTGGGGGCATGTTCTGGGTGTTAGGATGGAATATGATATGAGGAGGGATTTGTTTAAACATATACACAAACTCTCTTTTAATTATTTTAACAATACAAAAACTGGTCATATTATGTCTAGATTAGTTAATGATTTAAGCGAAATTTCCGAACTAGCTCATCATGGTCCAGAGGATTTATTTATAGTAACTGTAACCTTATTAGGTTCATTTATTATAATGAGTAAAATCCATCTACCTCTAACTCTAATAACTTTTTCAGTAGTTCCTATTATCATAGTCTTTACACTAATAAAAAACAGAAAAATGCAAAATGCTTTTAGAGAATTAAGAGTGGAAATGGGAGAAATCAATTCACAGGTTGAGGATAGTATAGCAGGAGCTAGAGTTGTAAAATCTTTTACAAATGAGAAGTATGAAGAAGAAAAATTTGAAATTGGAAATAATAATTTTAAAGAATCAAAAGAGAACACATTTAAAGTGATGGCAAGTTTCTTTTCAGGAGTGAATTTCTTTGCTAATTTCATACATCTAGTAGTTTTAATATTTGGTGGAATGTTTATATATCAAGGTAGTATGAAAATAGGTGAACTTACTGGATTTCTACTATATGTGTCCATGTTTTTACAACCAATTAGAAAATTAAGTATATTAGTAGAAAACTATCAAAAAGGAATGGCAGGTTTTCATCGTTTTTGGGAAACATTACAATTGGTTCCTGAAATCGTAGATGCTCCCAATGCCTTTGACTTAGTTGATGTTAAAGGAGGTATTTCCTTTGAAAATGTCACCTTTAGTTATAATAATAAGAAAAATATATTAAAAGATATTAGTTTTTATGTTAAGCCAGGTGAGAGCTTAGCCATAGTAGGTCCTTCTGGAGGAGGTAAAACAACTCTTTGTAATCTCATCCCTAGATTTTATGAAGTAGATGAAGGAGTTATAAAAATAGATGGTCATGATATAACACAACTTACTTTAAAATCTTTAAGGGAAAATATGGGCATGGTTCAACAAGATGTGTTTTTATTTTCCGGTACTATAAGAGAAAATATAGCCTATGGAAAAATAGATGCAACAGATGAAGAAATTATTGCTGCAAGTAAAAGAGCCAATGCACATGAGTTTATTATGAGTTTAGAAAATGGTTATGATACTCATATAGGCGAGAGAGGAGTAATGCTCTCTGGGGGCCAAAAACAAAGAATATCTATTGCAAGGATATTTTTAAAAAATCCACCAATTTTAATCTTAGATGAAGCAACTTCAGCCTTAGATAATGAAACGGAAAGAGTTATTCAGGAATCCCTTAAAGAACTTTCAGAAAATAGGACCACATTAATTATTGCACATCGTCTAGCAACTATACAAAATGCAGATAGAATCATGGTATTAACTGATGAAGGTATTGTAGAAGAAGGTAGTCATAAAGCTCTATTAAAAGAAAATGGTATCTATAGAAAACTTTATAATGCACAATTTAAAGATGGACTTTCTAATATTGCTTAAAATAATAAAATATTTAAATTTACCCCTTTACATTTATATTATTTTATTGTATAATGGTTAGCGTTGGGTTATTTCATACTTTGAAACAACAACCTGCTGATGTGGCTCAGGGGTAGAGCACTTCCTTGGTAAGGAAGGGGTCGGCGGTTCGATTCCGCTCATCAGCTCCATTAAAATATTTAAATCACCGCCTTTGAGAATGTGTCCGAGGGCGGTGATTTTTTATGCTAAACTTCTACCATTCTTCTATTAAAATAAAAAATTTATATATAACAATATAAAAGATACATATATGACTTTTAGCAAAGACTAAGAATGGTATTTTAAAATTTTTTCTTTGCCAATAGTATTAAAATAATGTATAGTACAAGTATAGGATATTTTTTCATAAATGAAATAATTAAGGAGAGAATGTTGATGGAAAGAATGGTAGGAACAGTATCTAGGGGAATTCGTACCCCTATTATAAATGATGGGGATGATATAGTTCAGATTGTTACAGATAGTATATTAAAAGCTTCTGAGTTGAAGGGTTTTAAAATTTATGATAGAGATATAGTTGCCATAACTGAATCTGTTATTGCCCGTGCACAAGGAAATTATGCAAGTATTGATGATATTGCAAAAGATGTAAAATCAAAATTTGGTGATGATACCATTGGAATTATATTCCCTATTTTGAGTCGTAATCGTTTTGGTGTCTGTTTAAAAGGTATTGCTAAGGCAGCCAAAAAAATTGTCATTATGCTAAGTTATCCTGCTGATGAAGTGGGTAATCATTTGGTTGACTTAGATACTTTAGATGAAAAAGGGATTAATCCATGGACAGATACCCTTACTGAAGAAGAATTTCGCCATTATTTTGGATATGTTAAGCATAGATTTACTGGTGTTGATTATATTGAATATTATAAATCAATAGTTGAGGAATATGGAATTGAATGTGAAATTGTATTTTCTAATCATGCAAAGACTATTTTAAACTACACAAAATCTGTACTTACCTGTGATATACACTCTAGATCAAGAACTAAAAAAATATTAAGAGCTAATGGTGTAGAAAAACTCTATAATCTAGATGAAATCTTATCTACTCCTGTTGAAGGAGTTGGATATAATGAGGAATACGGACTATTAGGTTCTAATAAAGCCACAGAAACAACTGTCAAATTATTTCCTAGGGACTGTCAGGCTATAGTAGAAGCTATACAAGATGAATTTAAAAAGAGAACTGGAAAAACTGTTGAAGTTATGGTTTACGGAGATGGAGCTTTTAAAGATCCTGTAGGTGGTATCTGGGAATTAGCTGATCCTGTAGTGTCTCCTGGTTATACCTCTGGTCTTGAAGGTACTCCTAATGAAATAAAACTTAAATATTTGGCTGATAATGATTTTGCTGATCTTAGAGGTGAAGAACTTAAAAAAGCTATTGCTGAATATATTAAAAATAATGAATGTGAGTTCAAAGATAGTAGAACATCTCAAGGAACTACTCCTAGAAGACTTACTGATTTAATTGGATCCCTTGCTGATCTTACATCTGGTAGTGGAGATAAGGGGACACCTGTTGTCTATATACAAGGTTATTTTGATGATTTTACTAAATAATATATTATAAAAACCAAAATTATAAAGATTAAAGACTC
>JAAYNB010000224.1 GCA_012521085.1 Clostridiales bacterium | reverse complement strand
ATCCAATTTAGCTCGTGATTTTTCTAAAGATATATCCTTTACTCCACAGTAAATTTTAAGTTTTGGCTCTGTTCCTGAAGGTCTTAATGCCATCCAGCTATCTCCCTCTATATGTAATTTTAATACATTGGCCTTAGGTAGTTTATCCTGTTTTAAAAAGTCTTCTATCTTTATAATTTCATATCCTCCCATATGAGTAGGGGGATTTTCTCTTAAGCCATTTAATATGCTCTGAATTTTTTCACTACCTGCTCTTCCTTCTAAGGTGATGGATTTTAGGTCCTCTAAATAATATCCATATTTCTCATATAGTTCTAATAATCCCTCATATAATGTAAGACCCCTACTTTTATAATAGGCTGCCATTTCACAAATTAGCATAGATGAAACCACTGCATCCTTGTCCCTAGTATAGGTACCAGATAAATATCCATAACTTTCTTCATATCCAAATATGAAGGTATGCTCTCCTGTTTTTTCAAATTCTTTTATCTTCTCTCCAATATATTTAAATCCTGTCAATGTATCTAGGACTGTAATATCATATGCCTTGGCAATATCTGCTCCCATTTCACTAGTTACTATGGTCTTGATCACAATCCCATCTTCTTTTAAATTATCTTTTTCATCTAAAGTGGATAATATGTATTCTACCAATAATGCACCTGTTTGATTTCCCGTAAGTACTATGTATTCGCCTTCCATATTTTTCACAACCGCACCTACTCTATCACAATCAGGGTCGGTACCAATAATCAAATCTGCATTTTCTTTCATTGCCAGTTCAATGGATAATTCAAAAGCAGCCCTCTCCTCTGGATTAGGATAATTTACAGTGCTAAACTCTGGGTCTGGTTTTTCCTGTTCTGGAACAACAAATACATTTTCAAAACCTATTTCTTTTAATACTCTTCTAATGGGTATATTACCTGTACCATGTAATGGGGTATATACTATTTTAAAATCCCTGCCTAATTTTTCTATAACCTCTGGTCTTAGGGATTGTCCCTTTACTGCTTCTATATAGGCATCATCTACTTCATACCCAATATATTCTAAAAGTCCTAGTTCTAGGGCCTTTTCTTTTTCCATCGGTAAAATCCCATGTAGGCTATCTATTTTATTTATTTCATTACTAACCTCTTGTGTCAATTTATTTGCCATCTGTGCTCCATCTTCCCAATATACCTTATATCCATTGTATTCTGGTGGATTATGGCTGGCTGTAATTACAATACCTGCCATGGCATTTAAATATCTTATGGCAAAGGATAGTTCTGGAGTTGGTCTTAGGTCATTAAATACATAGGATTTAATACCGTTATTGGCCAATACTAGAGCTGCTTCTAGAGTAAATTCTTTAGACATATGACGAGGATCATGGGCTATTACCACACCTCTATTTACTGCCTCTGTACCATTTTTCTTTATAAGATTGGCTAAGCCTTGAGTAGCTTTTCTAATGGTATATTTATTAATTCGATTTATACCTGCCCCTATTTTACCTCTAATACCACCTGTCCCAAATTCTAATTCTTTGTAAAATCTATCTTCTATTTCTGATTTATTATCTTTTATACTTTCTAATTCCAATCTAGTCTCACTATCAAAATATGGATCTGATAACCATTTTTCATATTCCTTCATAATTTGCATATCCAATTATAGTGGCTCCCTTCCTAACCTTTTATCAAATTTACTACTCTATACATTATATAATTTATATAATTATTTTCAAAGAAAATAATAAATGCTCCCTCTAGATATATAATTTTTTACAAAAATCATATTCCTAAAGAAAGCATATATAATTAATAGTATTTAAATGTCCACCATGGCAAAACTGATGTTGGCAGCACAAGCTAATTCATCACCAACATATGCCCTTCCTTCTGCCTTTGCAATACCTCGCCTGAAGGTAGTAATTTCTACTTCCAATCTAAGTACATCTCCTGGTACTACCTGTCTTCTAAATTTACATTTATCTATTCCTGTAAATACTCCTATCTTTCCTTCATTTCCCTCAATATCACTGCAAGCTATTCCTGCCACTTGAGCTAATGCCTCCACCATTAATACTCCAGGCATTATGGGTTTTTGTGGGAAATGTCCTTGGAAGAAGGATTCATTCATACTCACATTTTTTATACCTATGGCCGATTTTCCCGGTTCCATTTCTATGATTTTATCTACTAATAGCAAAGGATAGCGATGTGGTATCCTTTTTTGTATTTCTGTAATATTTAATTCCATTATTATCTCCTTTAACTTTTTATGTTCTTAACAAAAACCATATTTTTTAGAACAGCTAATGGTTTACAGTATTAATACTGTTTTCTAGATAATTGTTTATAGAGTTCCTGTGCCAAACCTATACCCTGTCCTCTAGACATTTCCTTAGCCAGTTCTTCGTCCTGCATAGATTCATACATTTCTCGAGCAAAGCTCTTTTCTACTAAATCTGATTCAGGAATGGTTCTTCTCATTTGTTTTAACATCATGTTTAGGAATATGGACTCAAAATCTTTGCAGACCTCCATTAATTTTTCTGGATCTTCTGGTAAATTTGTATCTTTTACCTTAGGTGTATTGTCTATATGTAATAGGGGATCACCTATTTTCATGGTATCACCAGCCTTATATTATAAAATCAACTTAGTATTATCATCCCATTTATCTCTTCAAATTATTTGCCATTCCCAACATTTCATCAGATGTTTGTATGGCCTTTGAATTAATCTCGTAGGCTCTTTGAGCAGTAATTAAACGTACCATTTCATCTACAATTTGTACATTGGAGGTTTCTAAATAGCCCTGTCTAAGGGTGCTGGTACGATTTTCATCTTCCATTGGTATTTCTTCACCTGAAGCTACTGTAGCTTTATATAAGTTTTTACCTACTGCTTCTAAGCCTTCTGGATTTATGAATTTTACCAGTTTAATAGTTGCAATTTCCTCGATTTCACCATCTTCATTTTTAGCTGTTATCAGGCCTAATTCAGATATATTAATATCTGTTAGGGTCTCATCAAATACTATCTCATCATCAAAATCTGAAAGTACAGTATAACCATCAGATGTTACTAATCTCATTTCATCCATGTCTACACTTAATTTAAAATTACCATCTCTAGTATATAGGATTTCTCCTGTAGGAGTTTCTATTGCAAAAAATCCTTCACCTTCTATGGCCACATCAAGGGGATTTTCTGTATGTTCTAGATTTCCATTTGTAAAAACCCTGGAAGTAGCCACAGGCATTACTCCATGTCCTATTTGTAAATTCACTGGACTACCTTCACCTTCAAATAAATTGGTCTTTTTCATATTTTGGTATAATAAATCTTTAAATTCTACTTTTTGTCTTTTATATCCTGTTGTATTTACATTTGCCAAGTTATGTGCAATAGTATCCACATTTAATTGTTGGGATTTCATTCCCGAAGCTGCTGTCCATAGAGCACGCATATTTAAAACCTCCTATTATCATTATACCCTACCTATTTCATTTACTGCTTTTTGTAATATTTCATCATATGTCTGTACTATCTTTTGATTTGATTCATATAGTCTAAGGGTGGCTATCATATCTACCATTTCTTGTACTGAATGAATATTAGAGCCTTCTTGATAACCTTGAAGTATACTTCCTTGAAATTCATCAAATTCTTCTTCCATACCCTCTTCTATTCTATAATAGCCATGTTTATATTTTCTCAGGTCATATACATTTCTTATATTTACTATGTCAATTTCATCTACAAATTCCCCATTTACCATGACTTGTCCATCTTCTGTAACACTAAAATTGGTTATTTCAAAATCTTCATCACCAGTATTTAATACTATGGGGCCATTTAGTCCTAATAGATTATAACCATCCTTGGTTACTAATTCACCTCTATCATTTAATGAAAAGTTTCCATCCCTTGTATAGACTATGCCATCTGGAGTATCTACTACAAAGAAACCCTGCCCATCTATGGCTAAATCAAGGGGATTTCCTGTCTCCTCTAATTTGCCTTGGGTAAAGTTAGTATATATCTCATCTAGTCTTAGACCGCTGTTCATAGTACCAATTATATTGGTCTTAGGATGTATATTTGTAGTATAGACTAAATCAACAGTACCAGCACCTGTCTCTATTTGTCCCCTGTCATTTATATTTAATTCTGAACCATCTACTTGAACTCTATTGCCATTTGAGTCCAAAATATAATTACCTCTGTTAGTATTTATTGCTCCATTTATATCTCTAGTAAATGTTCGCAAATAACCATCTTCATCCACTGCAAAGCTAGTTGTGGCACTATAACTCTTACCTAATGGTCCCTCTGCAGTAAAATATCCGCCTTCAGTATATAATCTATAGGCATCTCCATCTCTTTCAACTAGAACCTGTCTATTATTGCTATATGGTTCTGCTGGTAATTGCCCATGGATTTTTTTCATTAGGGTTTCAGGGAAAGATTGTGATACT
>JAAYNB010000223.1 GCA_012521085.1 Clostridiales bacterium | reverse complement strand
GATACCAATTAAATTTTCATTATGCTGCTTCTTCTGCTTTAGCTTCTTTTTCAGCTAAATGTACTTCTAGTTTGTAAGCCATAACTCCACCAATTATACCACCAATAATAACAACTATTAATGTTGGTATAGAACTAGCAGCAGCTCCTCCACCATTTAGGATGGTGTCTCTTACAAACCCAGCAGTACCGATACCTACTGCCATGTCTACAAATGCTCCATCATTGTTAATAAGACCTGCATAGTGGTTTAATGTCCACATTAAACTGATGATGATAAGACCTGCAGCCCATCCTCCTAGGATGCCATATGAGTCAGCAAGTTCACCCCACACTATCATAGCGTATAAACCAGCTATCGTTGCTCCTAATACTGTTCCTACATGTTTCATAATAATTTTTCCTCCCTTCATTTTTTTATTAAACTAACTATTAAATAATAGTTAGAAACTTAATATCAAAGTTAATTATTTCAAAATCCCTTTAATTGTGGATTGTGAAAACGTTTTTATGTGATTTGAAAAAAATTTGCTTGTCTCAGTAGATATTTAATGCAATATCCATGCCAACTTCCTTGCTTATTTTTAAAAGTCTAAAAAATCAAGATTTTGAAAGGCCTTGGAAATAAATTTCATTTTGAAGCTATTTTATCTCTTTCATATTTGGCATGTAATTATATATGAACTCGGGAATATTTATCAACTTAATCTTCGTTTTCATGATGTGCTTGATACTTTTTACCAAGCACATCATGCTCATATTTTATATTACATAATTTTTCTTATAATCTCATAGGCCTCATCGTTAGTTTCTACAAAGCCATCTACTGGAGTCTCAATATAAATTATATCATTTTTCTGTAAAGATACAAATGCTTTTTTCAATTTTGCCATTAATTCTTCATCCATGTCAGGTCGAGTAGCCAGAGCATCCTTTGGAATATCAACGGTTCTAGAGATCACATTCAATTGTCTAACATTTAATCCTATTTGCTCTGCATAGTCAAGGGCCTCATCATACGTAGCTCCTCCATCTATATACCCATTTAAAACAGAATTAATCACGTTTTGGTGATTTCCTAAGAAAGAAATTTTTGAAAAATGTCTTTCAGGGTCAATTCCTCTCTCTTCCATCAGATCTTTTGCAAATAAATATCCTGATGCACTATTAGGATCCACATATCCAAAATGCTTACCTGTCAAATCATCTAAAGTATTTAATCCACTATCTTTTCTGGTAATAATATATCCATTATAACTAATTTTTCCATTTACCCTAGGTGTTACAATTGGTTTTACATTGTATTTTTTATGTGCATTAACATATGCAAAGGGTGAAAACCAACCAACATCTATAACACCTCTACCCACTGCATCTGCCAAAGCTTCATAATCTCTTACTATAATAGTTCTAGCAACATAACCTATTTTCCTGCATATTTCTTCAATTAATGGGACATAATTTTCTTTAATCTGTAATGGTACAGTAAATGGATTGACACCAAAGATAATCTCATTATCTCCCTTATAATTAGTTGCAATAATTTGCAGCTCTTCTGCCATTTCACTTAATTTATTACTAAACTCTATGATTTCATTATTTTTTATCTGTTGATTATTAATTAAGTTAATGGATTCATTGGTGGCATAACTAGTATTTTGTACAGTTGTAGCCACTTCATCCATAGCATACTCTATTTCATTAATAGCATTATCTTGTTTTTGGGACATATCCATTAATTTTTGCGTATAATTTCTTATCTCCTCAATATTATCCTCCATGCTATTGATAATAATTGTGGTTTCTTTTGCAATATCCTCTACCTGCAGCATCCTATCTTTACACTGGATCATAGCATTATTTGAATCCATTATCTTTGAAGTAACATTATTTACCACATCTTCTATCTCTTTTGTAGCACTTTGAGTTTCTATGGCCAATTTTCTAACTTCATCAGCAACAACAGCAAAACCTCTACCAGCTTCACCTGCTCGAGCTGCTTCAATGGCAGCATTTAATGCCAATAGATTTGTCTGTTCAGAAATATTTTTTATGTATTCCACTGCCTTATATATAAGTCCTGAATATTCCTGAAGAGATTCGTTGTTTTCAGATGCAAGGTCAATATCCTCTTTAAGAGAATTTACAGAACTATTTATATTATCCAATATCACCCTTTTTTTGCTGAGCATTTCAATGGATTCATCTGAAACTTTTTCCATCT
>JAAYNB010000222.1 GCA_012521085.1 Clostridiales bacterium | reverse complement strand
CTCAGTAATGGAGACAAATCTAATTAGTAGCATTATACACAAGAATAAGACAGTGATTATAATTAAGCTAAAAACCAATTTTGCAAACCTATTATTTGGTTTGGGATTAGGTTTTTGCCTTTTTACTTCTACTTCTTCTACTACTTCTTCTTCATAGGCAGGTAAATGTTCATAAATTTCTCTTGCTGTTACCAATTTTATTCATCTCCTCTCTTTATTATTCTATACCTTTTCAGCTACTCTTAACTTTGCACTTCTAGATCTATGATTAACTTCTAATTCTTCCTTTGATGGTAGAATAGGTTTTCGTGTAATGACTTTAAGTTGCCTAACCTTATTACATTGACATACAGGAAATTCCTTTGGACATTCACAAGGGTTTTGTAAATATCTATAAGTGTTTTTTACAATTCTATCCTCTAATGAATGGAAGGTTATAATACATATACGTCCACTAGGTCGTAAAAATTTTGTAGCTGTTTTTATGGTTTTATCTATGATACTCAGTTCGCTATTCACTTCAATTCTAATACCTTGAAAACTTCTTTTTGCAGGATGTGGGCCATCTCTTCTAGCTCCCTTTGGTATAGCTTTTTTTATTATATCTACTAATTCATAGGTAGTTTGGATCTCCTTTTTTTGTCTGTATTCCACAATGAATTCAGCAATTCTCTTAGCCCACTTTTCTTCACCATATTCACATAAAACTCTATAAATCTCTTCTTTTGAATATTCATTTACTATATCCTTGGCTGTAAAATCTTGCTCTCTGTTCATTCTCATATCCAATGGACCATCTTGCATGTATGAGAAACCTCGTTGTGCCTCATCCAATTGATGGGAAGATACTCCTAGATCTAATAATAGTCCATCTATCTCATTAATCCCTAAATCATTTAAAATTTTTTCTAAATTTTTAAAATTGTCATGAACTAATTTAATATTACATTGACTATCTTTTAGTTTCTCACTGGCAGCATTAAGGGCATTTTCATCCTGGTCAATACCTATTAAGGTACCATTATGATTTAATCTTTTAACTATCTCATAAGAATGACCTGCTCCACCTAAAGTCCCATCTATATAAACACCATCTGGTTTTATATTTAAATTATCTATACATTCATTTAATAATACTGATATATGTTGAAAATTCATGCTATCACCTTTCGTATTTAAATTCCTAATTCTTGCATCTTTGTGGCTATATCATCATAACTAAGGTCAACATCACTATTGTATTTTTCCCATTGCTCTTTACTCCAAATTTCTATACGAGTAGCAACACCTATAATGATAGCTTCTTTATTTAATAGAGCATGTTCCCTTAAATTATTTGGTATTCTTACTCTCCCCTGTTTATCTAATTCACATTCAGTAGCACCAGCAAAGAAAAATCTTACAAAGGCCCTTGCTTCTCTATTGGTCATAGGAAGTTGTTTTAACTTATTTTCTAATACTTTCCACTCATCTAGGGGATATACAAATAAACAATTATCTAAGCCCTTGGTTACAATAAAAGTTTCACCAAGGTCCTCTCTTAATTTAGAAGGTATGCTGAGCCTTCCCTTTGTATCCATTACATGATTATATTCTCCAATAAACATCCATATCCCACCTTAGGGAATTCTCCCCACTTTGTACCACTATACACCACTCCATTATAGTATTTCTATAGATAAGTATAAATTCCTGCTAAAAATTTAAAATATCTCTTGAAAACAGGAGAAAAAATCATATAAAATAATAAATTAGGTCTAAAGTCCTTTAAATAAAATAACTACCATTATCTCATGGTAGTTATTAT
>JAAYNB010000221.1 GCA_012521085.1 Clostridiales bacterium | reverse complement strand
TCAGTTTTAAAGTTTACAAAGAGCATGATGTTATGAGCATTTTGAAATATAGAATTTTCTTTTAATCTATTAAATATATACATGCTCTTATTAATTATTTCTTTATTTGATAAAAGGTCCCTTTTTGTCAGTATTTCATTTCTAATTTTTTTTTTCATAATAATCCCTCCTAAAGGATATCCTGCTTTATAAATTATTATATTATTTTACCATAATATTGGAAATGAATTCAATTGAATTGTGGGTGGTACTACTGTTATAATAGTAGTTATAAAATCGATATTTGTTGAGAAAGAAATATAATTACATAAAATAGTAAAAAAATACTATGTTTATTTCTGATATATAGAAGGACTTTAGTATTTTATGTCGAACTTATAAAATGTTAAGTAGGAGTGATTATTTTGATTCAGTTTAGGAATGTAAGTAAGGTATATAATAAAGGAATACAAGCTTTGACAAATATAAATCTGACAATTGAAAAGGGAGAATTTATCTTTTTAGTGGGACCCAGTGGAGCAGGAAAATCCACTTTTATTAAATTATTGCTAAAAGAAGAAGAACCTACCCAAGGCTCAATTATAGTGGATGATGTTGATATTACCAAGTTACCACGAAGAAAAGTACCTCATTTAAGAAGAAATATAAGTGTGGTATTTCAAGATTTTAGACTTTTACCAAATAAAACTGTATATGAAAATGTAGCCTTTGCTATGGAGGTTATAGAGGCTCCATCTAAGGAAATACGTAGACAGGTACCAATGATTTTGGGTATGGTAGGATTAAGTGATAAGGCTAAACAATATCCAAATGAACTTTCAGGTGGAGAGAGACAGAGGGTTTCCATAGCCAGATCCATAGTAAATAATCCATCAATTTTAATTGCTGATGAACCTACAGGAAATCTGGACCCAGAAACAGCCTGGGAGATTATGAAAGTATTAAGACAAATAAATAGAAGAGGGACAACCCTTGTAATGGCTACCCATGCTAAAGATATAGTAGATACAATGCAGCAGAGAGTTGTGGCATTGGAAAAAGGTAGAATAGTTAGAGATGAGCATAGGGGGGCTTACGGATATGAAGATTAGAACCATGGGCTATATGATAAAACAGAGTCTCATAAGCATATGGAGAAATAGGGGTATGAGTATAGCTTCTATTACTTCAGTAATGGCATCTTTAACCATTTTAGGTGTAATTATTACCATTGTATTAAATGTAAATAATATATCTGAAATGGCTAAAATGCAGTTTGACACTATACAGGTTTTCTTAGTGGATGAATTAGATAATGAACAGATAAATAAATTGGGCCAAGATATAGGGGAAATAAATGGTGTAAGGTTTATAGACTATGAAACTAAGAAAGAAGCCTTAGAGAGAATGAAAGAACAATGGGGGGACAAGGCCTATTTATTAGAGGTATTAGAGGAAAATACCTTGCCCAATTCATATATTATACATTTAGAAAATATAGAAATAGCAGATAATGTGGTACAATCCCTCAATGATATGGAAGGTATTGAAGAAATAAAATACCATAAGGAAATATTAGAAACTATGATGGGAATTGCCAATTTTGTAAGGACAGTTGGATTGGTATTAATAGTAATCCTGATTTTAATAACTATGTTTATTATTGCCAATACCATAAAGATAACATTAAACTCTAGAAGGCAAGAAATAAATATTATGAAATATGTGGGAGCAACAAATTGGTTTATACGTTGGCCTTTCCTTATGGAAGGAATTATATTAGGATTAATGGGATCAATTATAAGTCTTGGAATAGTGTATTTTGGTTATGAATACACATTTAATCTAATAAATAGTCAATTTAATATGGTAATGAATGTAAGAGTGATCTCTGTTAATGAAATGATGAATAGAACATTACCCATATTTATTGTATTAGGTACAGGTGTGGGAGCATTGGGAAGTATTCTATCACTTAGAAAGTATCTTAGAGTTTAAACATTATCTTGTTTTAAAAGGGGGAAGGGGATTTGTTGGAACAAAAGAAAAAAATTATTGCATTTACCATAACAGCTTTCCTTGGTATATCAACTTTATTTACATTTGCAAATGATGCTAATAAAATCAATAATAAACTTAATTCTGTAAATTCACAAAAAAAGCAAATTAGTAGTGAAATAAAGAAAAATGAAGCTCAACAAAAGAGTATTACTGAACAATTACAGGAATTAGAAATTGAAATTGAAAAAGTAGAAAATGAGATAGAAAATATACAAAAAGATATAAAAGAGACAGAAGCAAGAATAAATACAACAATTAATGAATTAAATCAGGCTGAGAATAATATTAAAGAAAAACAGGATTTATTGGGAGAACGTCTCAGAGTAATGTATAAAAATGGATCTGTAGGCTATATGGAAGTCCTTTTAAATTCTAAGGATTTTACTGAACTGTTGACAAATCTGGATATGGTCAAACGTATAGCAGATCATGATGTAGAATTATTAGAATACTTGGAAGAACAAAAGGCTCTAATAGAAGATAAAAAGGCAAAATTAGAAAATGAAAGAAATAAATTAATAAGTTTAAAGAAAAATGAAGAGGGTAAACGTCAGGAATTAGTAGTTTCTAGAGGAAGACAAGAAAAATTAAGAGAAGATCTTAAAAGAGATAAAATAGAATTAGCAAAACAATTAGATGAATTACAAAAAGAAGCTGATAGATTAACAGATCAATTAAGAAAAATGCAATCCAGTGGTGAATATGTGGGAGGAGTATTGGGTTGGCCTGTATCAGGCTATACTAGAATATCATCTCCCTATGGTAATAGGATTCATCCTATATTAAAGGTTCAAAGATTCCACTCGGGTATAGATATACCTGCTCCAACAGGTACAACCATCAGTGCAGCAGGTCAGGGTAGAGTAGTATCTGCAGGAACCATGGGTGGATATGGTAGAACAGTCATAATAGATCATGGTGGAGGAATTATGACATTATATGCTCATAATTCAAAATTAGTGGTATCAGTGGGACAAACCGTATCTAAGGGGCAAAAAATTGCAGAAGCAGGTAGTACAGGACAATCAACTGGACCACATTTACATTTTGAAGTAAGAAAAAATGGAAAATATGTAGATCCAATGCCTTATTTAAGAAAATAATGATAAAATTAAGCCAAGGAATACTATCCTTGGCTTTTAATTATTAACTCTAATGATGTATAATAGATAGATATTAATAATAAAATAGTAAAATAGTAGTTTTATAATCATAAGAGGGGAGAAAAGTAATGATAAGTAAAAAAAGAGCTTTTATATATGCTGCTATAATAGTAATACTGACTTCAATATTTAATTTTACACTGGGAAATATCTTTGCCATACCTTTAGGACAAAAAGTAATTATTAATAGAAGTACATATGATTATTACGAATCAATGGAAAAAGAATTCGGAAAATTATTCATGCTAAAGGATTTTTTAGAAACAAATTACTATAGAGAAGTAGATGGAGATAAACTAATAGAGTATTCAATTAAAGGACTTTTCCAAGGAGTTGAAGATCCATATACTAGTTATATGACTGAAAGTGAATTTGAGGAACTAATGACTAGGACTCAGGGAAGTTATGGTGGCATTGGAGTTATTATTACTCCAGGAGATGATGGCTTAGTAACAGTAGTTTCCCCTATAGAAAATACTCCTGGTGAAAGAGCTGGAATAGTAACCAATGACAAGATATTATCTGTAGATGGAAAAGCAGTAACAGGCGATGATTTAGACTATGCAGCAGATTTAATGAAGGGTGAGCCTGGAAGTGAGGTAATACTGTCCATTTGGCGTGAAAGTAGAAGGGAGCCCTTTGAAGTAAAAATCATAAGAGAGGAAATCCGACTAGAGACAGTGAGATCAGAAGTACTTGAAAATAATATTGGCTATATTAGAATTTCCATGTTTGATGAACAAACTGCCAAAGACTTTGAGACTCATTTAAATGATTTAGAAAGACAAAATATAAAAGGTCTTATAATAGATCTTAGAAATAATCCAGGTGGTCTGTTGGATGAATGTTTAAAAATTGCGGATATGTTATTGGGAGAACAGGTAATTGTTTACACAGAAGATAGACATGGCAATAGAGAAATTGAAAGATCAGACGCAAAACAAATTGACCTACCCTTGGCCATACTTGTAAACAATGGAAGTGCAAGTGCCTCAGAAATACTTGCTGGCTCAGTAAAGGATGGTAATAGGGGCAAAATTGTAGGTTCCACCACCTTTGGTAAGGGATTGGTTCAACAGGTAAAACCACTAAATGATGGCACTGGTTTTAAATTCACAGTTTCTGAATATTTTACACCAAATGGATATAATATTCATGGTATAGGTATAGAGCCAGATATTGTAATTGATTTACCAGAGGAATTGGAAGAACAAACTAATATGGAAAGACATGAGGATATACAGCTACAAAAAGCCATAGAAGTTATTTTAGATGAAATTGAATAATGGATATAAAAAGAACTCTTAATGTAATAAGAGTTCTTTTTATATGTTTTTAAATATAAATTTACATTTTTTCAAGTAGATAATTGACAATGTCTGATAAATTAATTTCTTCTTCAGTACTATTTTCCATATCTTTAATTTTAACCCTACCTGATTCAATTTCATTTTCGCCAAGTATTATAACATAGGGTATATTTTCTTTATTAGCATAATCTAAACTTCTCTTTAATCTTCTATCCATCATTTCTATATCAACTTTAATCCCTTTTTTACGGATTTCACCTGCAATTTTTAATGTATCTTTTTTAGTCCCCAAAGGTATAATAAATAAATCCACATTAGATTTATATTCATCATTGGACTTCATATTAAGAGCAGTGGCAATAACATCTAATCCATAGGATATACCTACAGCAGGATATTCCATACCATTTTGTAAGAAACCGCCAATGATTTCATCATATCTACCACCAGCACCCATACTGGAGTCAATACTACCATCTGTAAGGAAAATCTCATATACAGTACCAGTATATATTTCTAAACCTCTAGCTAAAAAAGGATTAAATTTAGTTTTATCTCTTATATCTAAAGTATCTAGATAATCATTTAATTCTTCTAATTCTTCAATACCCTGTAATAATAAGGTGTTAGATGGCATGTTTTTGTAATAATCCAATGAATAACTTTCTTCATTAGAGATTAAGTTTACAATACTATCTACAATATCTTTTGATATACCTTTTTCAATTAGCTCAGCTTTAACTCCTTCAACACCAATTTTCTCTAATTTATCCAATGTAAGTATTACATCACTGGTATTTTCTTGGTCTATATCTAGAGCAATTAAAATACCAGATAAAAGTTTACGATTATTATAAGATATGTAAATGTCTAATTCCAGTTTATCAAAAGCCTCTATAGTCATATACATTAATTCTGCTTCAGCCATGACAGATTTAACACCTACCATATCCACATCACATTGAATAAACTCTCTCATACGGCCTAGCTTTACAGGACCATCCCTAAAGACTTTACCTATTTCATAACGTTTAAAAGGCATTCTCATATTTGGATTCATACCGATTACCTTGGAAAAGGGAACAGTTAAATCATATCTAAGAGCCAAGTCCCTATCTCCTTGGTCCTTTAGTGTATACATTTCTTTAAGGATTTCCGCGCCACCAGCATATTTAGATGCTAAAATATCTGAATAACATAGAGTAGGTGTCTCCAATGGTTGATAACCATAAATTTCAAATATTTCTTGTAATGTTTTAATAATTTTATTTCTCACCACTTGTTCATTTGGAAAAAAATCTTTTGTACCTTTTACATTTATTAATTCCAGCGACATAAAAATACCTCCCTGTGTACTATTTAAAAAAGCCATATAGACCCAGTTTGTCTACATGGCACTATATCTATAATTAGTTTTGATACAAATTAAACTATATTTATATCCATTTTGGCCAAATAAATTTTATTATATAATATCACAAAACATTGATATTAGCAAGAATTTGTGAATTTATTGATAATTGACATAGAGTATGCCTAGGGCTATAATAAGGCTATCGAACAGTTGTTCATTTAACCCTATATATATTATGAATGTTGATGATTTCTAGGGGTATATTAGTTATTATACACTATTTAGAAAATATTATTTTTTAAATAAAGAAGGTAAGGGATAAAAATGCAAAAATTTAAAGTAAATTCAAAATACAAACCAACTGGTGATCAACCAAAAGCCATTGAGGAATTGAGTAAAGGGATAAAAGAAGGTCTAAAACATCAAACCCTATTAGGGGTAACTGGATCTGGAAAAACCTTTACAATGGCCAATATTATTGAAAAAGTACAAAAACCAACAATAGTTATAGCACATAATAAAACATTAGCTGGACAATTGTGTAGTGAGTTTAAGGAATTTTTCCCGGATAATGCAGTAGAATATTTTGTAAGTTATTATGATTATTATCAACCAGAAGCCTATGTGGCACATACTGACACATATATAGAAAAAGATGCATCTATTAATGATGAAATAGATAAATTAAGACACTCCGCCACATCCGCCCTTTTAGAAAGACGAGATGTTATTATAGTTGCCAGTGTGTCCTGTATCTATGGATTAGGGGATCCTGAAGAATATAAAAATTTGATGGTACCTCTAAGAGTGGGTATGAATAAAGATAGGGATGAGGTTCTAAAAGAGCTGGTTGATATACAATATGAAAGAAATGATGTTAATTTTGTCAGAGGTACATTTAGGGTAAGAGGAGATATTGTGGAGATAATGCCAGCTTCATCATCAGAAAATGCAGTTAGGGTGGAGTTTTTTGGAGATGAAATTGATCGTATTACAGAAATAAATAGTTTAACAGGAGAAATCATAGGTAGAAGAAACCATGTTGCAATTTTTCCTGCTTCTCATTATGCCACCAGTGCAGATAAATTGGAAAAAGCCATTGTAAATATAGAAAAAGAATTGGAAGAACAAGTGAAGTTCTTTAAAGAACAGGATAAATTAATAGAAGCCCAAAGAATACAGCAAAGAACCATGTATGATATAGAAATGCTCAGAGAAGTAGGTTTTTGTCAAGGTATTGAAAACTATTCTAGACATATAACAGGGAGAGCACCAGGAAGTAGACCATATACATTATTAGACTTCTTTCCCGATGATTATTTAATGATTATTGATGAATCACATGTTACAATACCACAGATTAGGGGTATGTATGGTGGGGATAGATCTAGGAAAGAAAACTTGGTGAATTATGGTTTTAGACTTCCATCAGCCTTTGACAATAGACCTTTAAACTTTTTAGAATTTGAAAAATTAATAAATCAGGTATTATATGTAAGTGCCACTCCTGGACCCTATGAATTAGAAAAAAGTGAAAAAATATCAGAGCAGATTATACGTCCAACAGGACTATTGGACCCTATTATAGAAGTACGACCCATTAAAGGACAAATAGACGATTTAATGGGGGAAATTCATAAACGTGTAGAAAAAAAAGAAAGGGTTTTGATAACCACCCTTACAAAGAAAATGGCTGAGGATTTGACAAGTTTTCTAGAGGAAATGGGTATAAAAGTAAGATATCTACACTCAGATATTACAACCATAGAGAGAATGGAAATCATTAGAGATTTAAGATTAGGTGTATTTGATGTATTAGTAGGTATAAACTTGCTTAGAGAAGGATTGGATTTACCAGAAGTTAGTTTAGTGGCAATTTTAGATGCTGATAAGGAAGGATTCTTAAGGTCTGAAACAGCCATGGTACAGACCATTGGTAGAGCTGCTAGAAATGTAGATGGTAGAGTTATTATGTATGCAGATAAAATAACTCAATCTATGAGAAGGGCCATAGATGAGACAGAGAGAAGGAGAAAAATTCAATCAGAATATAATAAAAAACATAATATTATACCAAAATCCATAGAAAAGGATATTCATGATGTTATTAAGGCTACAGAAGTAGCAGAAGATACAGAAAGTTATAAAGCTACACAAAAACCAACAAAAGAATATACAAAAGAAGAAGCCATAAAACGTATACAGGAATTAGAACCACAGATGTTAGTTGCCGCTGAAGAATTAGAATTTGAAAAAGCGGCAGAAATTAGGGATGAAATTGAATATTTAAAAAAGTTCATATAAAAATTAATTTTATATGGTAAGATGATAATCTAAAAACCATAGGGCCAATTCCTGTGGTTTGATTACATTATTCCTAATTAATGATAAATATAATAGAAAGGCAGGATGAAAAAAGGCAAATGCTTAGAATAGAGAATATTTCTAAAATATATAAAAGAGGTCATAAAGAGGCTTTAAAAAATATAAATTTGACCATTAAAGAAGGAGAATTTACTGCATTATTAGGACAAAATGGTGCAGGAAAGACCACATTAATAAATATATTGGCAGGTAATGTCCACAAAACAGAAGGAAAAGTCATTATTGGTGGCTATGATTTAGATAAAAATCCATTGGAAACGAAGAAAATCATGGGTATTGTACCTCAAGAAATAGGTCAGGATTATATATTTACAGTAGAAGATATGTTGAGAAAACAATCAGGATACTTTGGAATAAAGAATAATGATGATTATATAGATGAACTATTAGAAGCACTATCATTACAAGACAAACGAAAATCCACTACCAGACAATTATCTGGAGGTATGAAAAGACGATTATTAATAGCAAAGGCATTGGTTCACAAGCCTAAACTTTTAATTTTGGACGAACCAACAGCAGGGGTAGATATAGAGCTTAGACATAGTATGTATAAGTTTTTAAAGAAATTACATGCTGAAGGTACAACTATTATTTTAACTACACATTATATAGAAGAAGCAGAAAATTTGTGTAAGAGGATTATTGTTATAGACCATGGTGAAATCATAGCTGATGAACCAAAAGAAAAGTTAATGGATATTTTTTCACAGGAAATAGATGTGAGATTTGAATTTGATTATGATATAGATATTGAAGATTTTGACTTTTTAAATGGATATGAACCCATAGTAAAAAACAATAGAAATCTATATATCAAGGTAGAAAAAAATAATTTATCCAAGCTTATGAAAGTTATTACGGATAAAGGATTAAATTTTATAGATATAGATATAAAAAGACCTAAATTAGAAGATATATATTTAAATCTAATAAAATCATAGGAGGATGTAGTAGTGAAGATATTTTATAATAGATTAGGTTTTACAGTACTTTTATATAGAGAAATTCATAGATTTTTTAAAGTCTTTATACAGACCATATTTGCACCACTATTGTCTAATATATTATATTTAGCAGTATTTGGTGGAGTATTAAAAACCAGGGAAGTAGGTATAGAAGGAGTTAATTATTTACATTTCCTAGTTCCAGGTTTAACTACCATGGGAGCTTTAATGGCAGCTTTCCAAAACCCTTCTTTTTCATTGATATCTCAGAAGTTTCAAGGTACCATTCAAGATATCAATAGTTATCCTATTTCCGATGTGGAAAAATCCCTGGCCTATATATTAGGAGGAACCTTTAGAGGATTACTAGTAGGCTCCCTTACTTATATAGCCACAGTACCATTTGTAGGTTTTGGAATAAAAAACATTCCACTATTTATTTTTTCGATTATCCTAACTTCATTTATATTTGCATCAATAGGTCTTATATGTGGATTGACATTGGATAATTTTGAAAAGATGAATTTTATATTGGCTATAGTCATAACCCCTCTATCCTATTTAGGTGGAGTGTTCTTTGAAGTGTCTAAATTACCTGGAGTGTTGTCCCATGTAGGAAATATCAATCCAATATATCCTTTAGTAAATATAACTAGATATAGTTATTTAGGCATAGCAGAGGGAAATATACTTTTACATGGAATATTGGCCTTTGTATTTTTAAGTGCATCTTTTATAACTTCTATTATCCTATTTAGAAAGGGTATTGGTATAAAAGTTAGATAAGATAAAGTATATTGGAAGTATTTTTCCTTGGAAGTATGTAAGTAAAATTTATATTAAATATTTTAGTGATTATGATATTTGTAACATTGATTAAAAGAGAGAATATAATATAAAGAGGTGTTAAAATTATAGTGGCAAGAGATAAGATCATTATAAAAGGAGCAAGAGAACATAATTTAAAAAATATAGATATAGAAATACCTAGAGATAAATTTGTAGTAATTACAGGATTATCAGGTTCAGGTAAGTCCTCTCTGGCCTTTGATACAATCTATGCAGAAGGTCAGAGAAGATATATTGAAAGTTTGTCTTCCTATGCAAGACAATTCCTAGGACAAATGGAAAAACCAGATGTGGATTATATAGAGGGATTATCCCCTGCCATATCCATTGACCAAAAGACAACTAGTAATAATCCTAGATCCACTGTGGGCACTGTTACAGAAATATACGACTATTTAAGATTGTTATTTGCTAGGATTGGCACACCCCATTGCCCCATATGTAATACTGAAATTAGTCAGATGACAGTGGAGGAGATAGTTGATAGAATCATAGCCCTAGGTGAAGGTACAAGAATTCAAGTATTGGCACCAGTTATACAAGGTAAAAAGGGACAGCATAAAAAAATCTTAGAAGAAATTAAAAAAGAAGGTTTTGTACGAATTAGAGTTAATGGTGAAATCAGAGATATAGATGAAGAAATTAATTTAGATAAAAATAAAAAACACAATATAGATGTGGTTGTGGACCGTATCATAATAAGAGAAGATTCTAAACAGAGATTGGCGGATTCCATAGAAACTGTGCTTAAAATTACAGAGGGATTAGTATTAATAGATGTGATAGATGGAGAAGAACATTTATTTTCCACAAAGTTTGCATGCCCTCATCATGGCATAGGTATGGATGAATTATCACCTAGAATGTTTTCATTTAATAGTCCCTTTGGGGCATGTGAAGAATGTGATGGTATAGGACATATGAAGGTGGTAGATCCAGAGCTTGTCATACCTGATAAGAGTTTAAGTATACGTGAAGGTGCCATAGCCCCTTGGACTACAACTGGCAATATTGAAGATGGTTTTTACTATAGAATGTTGAGCAGTTTTGCCAAAGAATGTGGTATAGATCTAGACAGGCCTATAAAAGATTTACCAGAGGATTTTGTCTATGATATATTATATGGAAATCAGAATAAAAATGTAAAATTCAAATATGACTCTAGATTTGGCGGAGTACGTACTTATACAGCACCTTTTGAAGGAGTAATTCCGAATCTAGAGAGAAGGTATAGAGAGAGCCATTCAAATCATGCAAGGGATAAAATAGATGAATATATGGCTGAGATGCCATGCCCAGTTTGTAAAGGTGCCAGATTAAAAGACATAGTATTGGCAGTTACCATTAATGGGAAAAATATCTTTGATATTACAGAAATGTCCATAAAAGATGCATATAATTTTTTTGAAAACATTGAATTAAATGAAAGACAAATATTTATAAGCCAACAAATATTAAAAGAGATTAAAGAGAGATTAAATTTTTTGAAAAATGTAGGATTAGAATACCTGACCTTATCTAGAAGCGCAGGTACATTATCAGGAGGAGAGGCACAGAGAATTAGATTGGCAACACAGATAGGTTCTAGTCTAATGGGTGTATTATATATTTTAGATGAACCTAGTATTGGATTACATCAAAGAGATAATGATAAACTTTTAAAAACCCTAAGACATTTGACAGATTTGGGTAATACAGTATTAGTAGTAGAGCATGATGAAGATACCATGTATAGTGCAGACCATATTATAGATATTGGACCTGGTGCTGGAATACATGGTGGTCAAGTGGTGGCTCAAGGTAGTATAGAAGATATTAAAAAAAGTGATGATTCCATAACTGGACAATATCTAAGCGGTAAAAAGAAGATAGAAGTTCCTAAGGAAAGACGAAAACCAAATGGGAAGAGTATTATTATAAAAGGTGCTAGGGAAAATAATTTAAAGAATATAGATGTGGAATTTCCATTGGGACTATTTACTTGTATTACAGGAGTATCCGGTTCTGGTAAGAGTACATTGATTAATGAAATACTTTATAAAAAAGTTGCCCAAGAATTATATCGTTCTAAAG
>JAAYNB010000021.1 GCA_012521085.1 Clostridiales bacterium | reverse complement strand
ATAGATATTTTTCTTTTCACCAAAATCCCCCCTATTTATTCTATTATCTATATTCATCGGCAAAATTCGCCAATTAATTCAGTAGAACATTTTACCATTTAAATTAACATTATTATACCATATACTACCTGGGGATTTCTATGGGACTGGGGAATTGTAACACAATTGAAAAGAATCAAAAAAAGGACGGTTAAAAACCGTCCATAGTTAAGATTCTTCGCCATTGCTCAGAATGACAATATCTCCCTATGCCTTTACCTTCTCTTTTTTATAAAGTCCCGTTAACATCATTGCTATGGCACCGTCCCCCACTATATTACAAGCTGTTCCAAAGCTATCTTGTAGGGCGAATATGGTAAGCATAAGAGCTACTCCTGATTGATCAAAGCCTAGGACTCCTGTTATTAATCCCAAGGATGCCATTACTGTACCTCCTGGTACCCCTGGAGCCCCTATGGCAAATACCCCCAATAATATGATAAATACAAGCATATTGCTAAGGGATGGTAATGTTCCATATAGTACTTGTGATACAGTCATTACAAAGAAGGTTTCTGTAAGAACTGAACCACAAAGATGTATTGTGGAACATATGGGTATGGTAAAGTCCACCACTTCTCTATCCAGCACCTTTGATTTTCTAGCACAATCTAGGGCCACTGGTAATGTGGCAGCAGAGGACATGGTTCCTACTGCTGTTAGATAAGCTGGTCCATAGTGCTTTATTACTTCCATTGGATTTTCCTTTGACATGGCACCACCCACTGCATATAGTAGAGCCATCCATATAAAATGCCCTACAATAACTATTAAAATAACACTTATAAATACTGGAAATTGTTTGGTAATTCCACCTTCATATGCAAGACCTGCAAAGGTTGTAGCTATAAAGAGTGGTAAAACTGGTATTACCATTTTCTTTACAGTGACCATCATTACATTATTAAATTCATTGAAGATATTTTCTAAAGTTTTTGAATTAGTCCAAATGATAGTTAATCCCATTACTATTGAAAGTACTAGTGCTGACATAACTGGCATAATTTGCGGAATATTTAATTGAAATACTAGTTCTGGTAATGCTCTCAATCCCTCTGGATTTGAAATGATATTTAGTTTAGGAATAATAAGATATCCAGATATTGTGGCAAATAATGCTGCACCTACTGATGATATATAAGCTATTATTAAGGCACTTCCCAACATTTTGCTGGCATTGGATTTTAGTCCTGTAATGGAAGGGGTTATAAATCCTATGATTATCAGTGGTACACAGAAGAAAATAAATTGACCTAAAATATGTTTTATAGTCATGATAATTCCTATGATGTTTTCACTTGCTACCAATCCTAATCCTAAGCCTACAATAACTGCTAATACTAACTGGATTATTAGATTGTCTTTAATTTTTGCCATTGACACCTCTCCTTTCAATTCCAAAAATTTTTAACGTTTTATGGCAGCGTTGAGATAATTATATCAAAGAAATGGGATAAGATAAATGAAATAGTTAATAATTATTATGTTTTTATATTATTTATATTCTATTATTCTTATGAAAAAAGTGCTAATTTTATCTTCCCTTGTTTCCAATAGTTACTTGCAGTGGTATAATTATCTTAGGACTAAGGCTAAGTAATGGATAAGGAGGATTTTTTATGAGGAGAAAAGTATCTGGACTATTAATTATAATTATGTATTTTATATCTCTATTATCTCCTGTGGTGGCCCAAGGATATCAGAGGGAGATTGTTGGGATTTTTGGTGATATTCAAGTTAATGTTAATAAATGGCCTTTAACATTATATAAGGAACCTTTTATATATGAAGATGAGGTTTATGTGCCACTTAAAAATCTATCTCAACTTCTTTATATAAACACTGAATATGATGAGAATAATAATAAAATTTCCATCGATACTGGTAATCTTTTAAAGAATGTTAATGTGCAAAACTTTCCAAATGAACTTTTGCAAAAGGATTATGAAATTAATTTGTTAAATCAAGAGTTAAGGGAATTGGAAGAAAGATTAAATGTGAATATAAAATCTCCTTATAAGAGAATTGATAGTGTAGGGGAGATGGAAGATTATATCCAAGAGCATTTTAGTAGGTTAAGGGGCATACCCATGGATATTGATTTTAGACAATATAGCGGAAGTAGATATCGTCTTTATATCACCATTCCTAGGGAAGATGCTAGTAATTTTCAGGACATTTCCCAAAGAGTTGTGGAAAATTGGTTAATTGACATTCTCTATGCTGTTCGTGAATTATATGATTATGATGCTAGAATTAATGGTTATATCAGAGATGATGCTTCCTCCTATAGAACTTATGTGTCTTTTGAATCCTATAACAATGATTTTGATTTTAATTTCCGTACCTACAGCAGTAGTACTCGAAGGATTAATGTCAATGAAAGGGATTTGGAAAAACATTTAGATAAAAATATTTCTTCCTATAATGGTATTGACT
>JAAYNB010000220.1 GCA_012521085.1 Clostridiales bacterium | reverse complement strand
TCAAAAGATGGGTTCAGGGACGAATGTTCAGACCAAGTTAATAGCTCTTCATGATTTAGATGTTCCATGGAGACCAGCCGACCTAGAACAAAGAGCAGGACGTATTGTCCGCCAAGGTAATGAAAATAAGAAGGTCAATATCTTTAGGTATGTTACTGAAAATACCTTTGACAGCTATTTGTGGCAGACCATTGAGAATAAACAAAAGTTTATTTCTCAGATCATGACTTCTAAAACACCAGTTCGAGCCGCTGAAGACGTAGACGAAAGCAGTTTGAACTATGCTGAAATCAAAGCCTTAGCAACAGGAAATCCCTTAATAAAAGAAAAGATGGAGCTGGATAATCAGGTTACGAAACTAAAAATGCTTGAAGCAAGCTTTAAGTCTAATAAGTATAGCTTAGAAGACAAGGTTACCAAGACTTATCCGAAAGAAATACAAAAAACAGAGAGCTTGATTAAGAGGATGAAGAAGGACATCGGGAATGTTGAAGCTAAAGCAGAAGGTGATGAAAAATTTAATTCAATAACGATTAATGGAGAGAAGATTAAAGATAAGAAGCAGGCTGGAGAGAAGCTTTTAGAAGCAATTAAAGGCGTTCATGTTAACGAAGGCAAGGTAATTGGAGAATACCGCAACTTTGGACTTGAAGTAGCCTATAACTCCTTTGCTAACCAATACACCTTTTCTTTAAATGGTGAAGCAAAACATACTGGTGTTCTAGGAACAAGTGCAGATGGCAACCTTACAAGGCTAGATAATGTACTAGAGAAAATGCCTGAAAGGTTGGAGCAACAAGAAGATAAGCTACTTACAACGAAAGAGCAGCTTGTCAATGCCAAAGAGGAATTAAAGAAACCTTTTGAACAAGAACAAGAACTTCAGGATAAGGTCTTACGACTAGCTGAGTTAAACAAGCTATTAGATATGGGTGAAGTGGGAGAATTAGAAAACACTTCTCCACTCATGGAAGATTTAAAAAGAGCGATTATTGATTATAGTAACGAAGAGTTTGGAGAAGAACATCGTTATGAAGACTTTGACAAACTATATCCTGACTTAGCCCATGTTGGTATTGCCTATACTGAAATTTTAGATGGCGAGTATGGTGTTCAATATGAGTTGAACTTGGAGGAATTGACCTGGTCACAGTATATCAACGATATAAGAGTAGATGGGGGTAGCTTTGATTTCGATGATTTAGGTAGAGAATCTGCGCTAGAAAATATGATTAGTCAAATGCACATGTCTTCCTTTGAAGATTTTGTTTATGTAAGTGACGAGGTAATGATTGATAAGTTAGGTTTAGAGATGGATGAACAAGGGAATTTCTATGATTCTTTAGCTAAAGATCTAGATAATGATGGTCTTTCTGATCGCTATGATAATGATTTTAAGGATAGCGATTATTTTGAATCGACCTTTGATGTAGAAGATAATCTCCACAGTAGGGAATCAGAAGAAAAGCCGTCTATCTTAGGCCAGATTAAGGAAATGAAGGAAAATGACAGCAGGATGAAACCAGAAAAAGAACAAAAGGATAACGACAGAGAACGTTAAGGGAGCGAAAGCTCCCTATTTTATTGGGAGGGATAATAATGAATTACAAAGAAATTAGAGAGACAATAGAAAACATGGCCAATGATAATATCAAGGACTTAGTCAAAGCGATTATAAGCTTTGAAAAAGGAATCAATGATGAAGAAGCCCTTGACAAGATTTACGATGCCTATATGGACAATGACACACAGGGTCTATTAAGTGATGAGTTCGATTACATGATTGACGATATGAAAGAACAAGGACTTATTATAGAGGAGTTTGGAATTAATGAAGAAAGAGATGACTTGATTAATATTGTGGGAAATATCGCCCAAGATGTTGAGAAGCTAGAGATAACAAATAATCAGGGTGAAAAATTCAAGGTGGTAAATTTCTCGGTAGTATCTAATGATGAAGAAGGTAAAAAAATTTACTATAACTGCTCGGCTTATGAGGATAAGGCGAATATACCAGAGAACTTTCAAAAGGGCGACTTTGTAAAACTCTTCGGTCAAGTAAGAAAAAGTATAGATGAGAATGGAAAGGAGCATACAAACGTTCGTATTCTCGATTCTAAGCTCCTAAAAGCAAGAGATAGAGAAAAGGGGCAAGAGGAGAAGAAAGAATCGATTCTAGGGGCAATTAAGAAGCACAAAGAAGAAAATGAAAATATTATAAAGAAGGATGGAAAAAAAGGCGAAATAGAATTATAAAGAGTTAAGGGTGACATAAAAGTCACCCTTATTTTTTTTTGCTTATGGATTAAATATAGGATATAATTAATACTAAATACAGGACTAAAATAGACTATAGTTAGGACTCTGATAGTGTGAAGGAGGTAGAAATGAAAGATGAATTGACTTATCTTGAAACATATACTCTTCAAAAAGATATGAGGATAAGATTACCAAAATGTATAATAGAAAATTTAGAAATTGTAAAAGGGGAAAGTAAATTTAAGATTTATTTAAATAATAGAAATAAACAAATTATACTGCAGCTTGATGAAGATGATGAGGTTTAAATGGATATGAATAAAATAAAAATAGTATCTCTATTTTCTGGAATCGGTGGGTTCGAAAAAGGGATTGAGAATTCAATCATGAATAGTGAGGTAGTATTTGCCTCAGAAATAGATTCTCATGCAAGGAAATCTTTTTTACAAAACTTTCCAAAAATAGAATTACATGGAGATATAACTAAAATTAATGAAAAAGATATACCAGATCATGATTTATTAGTGGCGGGATTTCCTTGTCAAGCTTTCAGTATAGCTGGAAAACAAAAAGGATTTGAGGATACAAGAGGGACATTATTTTTCGATATAGCAAGAATTTTAGAAGAAAAAAAACCTAAGTATATTTTGTTAGAAAATGTTAAGAACTTAATGTCTCATGATGGTGGCAATACTTTTCTAAAAATTATCGAAACATTAAATTATTTAGGATATACTATTGATTTTACAATCATAAACTCTAATGCTGCTGGATTACCACAAAATAGAGAAAGAACTTATATTATAGGTATTCTTGATCATGATACCGACCCACTACTATATGACAATTGGAATAAAAAAAGTGATAGATTAAAGAAATCTTTATCATATAAAGGGTTTAACTTTTTTAACACTTTACAATTTAATAATAATCAAAAATATATAAAGGATATTATAGAGGATAATTTAGAAAGTAAATATTTAATAAGCAACGATAAGATAAAAAGCTTTTTAGCCGATAAGAATTATTATTATGATGATGAGGAAGTTTTCAATAAAATTATTAAGTTATTCGATTTACCAAAAGATGTTTGGAATGATTTAGAAAGACAAAGAAGAGTATATTCAATTTATGGAATATCACCTACTATCTTAGCTAGGTCAGATACGACCAAGATTCTATTAAAAGACTTAAATCACTATTATATAAGAAAATTAACACCGAGAGAAACATTTAGAGCTCAAGGATTTGATGATTCTTTTATTGATAACATTGTAAAAGCTGGAATTAGTATGACTCAGCAATATAAGCAATCAGGCAATGCTGTATCACCTCCTGTTGTTACAGGAATAATCAATCATTTAGTAAAATTTATGGAAAACCAAAATATTTTTTCTTTAGATACAAAAGAAAAGGGATTTAAATTTATAGATTTATTCAGTGGATTAGGTGGCTTTAGAATAGCCATGGAACGCCAAGGTGGAGAGTGTGTATTTAGCTCGGACAATGATAAGAATGTTAGTGAAATATATATGAAGAATTTTAATGACGATTCTTTTTGTGATATTACCGAGATAAAAGCTAGCGATATTCCAGATCACGATATACTATGTGCAGGGTTTCCTTGTCAACCATTTTCTATCGCTGGTAAAAGGTTAGGCTTTGAAGATACACGAGGTACTTTATTTTTCGATATTGCAAGAATTTTGGAAGAAAAAAAACCAAAAGGATTTATTTTGGAAAATGTTAAAGGAATAATAAATCATGATAGAGGGAATACATTAAAAGTTATTCTAGAAACTTTAGATATGTTAGGATACGATGTTATTTATGATGTTCTAAATTCAAAAGATTACAATATTCCACAGAATAGATCTCGATGGTATTGCATAGGAATTAGAAAAGATATAAATGTAAATATAGAAGATTTTAATTTCCCTGAAAAGGAGGAGTTGAGAATCTTTTTATCTGATATAGTCGAAAATATAGATTCCATAGAATATAAAATAACAGATACTTGCGAAGAAAATATAATACATCATGTAAATGATAAAAATATTAAAGTGGATGATTTTACTTTAGCTTATGAAATAAGACCATCTAGATGTCAATTTGTAAAAAATGGTATATCTAATTGTTTAACTGCCAAAATGGGTACAGGAGGTAATAATGTTCCTGTTGTTATTAATCAGAAAAGAAAACTAACTGAACGAGAATGTTTAAGATTAATGGGGTTTCCAGATTCATATAAAATAGGTAAAGGTTATCAGGCATATAAACAAATTGGAAATAGTGTTGTTATACCAGTTATTGAAAAGTTAGCTGAAGAATTGGTTAGGATACTCTTATAATAATAAAGAAAG
>JAAYNB010000219.1 GCA_012521085.1 Clostridiales bacterium | reverse complement strand
TTAACTAAACCATTTACTTTGGAGGTATTATGTAAATAAGAATTATTCAACCTCTGAAACCATATATTTTTTTAAGAATTCTGGTAATTCTTCTACTTCATCAACACTTAGGGCAAATATAAAATTCACATTATATCTTATTTCTAATGAATCAACTTTTCTAAAGAAATTTTCCATTTCATCTAATGATTTATTTGTAATTTTAACCAAACCATCTATATAAATGCTTTCAACATCATAATTTGAAGCTATTACACCACATAGACAACCATAGAATTCTTGTTCATTTTCAATTTGATAATCTCTCAATCCCATAAATCGTATTTTATAATCTATTTGGAACATACTACTATTGTCAATATCTATATACACTATATGGCCTTTTGTGCTTTTTACTGCATCATTAGCTTCTTGAATTAGCTGTCTAGTCTTGCCACTACCCTCTTTGCCAATAATTAATTTTATCATTATAAATATCCCCCTTACGTGATATAATTTATTATTTAGTGTATATCAACATTATTCTATAAATTCAGACTTTTACCTGCATATTTTCTCAAAATATTTATAATTTTTAAAAATAATTTAAAACTTTTTATATCTTCGAGCTTTACCACCTAAGTATGAGGCTTTTTTCCCTTGAAACCGATTTTCTTTTTTCATTTTTTCATGTATTTCATCTCTAATGGCCCACCAGCTTCTATCCCAATTTACAAATAGGCTATTTTCTTCTGGTGCTCTGCCTATTAATCTCTGTATTACAATTTTAGAATCTAGATATTCTAAAAATGTAATTACCCTTTCCTGGTATTCCATATCAGATATTATTTCAAATTCACCTTTTTTATAGGCTTCGCCCATAACAGTATTATCTAATATATATAATGCATGTAATTTTACCTGTTCTATTCTAAGGGCTGAAATAATTTTTGCATTTTCTATAACATCATCCATATTATCCCAAGGTAGATTTAATATGAGATGTGTACATATTTCAAAACCATATTTTTTTATATTTAAAACAGCATCTATATATTCTGCCAATGTATGGCCCCTATTAATTTTTTTTAAACTATGGTAATTAACTGTTTGCAGTCCTAATTCTATTGAAATTTCCACATTGTTTTTTTCTTGTATCTCTTTTAAAAAAATAAGATGTTCATTGGCAATACAATCTGGTCTTGTAGATATGGCTATTTCTACAATATTTTTTTGTAAAGCATCGGTTATATAATTTTTAAAGTCTTTTAAAGGTAGATATGTATTAGTAAAATCTTGAAAATATGCAATAAATTTATTTGCCTTATATTTTTTACTAATATACTCCATATTTTTTTCTATTTGTTCTTTTACTTTATAATGATAAGGTAGATTTTCAAAACCCGTTCCCATTTCACCACAAAATGTGCAGCCACCATGACCTAAAGTTCCATCTCTATTGGGGCAAGTTACAGGTAAATTTATAGGAAGTTTATAGACTTTTTCTCCATACTTCTCCTGTAAATAGGTTGAATATGTTCTATATAAATTATCTATTTCTTTCACCAAATCTCTTCCTTTGCTTTTAATTAATCTGATAATTATATTTAAATATTAGAATGTTTTTTAAAAATGCTGTTTTCTAATTAATCCGTTGGAATAATTTTTAAATCAACATCTTTACTAATTTTTTTTGATAATTTTGCAATTAAATTATTTTCATTTGAGGCTTCTCTAGATTCACCTAATACTATACTTTTTATATCATTTTTCTTACAAAAATCTAAAATTGTTGAGACTACTTTTGAAGATCTGAGTACTGTCATATCTGCACCAACTTTTTTGGAAATATCAAATAGATATTCTAAGGCCTCTCCTTCTTTAGAATTTCCCAATATATTCCATCCTTCTGGAGCAACATGTACAACATATATATTTCCACCTTGTTCTTCCTGCAAACTTACACCTGCTTTTATTAATCTTTCACAAGTTTTTTGTTGGGTCACACAGATCATTATATTTTTCTTAATCAATCCATATGTACCCCCTTTCTGCTTTCTATAATAAATTATTATTCAAAAAAGTATTTTGTTTTGTAAAAATCTAATCAATATATATAATATTATACTATATTTATCAATAAAAATGAATTTTTCTTCTATTATACTATTAGATAGTATAATATTTAGCTCTATATAGTATTACTTTGCACATATATTAAAAGCATATTATAAAAATAAAATAAACATTGTAAATAAAGGTACAATGTTTATTTTATTGGATTTATTTAATTTTAATCAGAAATGGCTTTTAATATAGCTTTAGGATTACGTTCTTCTACTTTTTGTATTGACCATTGGTTTTGGAATAATACCACTGGTTTTTCATCCTTATCCAGAGCTATCATACTATCCATAGTAAGACTAAATCTATTATAATCAATGTTTTCCATTTCAATCCAACGAATATATTTATATGGTAGATTTTGCATTTTTATATTTACATTGTACTCTTTTTCTAAACGATATTCTAATATTTCAAATTGTAATACACCTACAACTCCTATAATTAATTCTTCTGTACCTATATCAGGTCTTTTAAATACTTGAATAGCTCCTTCTTCAGCTAATTGTTGTATTCCCTTAATAAATTGTTTTCTCTTCATGGAGTCTTTAGCATATACCTTTGCAAAATGTTCAGGGGCAAAAGAAGGTATGTCCTTATATTGTATTTTAGAATTATCTTGACATAAGGTGTCTCCAATACTAAATATTCCTGGATCATGGACTCCTATAATATCACCAGGATATGCTTCTTCCACCACTACTCTATCCTGTGCTAAAAATTGTTGTGGTTGAGCTAATCTTATGGTTTTATTTTTTTGAATATGATTTACCTGCATACCTTTTTTGAATTTACCTGAACAAATTCTAATAAAGGCAATTCTATCTCTATGGGCAGGATTCATATTGGCCTGAATTTTGAATACAAATCCTGTAAAATTATCTGTTTCTGGGTCAATTAAACCTTGATTACTCATACGACCTACTGGCGGTGTTGTCATTTGTAAAAAAGCTTCTAGAAATGGCTCCACACCAAAATTAGTCATTGCACTACCAAAGAACATTGGTGTCAATTCACCCTTTAATACTTTATTTAAGTCAAAATCATCTCCTGCTATATCTAATAGCTCAATTTCTTCTATCAACTGTTCATGTAATGCTTCACCTAGTAGATTTTTGAATATTTCGTCCTCTACTTTACCAACAACAGATTCCACAATTCCCTGTCCATGTTTTCCACCATGGAATAGTTCTATTTGTGATTTTTCACGATTATATACTCCTTTAAAATTCCCATCTGTACCTATGGGCCAATTCATAGGATAGGATTGTATACCTAAGACATTTTCTATTTCTTCCATTAACTCAAAGGGATCTTTACCAGCTCTATCTAATTTGTTTATAAATGTGAAAATAGGTATACCTCTCATTTTGCATACTTCAAATAATTTTTTAGTCTGTTCTTCTACACCTTTACCAGAATCTATAACCATAACTGCACTATCAGCTGCCATTAAGGTTCTATAAGTATCCTCACTAAAATCCTGATGTCCTGGTGTATCTAATATATTTATACAATAGCCATTATACTCAAATTGCAAAACACTTGAAGTGACAGAAATACCTCTTTGCTTTTCAATTTCCATCCAATCTGATGTGGCATGTCTTTGTGCACGTCTAGATTTAACTGAACCTGCTAAATGTATGGCACCGCCATATAATAATAGTTTTTCTGTTAAAGTTGTTTTACCCGCATCGGGATGTGAAATTATGGCAAAGGTTCTTCTTCTACTTACTTCCTTTAAAAAATCTTCCTGCATTCCTCTTCCTCTTTCTATATAAATAGTATTTTTATAAATAACTAAATAAAATTATAAAATCTGCATAACATAATTCATTGTATATCTTTCACATCCTCAATGTCAATTATAAAATATTTTGTTTATAGGAACTTTTTATCCTCTTTTAGTAATTTTCCAAACTCATCAGCATATATTGGTTTTTTAAATAAATATCCTTGCACCTTATTACAATTTACTTTCTTGATAAAATCAAATTGTTCATTGGTTTCCACACCCTCAGCAATATTTTCAATATTTAATGAATTGCTCATGGAAACAATGGTAGATATTATGGTCTTAGATTGAGGTGAATTTTCTATATTTTTTATAAAGGAACTATCTATTTTTAAACTATCTATTGGAAATTTTGCAAAATAACTTAATGATGAAAAACCTGTTCCAAAATCATCAATTAATATTTTTATACCTAAATCTTTTAACTGATGTAATCTTTGGATATTTGTTTCAGTATCTTTCATTGCCATACCTTCTGTAATTTCAATGCCCAGATATTTACCTTCCAATCCAGTTTCTTTTAAAATTTTCTTTACATTTTCTACAAAATCATCTTTTTCAAATTGACTAACTGCTATATTAACTGTTACTATAATGGGCTTATATCCTAAATTCTGCCATTCTTTATTTTGTCTACAAGCTTCTCTTAAAACCCATTCTCCAATGGGTATGATTAAACCATTTTCTTCTGCCATGGGGATAAATTTAAATGGTGAAATTATACCTTTTAATGGATGATGCCATCTTATTAATGCTTCTACTTCTACTATTTCACCTGTTTTCACATCTATAAATGGTTGGTATGCCAATTTAAACTCATTTTGTTTTATGGCTATCTGTAAATCTTTTTCCATGGCCAGTTCTTCTTGAAGTTTTTGATTCATATCTATATTATAAATTTTGTAATTATTATAACCTTCTATTTTAGCTCTAAGCCTTGCAATCCTAGCATTATTCAATAATTTTTCTGGATCTTCTCCATCTGTGGGATAAAATGCAATACCTATATTATAATTTATAGATAATTTTTGATTATCCATTTCAAACTCTTTTTCTAGTTCTTCCAATAGATTTCTTACTATTTTTATAATTTCACTTTCATATTTTGTTCCTGAAGATAGGATTACAAATTCATCCCATGATATATGGGCTAGACTGGTCATAGCTCCTCTATTTTTATTTATACGATTAGCCATCTCTTTTAATATTTTATTCACCCATTCAAATCCATATATATCATTGATTTTACTTAAGTTTATAGGGGATATTAATATGAGGCCTAATTTATTATTATTTGATTTACAAATAATAATTTCTTGTTTTAAATTTCTTAAAAAATGTTCTCTATTAGGTAAACCAGTTATAGGGTCATAATAGGTCAAGCTACTAATTTTGTTCATCATTATATTGAAACTTCTACCTGCCTCACCTAGTTCATTGGGATAGTTCACATTGGCACGAACATTTAAATTTCCCTTTGCACCTTCGTCAAATACTTCTTTTAATTCAATAATTGGTTTAACATTTTTATTTGTAAAATATCTAATTATAATGAGACTTCCAAAGGTTATTATTAAAAATATTATTATAAATAATAAATATAAATC
>JAAYNB010000218.1 GCA_012521085.1 Clostridiales bacterium | reverse complement strand
AGGATCTCTTCTCTAAAAGAATCAGAATATATTACTACTTCTCTTCATCGTCTATTGCAATATATAGTTTTATATTACATGCATTATACAAAACATTTTATATTTTGTCAATATATTACTAATGTTTTAATATAAAAGCAGCTATATAGCTGCTTTTATATTAAAACATATTCATTCCATGCATAATGCTTCCTATTGCATTATTCATTCTTCTCTTTTTTTTCAAGAGTCTTCTCTGTTCTCTAGGGTTCATTTGAGAAATAGCCCAAATTCCCATGGTAGCACCTAATATACTCCCTGTAACTATTCCTACCATTGTATTTCTTTCCACTTTTTATCACCCCTCTTTAATAATTAAAGAGACTAGAGATACATTTTTATATCTCAATATTATCATTTCTTATTTTAAATTTTATATCCTAAGTAATTTTTTCTTTTTTAAAAAATATTTTTATTTTTGTAATTTAAGTAAATAAACCCAAGATTTTCCCTCGGGTTTATTTTAGTTCCTTTAATAAAGATTATATCAATATTCTTCATCATGATCATGATGATGGTCTTCTTCTTCATCTGGATTGAAATCTTTTAATCCTTCAAAATATAAATTATTTTTTTTAGCATAATCATATATTGCAGATTTTACAGCTTGTTCTGCTAATACAGAGCAATGCATTTTTATTGGTGGTAGTCCATCTAAAGCATTTGCTACTTCTTTATTAGTTAAATCCAATGCTTCTTCTATAGTTTTTCCAATAATCATTTCTGTAGCCATACTTGAAGTAGCTATAGCAGAACCACAACCAAAGGTTTTGAATTTTACATCTTCAATTATATTGTTATTTATTTTTAAATACATTTTCATTATATCACCGCATCTGGGGTTTCCTACTTGTCCAACACCATCAGCGTTTTCTATTTCTCCCACATTTCTAGGATTCATAAAATGATCCATAACTTTTTCACTATACATGTTCTATTCCCCCTTAACCTTTTCATATAATGGTGACATCTGTCTTAATCTATCTACAATTGGTGGTAATTTCTCTATTACATAATCAATTTCTTCTTCTGTAGTCATATCTCCTATTGTCAATCTTAGTGAACCATGTGCAACTTCATGTGAAAGACCAATGGCCATTAAAACATGGGATGGATCTAAGGAACCTGAAGTGCAGGCTGAGCCGCTAGAAGCTGCTATTCCTACCATATCTAAACTTAATAATAGTGATTCACCTTCTATAAATTCAAAAGATATATTTACATTACCAGGAAGTCTTTTTGTAGGATGACCATTTAATTTAGTATATGGTATCTTTGATGTTAACTCGTTAATTAGTTTATCTCTCAATTTGATTAATTTTGCATTATGTTCTTCTAAATTTTCATATGCAATTTCTGCTGCTTTTCCAAAACCTACAATACCATGAGTATTTTCTGTACCTGCTCTTCTCTTTCTCTCCTGTGCCCCACCATGTACTAATGGATGTATCTTAACACCTTTTCTAATGTATAATGCCCCTATGCCTTTTGGTCCATATATCTTATGAGATGAAATAGATAATAAATCTATAGGTGTTTTGGATACATCTATTTTTTTATTGCCATATGCTTGTACGGCATCTGTATGGAAAACAATTGAATTTTCTTTTGCTATTTCAGCTATTTCTTCAATTGGTTGTATTGTACCAATTTCATTATTAGCATACATAATAGTAATTAATATTGTATTTTCTTTAATAGCATCTTTTAGGTCATCTATATTTATTAGTCCATACTCGTCAACATCTAAATAAGTAACCTCAAAGCCTTCCTTTTCTAAATATTCACAGGTATGTAATACTGCATGATGTTCTATTTTCGAAGTAATAATATGATTTCCTTTATTTTTTTGAGCATAGGCAATTCCCTTTATAGCCCAGTTATCTGCTTCTGAGCCTCCACCAGTAAAATATATTTCTTCAGGTTTTGCACCTATTGTATTTGCAATTTTGCTTCTAGATTCTGATATGGCTTTTTTATTTTCTCTACCAAATGAATGTACACTTGAAGGATTACCAAATTTTTCTGTAAAATAAGGCATCATTTCATCTAAAACTTCTTTTTTAACTGGTGTAGTAGCAGCATAATCTAAATATATCTTCATACTCTTCTCTCCTTAATTTATCAATTATTTATCAATTAAATTTAACTTTTTTGTTAAAGTTATTATATATAGAACATGTAATTATTTTGGCTTTTCATTTTTTCATAATCATCAAGCATATCCTGTAATGTAATTGAATCTATTACTTCATTGACACTATCTCTAATTTTTTCCCAAACTACTTTAGTAACGCAATAATCTGCTTTCTTACAATATGCAGGATCTTCTTCAATAACACATTCTGCTGGTGCTAGAGGTCCTTCTAATGTTCTAATAATGTCACCTACTGTTATATTTTTAGGACTAGTAGTTAACATATATCCACCTTGAGCACCTCTCACACTTTTTACTAAACCTGATTTTCTCAATACTGCAATTAATTGTTCTAAATAATGGTCAGATAAACCCTGTCTTTCAGCTATAGTTTTTAAAGGAATGGGACCATTACCATATCTAATTGCTAAATCAAGCATTGCTTTTAATCCATACCTGCCTTTTGTGGAAAGTTTCAAAGTATCATTCCTCCTTTAATCCCAAGTAAATTGATTGGGATTCATTTTGATTATAGTATACCCAAGTAATCTTGTCAAGATTCTTAATGTAAATTTTTTGGGAATGAAATTTCTTGATAAATTTCCTGCTTTTGTTTAATTAAAATTACAGATAGTTATATTTTTAATATTTATCTCTATATATTCATTTTTTCTTCTTTGATCATATTTTTTTAATTTTTAAATAATGTAAATATATCCAATTAAAAAGTTTGTGTTTTCCATAAACAGGCAGTTAATTTTGTATTCCATATATTGTATGCTCATTTTTATTGAATAACTTTTATTCTTATTATATTATTTATTTTGTGGTTACATAATACAAAAAAGGAGTGTTCAACAATGCAAAAAAAATATTTTAAAAGGATCATTTCATTAGTATTAATGGCAATTCTATTATTGCCAGCTACTGTAAGTGCTTATAGCTATAATAGCCGTATAAGAGTAAATAATCAAAGGTACACATATAACTATCGATTATTTACTAATAACATTATGGGTAATAGATACAAAACTTATTTTAATGGCTATTTTAAAGACTTCATCATTCCAGGTAAAGATTCAATAAAAAATCCTGTTGAAGATGAATTACCTTCAAAACCTATAGATGAAGATTTGCCAATAGTAGATACTAATGATCCTGAAAATAATTCAAGTAACCCAAGTACAGATAAAGAAACAGATGAACCTAACAAACCTATTGAAGAACCATCTAACATTTCCAATGGACTTTCTTCAAAAGAAATGGAAATGGTAAAGTATGTTAATCAAGCTAGAGCTGAGGCTGGTCTAAGACCACTAGAAGTTGATTCTGATTTATCAAATGTAGCCAGAATAAAATCAAAAGATATGAAAGATAACAACTATTTTTCACATACTTCACCTACTTATGGTTCACCTTTCCAAATGATGAGTAGATTTGGTATTAAATATAGGTCAGCTGCAGAAAATATTGCTATAAATTCTAGTGTTAGAGGAGCACATAATGCTTTCATGAATTCAACAGGTCATAGAAACAATATCTTGAATCCTAATATGACCCATATTGGTATAGGTATAGTAGATAATTATTATACTCAGATGTTTATTCAAAAATAAATTTTATATAAATTAAAAAAACTGCCTAACTATCAGGCAGTTTTTTTACATATTATCATTTTTTTAATTTATTTAAATAATTAGTAATTTTTATTTCGTATCCATTTTTACTAGGAATATAGTATTTCTTATCTTTTAATTCTTTGGGCAAATACTCTTGTGCAACATAATTACTTTGGTAATCATGGGGATATAGATATCCAATACCATGTCCAAAGTCTTTTGCACCTTTATAATGAGAGTCTTTTAAATGATTAGGTACCGTAGTCTTTATATTTTCTACATCACTTAATGCCTCATAAATAGCTATGTAAGACGCATTACTCTTAGGTGCTGTAGCTAAATATGTGGTTGCTTGTGCAAGGATTATACGACCTTCTGGCATTCCAATAATTTTTAATGCATTATGGGCTGATACGGCTATTTGTAATGCTTGTGGATCTGCATTTCCTATATCTTCTGATGCTGCAATAATCAAGCGTCTAGCAACATATTCCATATCTTCTCCAGCATAAATCATTTTTGCTAAATAATGTAAGGCAGCATCTGCATCACTACCTCTTATGGATTTTATAAAAGCAGATATTACATCATAATGTTGATCACCTGTACTATCATATTCTACAGTACGTTTTTGAATTGCTTCAATAGCAACTTCTAAATCGATAATTATTTCTCCATCAGAATTGGGATAAGTGCTTAAGGTGGCTATTTCTAAAGCATTTAGCGCTCTTCTCGCATCACCATTTGCTATTTCAGCAATATGATCTATGGCATCTGAGGTGATATTAATATTGTATTTCCCCAATCCTCGTTTTTCATCTTTTATAGCTATATTTATAATATCGATTATATCCTCTTTTCTCAATGTTTCCAATTTTAATATGGTTACTCTGGATAAAAGTGCACTGTTCACCTGAAAATACGGATTTTCAGTGGTAGCCCCGATTAACGTAATTATACCTTTTTCCACATGGGGTAATAAAGCATCTTGTTGATTTTTTGAAAAACGATGAATTTCATCAATAAATAATATAGATATTCCCTTATCCATTCCTAAAAGGTATTCAGCTTCTTGTACTATTTCCCTAATTTCTTTTACACCAGAAGTGACAGCATTTAATTGAAAAAAATTTGCATTAACTTCTTGGGAAATTATCTTTGCAATGGTGGTTTTTCCAGTTCCGGGTGGACCATATAATATAATAGAAGGTATTCTTTTTGATTTTATACATCTATATAAAAATTTATTATATCCTAATATATGATCTTGGCCTAATATTTCCTCAAAAGTTTGGGGCCGCATTCTATCAGCTAAAGGAGCAGAGGTTTCTAAGTTTTTTTCCTTTATTAAGTCAAATAAATCCATCCATTGATCATCCTTTATTTATAATTTCTTTTATAATATTTGTAGCTTGAATCACATCTTCTTTTGTAATATCTTTATGGGTGACAAATCTTATTACTCTTTCATCCCGTGGTCCTACAAGTAAACCTTTTTTATTAAATTTAGGAACTAATTGAGATGTAGTATATGGAGTATTTGAAAAATCTACGTTTACTATATTACTATGAATTTCTTCTATATCTATGGAAATTCCATCAATTTCATTTAATTTTTCTGCCAATAAAATTGCATTAGCATGATCTATTTTTAATCTTGACACCATTTCTTTTAAGGCATAAATACCTGCTGCTGCAAGAATACCTACCTGTCTCATTCCACCACCAAGCATTTTTCTATGTTTTTTAGCCTTATCTATAAATTCTTTTGTACCTACTAACATACTTCCTACTGGTGCAGCTAACCCCTTAGAAAAACAAAACATAACTGAGTCTGCATATTTAGCAATTTTTTTAACATCTACATTTAAATATTCTGCAGCATTAAATATTCTTGCTCCATCTAGATGCACAGGAATATTATTCTTTTGTGCTAATGTGTATATTTCATTCATATTATCTAGAGAAATTGCCATACCCCCTGCCATATTATGTGTGTTCTCTATACAAATTAAACCAGTCTCAGGAAAATGTATATTTTCTTTTCTAATGGCATTTTCTATATCTTCAATCTTTAACTCACCATTTACACCTTTTATAGGTTTAGCTTGTACACCTGCAATTCGAGCCATTCCACCTACTTCATATAAATATATATGAGAAGTTTCTTCTAAAATAGCTTCTTGACCAGGCTTTGTATGACTCATAATTGCTAGTAAATTTCCCATTGTACCTGTTGGCACAAATAGTCCAGCTTCCTTTCCCATAATACTGGCAGATAAATCTTGTAATTCATTGACGGTTACATCATCTCCATATACATCATCACCTAATTTAGCTTGAATCATTCTAGCCAACATCTCTGGTGTTGGTAATGTAACAGTATCGCTTCTAAAATCAATTTTTTTCATCTCTTTCGCCCCCATATGTTTATTTGTAAATCAAATAAATATTCATATATATCATTATAATTGATTTAATATGTTTTTCCAATAATATAAAAACCGATGTAACACATCGGTTTTTATAATGAATGACATTCAACTATTCGCAATCTGAATGATTAGCAAATGGTTCATTTACTTGTGGTGGGAATAATGGTGGAAATTCATCTCCACAGATTTGTCTAGTTCTAGCTTCTTGCTCACAAAAACCTGTGCTTAATACACATAATTGAACTGGAACTTTAATTTTCTTCTCACAAGTAATACATAATGCAATAATAAAGTTAGCATATATTTCACCTGTAGATGGATTAAATGATATATCTCTTGAAATATTCTGAGTTGCTAATCTAGTTGTAAAAGCTACATTACAAAACTCTGCAAACTGTGGTAAAAATGCTGAGTCTATAACTGATGGCATACATAATTCAAAGAAATTAGTTAATCTTTGATTAATTGGTGCTCTACCTCTTATAGTAGCTCTTTGTCTATCTCCTCTATTATTTATAAATTCTATGTCCATTTCAATTATTACCATTCCTGAAATGAATATTTCTTGGGATCCAAAAATCGGTGTTCCTAATCCTTTTTTATCGCAGTCGCTAGTATCAGTGTAAATTAAGTATTGTAATAATCCAGCTGGCCCAGGTACAACAACAGGATTTCCTTTTTCATCTAATACAAATTGTGCTCCTGATAAAGTTGTATTTGGAGTTATGTTTAGATTTTTACAATCATTAATATTATTTGGATTAAAATATTTTTTGGTTCTAATATCAAATATCCTAGTAATTCTACTATTAGGTCCACATCTACTTACTGGTAATGTACCCATGGGTACTCTTGATGCTGCTTGTATTCCTTGAAGATTGAATACCGCAGAATCATATACCTTATCTACAAATATACATTCTCCCACAACATCTTTTAAGCTTCCTTTAAACTTGCAACCTGTACTAGCTTTACAACATCTATCTCTAATTGGCATTTCCTCTATAGGTAAAGTTCTATCTTTTTCCATGAATATCAACTCCTTTTAATATTTTTTAGCACCAATTAATTTTTTTACTGCCCTTATTGTAAAGTATGTAATTACATTGATTTAGGTGCTAATTAAATTCAAATTTTATTTGAATTTTATATGTTTTAATATTTTCCATTAAAACTGAGCATCTATATAAATATTGAAAGTTTAATATATAATATGTTTAATACAATCTAATTGACAGTGTTTTTATCATAAAATATGATTGATTTTTTAAATGTATCTGATATAATATTGTTGCTTTGGAGGTGATTTATTGGAAACGGCTAAGAAAGATGTTTTATTATTAGCTCTATATGCAGGTGAAATATTATTAAAAAATGGTGCGGAAACTTATCGAGTAGAGGATACCATAACTAGATTATGTAAAGCAAAAGGTTTTAATGATACTAATGTTTTTGTGACAGCCACTGGTATATTTGTGTCTATTGATAAGGATATTAATCACAATCAAGTTATATCATATATTAAGAGGATTAATTCTAGAGGCATTAATCTTAATAAAATATCAAAAGTGAATAATTTTTCTAGAGAATTTGTAAAAGGTCATATTAGTATAGCAGATGGTATGGATATGTTAAGAAAAATTAATGAAATATCAATCTACCCCCATTATATATATGCTTTCTTTGGTGGGATATCAACTTCATTCTTTGCATTACTATTTGGTGGAAATATGTTAGAATTTGGCAGTGCTTTTATAACTGGTATACTGGTGACCTATGTTTTAAATTTTTTAACAAATATTCAATTTCCCCCTTTTCTTACAAATATATGTGGTGGAATGATTGCTGGTATTATGGCAATTATTTTTTCTTCATTACATCCTTCAGTACAGATTGATAAAGTAATAATAGGTTCTATCATGACTATGGTACCAGGTGTGGCCATTACCAATGCAGTACATGATTCTATTAATGGTGATTTAGTTTCTGGTTGGGCTAAAGCTACAGAAGCTTTAATTGTTGCCTGTTCTATTGCATTTGGTGTTGGCTTTATATTAAAACTCTGGACAATTTTTTTCTAATATGGTTTATTTAATTGATTTTATATATGCCTATATGTGTACCATAGGATTTGCAGTGCTTTTTTATGCACCTAAAGATTCTATATTAAAAACTGGTTTTTCTGGTGCTGTAGGATGGACCGTCTATACTATGATGAACAATTTTAGTGATTCCGTTGTCATATCTGCATTTTTTGCATCTTTTATAATTGCTTTGCTGGGGGAATTTTTTGTACTATCTAAAAAGCATCCAATAACAGTATATATAATACCTGCCATCATTCCTTTAGTCCCAGGTTTTGGACTATACTATACAATGCTTTCTGTACTAGAAAAAAATTATGAATTGGCATTACAATATGGTAGTGAATCTCTATTAATTGCCATTGCTATTGCGGGTGCTTTAACAATTGTATTATCTTTAAATTCATATAGAAAAGAAAAAAAGAAGAGTTTATTTTAAACCTCTTCTTTATTATTTGTTATTCCAGTAATAACTGGAGTATATTTTTTTTTGCTTTTTATTATTTCTTCTTTTCTGTTAATAGTTATAAAAGCTATAATCATAAGTGTAAAACCAATGATAGCTGTATATATTTCATGATTATTTACTATATTAAATAATGTTAATATTTGTGCTCCTAGAAAGATTCCTACTAGTAAAGCAATTAAGGGTATTCCATATGCAATAAATGTAGCTTGTAAAAAAGTACCTTCATCCATATCTACTTCTACCCATTGACCTACTGTTGCACCTGCTTCATTAATAGCTTCTATCTCCAACTTACTATCATCAGCAGCCATTTTGCAACCCCCACATTCAGCACACATGGCATGTCTTTGAATTAATACTTTTGCTGTATTAGCTTTTTGTTCTATAACAATTCCAGTTTGTTTCAAATTAAATCTCCCCCATCTATTTACAACAAATATTAATTATTCCAACCAATTAGATCTTTAACTACTACTGAAGCAATGATTAATCCAACTACAGGTGGTACAAATGATACACTTCCAGGTGTCTGTCTCTTTTGAAAAGAATTATTTATACCATCTTCAGTTATAGTTTTATCTTCAGGGTTTTTATTTAGTTTTAAGGGGGTTAAAGGTTTTTCTTTTGAATAAACCACTTTTAAATCCTTAACATCCCTTTTTCTAAGTTCTTTACGTATTACTTTAGCCAATGGACATATTGAAGTTTTATATATATCTTCAACTACAAACTTTGTAGGATCTAATTTATTTCCTGCACCCATACTACTGATAATAGGTATATTCTTCTCCTTACATCTAACTATTAGATCCAGTTTTGATGTAATCATATCAATTGCATCAATAACATAATCATATTTATTATTTAATAATCTTTCTGCATTTGTAAAATTATATAATTCTTTATATATATGAACCTTTACATTAGGATTTATCTCTAAAATCCTTTTTTTCATAATCTCTACCTTAGATTGTCCAACAGTTAAAGTAGTTGCATGTATTTGTCTATTTATATTTGTAATACATATATCATCATAATCAATTAAAGTAATTTCTCCTACGCCTGTCCTTGCCAATGCTTCAGTTGCAAAACTGCCTACACCACCAATACCAAATATTGCTACATGAGAATCTTTTAATTTATTTAGACTTTCTGTACCAATTAATAGTTGTGATCTAGTGAATAAATCTAGTTCCACCTTGTTCCTCCTAATATAGCTCATTAAATTTTAACAATTATAAGTAAAATAAAAAAAATCTAATTTTGAATTCTGTTGAAAATTAGAGTTCTTGTTTTTCTTATATATACCCGCCATGCCGTGATTTGAAGGTTTTGAAACCTGCTCTTGCAGGTGGGTATTCTGTTATTTATCTCATAAGTCCCAATATAGGGCATTTATTCAAATAAATAAACTCCGAATTCCCAATGTAAATGTGTTGGCTCAAAACGTAATCAAATTCACGTACACAGCAGGTGTTTATACTATTATAATAACATAAATATATGAGTATTACAATTATTTCGGATTAATACTTTTTATATGAAACAATATATTTTCTGGTATATTATCCACAAAACATATAAAAAAAGTTATTTTTTCTTATTCTTCCTTAATATCTAATTTTATATGCAATTCCGCTAATTGTTTTTCATCAGCTAGTGATGGTGCATTTGTCATTGGACATGTTGCATTCTGAGTTTTTGGAAAAGCAATAACTTGTCTTATATTTTCTTTACCTAATAGTAGCATTACTAAACGATCTAATCCATATGCAATTCCACCATGTGGTGGTGTACCATATTTAAATGCCTCCAATAAAAACCCAAATTTCTCCCATGACTCTTCATCAGAAAATCCTAATATTTTAAACATTTTTTGTTGTAGTTCTGAGGAATGTATTCTTATACTTCCTCCACCTATTTCATGGCCATTAAGTACCATATCATATGCCTTTGCTCTTACTTTCTCTGGATGTGTATCTAACAATTCTATATCTTCATCCATTGGTGATGTAAAAGGATGGTGTTTAGATATATATCTACCTTCTTCTTCATCATACTCTAATAATGGAAAATCAGTTATCCACAACAAATTATATTCATCAGACTTTAATATATCTAGTTTTCCAGCCACTTCTAGTCTTAAATGTCCTAATGCATCGCAGACAATTTCATATTTATCTGCTACAAATAACAATAAATCACCTTCTTTAGCATTTAGAATCTCAATAATATCTTTTAATTCATCTTCTGATAGAAATTTTGCTATTGGTGATGTGATTCCATCTTTAGTTATTTTAATCCATGCTAAACCTTTTGCACCGTACGTCTTAGCTACCTCTTCAAGTGCAGTTATATCTCTTCGACTAAATTTATCTTGATAGCCATTAATATTTATAGCCTTTACAAATCCACCATTTTTAATTGTAGAACTAAATACCTTAAATTCTGAATTTTTAACAGCTTCTGATACATCAACAATTTCAAAACCAAAACGTGTATCAGGTTTATCTAAGCCATATCTATCCATGGCCTCTTTATATGTCATTCTCTGTATTGGTAATTGTATATCTATATTTAAGGTTTCTTTGAAAACTTTTTGCATTAATCTTTCATTAATTTCTAAAACATCTTCAATATCTACAAAGGACATTTCACAGTCTATTTGTGTAAATTCTGGTTGTCTATCTGCTCTTAAATCCTCATCTCTGAAACATTTAACAATCTGAAAATATTTTTCCATTCCAGAAACCATTAATAATTGTTTAAAAAGTTGTGGTGATTGAGGTAATGCATAGAATTTACCTGGATTAACTCTACTAGGTACTAGATAGTCTCTAGCTCCTTCTGGTGTTGTTTTAGTTAACATAGGAGTTTCTACTTCAACAAAATTTTCTTCAATTAAAAAGTTTCTTACCACATTTGCTACCTTTGATCTGAAGATTAAATTTTTTTGCATAGAAGGTTTTCTTAAATCTAAATATCTATATTTTAATCTTAAGTTTTCAGATACATCATCATCATCTTTTATATATATAGGTGGAGTTTCTGAAGTATTTAATATTTGTAATTCTTCAGCAAATATTTCTATTTCTCCTGTGGGTAGATTAGGATTTATAGACTCTCTTCTATGTACTTTACCTTTTACAGCTATTACATATTCTGAACCTAATTTTTCTGCTTTTGTAAAGGCATCTAAGGAAATGTCTTTATCAAAGACAATCTGTGCTATACCTGTTATATCTCTCAGGTCTACAAATATAAGCCCACCTAAATCTCGTCTCCTTTGTATCCAACCATTTAGTGTTATTTCATCTCCAATATTCTGTGAGTTTAAAGTCCCACACATATGTGTACGCTTTAATAGCATCGATCTCATAATTCATCTCCTTATCCAATTATTTATTTGAATTTTTATTACATATTTTATATTAAATATATTTTCTTTCTCTCTGGCATTTCAGCTACACGGTCCATATATGTTATTAAATCTTTAATATTTGGCACTCTTTCAAGTCTATCTTCATCTGGAAATACAATTTTCGATACAGCACCTGCACCCATAGCTATAATACTTTGTTTTTCTTCCATAATCTGTATATTGTATATGCACTCATTCCCCGGTATTGCATATCCTATGTTTTCTAAATTCCCTAACATATGTTTTTGTCTATATAAATAATAGGGTTTTAAACCCATATTTTCACAATACTCTTTACTTATTTCCAACATATCTACAATATTAGTATTATTATCTTCATAATTTTCTTTTTCTAATTTAGAAGTTCTTTTTATAGCAAGAGTATGTACTGTCAAATTATTAGGTGCTAATTTTTTTATCTCATCCATAGTATATATTAGCATATCTATATTTTCACCTGGTAATCCCAGGATGATATCCATGTTTATATTTTTAAAGCCTATTTTTTCTGCCATTTCATATGCTTTTATTACATCTATTGCTGAGTGATTTCGACCAATTCTCTTAAGTGTAATATCATTCATAGTTTGAGGATTTATACTTATTCTTGTTACACCTTTGTCTTTTAGTATTTTTAGTTTTTCAATATTAATAGTATCCGGACGTCCAGCCTCTACAGTAAATTCTTTTAAATCTTTAAGATTAAAGGAGTCTATAATATGGCCTATTAATATACTAATTTCATCTGAATCTAAACACGTAGGTGTACCTCCCCCTATATAGATGGTCTCAATTTTTTTATTCTTCTCTTTAATTAAATTAGCTGTAGCATTTATTTCTATAAATAATGCTTTTAAATAATCAGATTTATATTTATAATATTTACTTAATGAGTTAGATGGAAATGAACAATATATGCATCTTGAAGGGCAGAAAGGTATGCTTATATATAAGCTAACTTTATTTTTGTCAATAGGATATACATAGGGTCTTTCTCTTTTAGCAATCTCTAACAATAGTAATGCTTTTTCTTTTTTTAAAAGTTTATCTGATACTAATTTTTCAATGATTTCATCATCAGTTTTATTTTCATCCATGAGCCCATGAGCAATTTTTACAGGTCGTATTCCCGTTAATATGCCCCAGGGTATATATTTATTTTTTTCTGTTTGTAATAATTTAAATAAACTACTTTTTAATAGGATTTTTATTAGCTTTTTAATTTTAGTTTCATTTTCATTTTTATTTATTTGAATATTATTTATTGTTTCCTTAAAATTACTTTTATTTACATTTATAATCTTATTACGGGCTGTTATTATATTATTCTTTATTTTTAATTCACTTATTATAATATCATTTTTATAATCTTTGTTTAAAATATCAGTTGAATCTTTAATATCAGTAATTATTTCAATACTATTTGCAGGATAAAATAATTTTAGAAATTCCCTAATTTCATATTTATAATCATAACCTATTAAAAATACTTTTACCATTATAGTAACCTCTATTAGATATATTTTTTATTTATAAAGGGATTTGTACTTCTCTCTACACCTATATTGGATTCTGGTCCATGCCCTGGAAGCACTCTTACATAATCAGACAAAACCATTAACTTAGTATTAATAGAATCAATTATCTGGTTATAATCTCCTCCAACAAAATCCGTTCTCCCAATGGAATTAGCAAATAAGGTATCTCCAGTGAATACAATATCATCTACATATATACAAATACCTCCCTGAGTATGACCAGGAGTATGTAATATTTCTAATTTGAGATTCCCAAGTTTTAATATATCTCCATCCTCTAGAAAATTATCTGTTGAAAATTCTACTACTTTTCTACCTATCATTGCTGAATAATTTTTATTCTTATCTTCTAATAATGCTAAATCATTTTTATGCACATATATAGGTGCATTGGTTATATTTTTTAATTCCTCAGCAGCGCCAATATGATCACAATGTCCATGGGTTAATATTATATATTTTACCTTTAAGTTATTTTCTTCTATAGTATTGATTATTTTATCTATAGCATCACCTGGATCTATGATGGCTGCATATTTAGTATCACTATTTGCAATAATATAACAATTGGCTTTTAAACTACCTAATTCCATTTTTTTTAAAAACATATATAATATGCCTCCTTAGAATATTTTCTTACTATCTACCAATATAGTAACAGGTCCATCATTAATATAATCTACCATCATATGAGCTTGGAATTCACCTGATTCTACACCAATTCCTGTTTTTTCACATTGTTTAATAAATTCATCATATAATATTATAGCTTCTTCAGGTCTAGCAGCCATAATATAACTAGGCCTCCTGCCTTTTCTACAATCTCCCATAATTGTAAATTGTGAAATTATCAATAGTTCTCCTTTAACATCTTTCACAGATAAATTCATCTTATCCTCTTCATCTTGAAATATTCTTAGATTTGTTATTTTATTTACCATATAGTTTACATCTTCCATTGTATCTTCATGTTCTATACCTAAGTATATTACAAGACCTTTACCTATTCTTCCAACTTCTCTCTCATCTATACTAACTTTAGCTCTTGAAACTCTTTGTACCACTGCTCTCATTTTTTCACCTCTTATGATGTTACTCTAAATACGTCTATTACACCTTTTACACGTTTAAACTTTTCCATTAAAGACTTTAATTCATCTGTACTATTTATTTCTAAAACAAGATTTAATACAGCAATTTTTTCCTTGTTTGTTCTTGCATTTAATGCTTCTACACTTATTTTTGCTTCTGATAAGATGTAAGTTATTTCAGATAAAAGTCCCTTTCGATCTGCAGCTTGAATTTGAATTTCAGCTTGAAAAGCAATACTTTCACTATTACCCCACTCAACTTCTATAAATCTTTCTGAAACTTCCGTGTTTTGTAACATATTTGGACAGTCGCTTCTATGTATAGAAACTCCTCTACCTCTGGTAATATAGCCTACTATTTCATCACCAGGTACCGGATTACAACATCTAGCAAATCTAACCATAATATTATCTATACCTTTTACTCTAACACCTTGGTTTAATTTTTCTTTTTTCTTTTTATGCTCAGTAATTGGCTTACTTATATCAGCTATCTCTTTTTCTGGTATTTCTTTGACTTCTAAGTTTTCTTGTCTAATATATGCTCTAATTTTAGGCATAATTTGTGCAAAGGTAATACCACCATAACCTAAAACTGCGTATAAATCTTCATCTGTATTTAAACTCAGTTTTTTTGCAACTTGAGTAAGGGGTTTTGTTTGTAATACAATTACAGGATTTATTCCTTGGCGCTTAAGCTCTTTTTCTAATAAATCCCTTCCCCTGATAATATTTTCTTCTCTTCTTTCTTTTTTAAACCATTGTCTAATCTTAGTTTTTGCTTGAGAACTTTTTACGATTTTTAACCAGTCTCTACTAGGACCATTACTATTACTAGATGTTAGTATTTCAACTATATTCCCATTTTTAAGTTTGGTATCTAAAGGCACTATTCGTCCATCAATTTTAGCTCCTACACATTTATTACCTACATCTGAATGGATTTTATATGCAAAATCTATGGGAGTAGATCCAGCTGGTAAGTTAATCACTTTGCCTTTAGGTGTAAATACAAAAACCTCATTGGTAAAGAGGTCGATTTTTAATGCCTCCATAAATTCTTTCGGATCCTTTGTCTCCTTTTCCCATTCTAACATTTGTCTTAGCCAAGCTAATTTTTCATCTTCTTCCAATCTAGTAGTAGTTGTCTTGTTCTCCTTGTATTTCCAATGGGCAGCAATTCCATATCCTGCAATTCGATGCATTTCCCATGTTCTGATTTGAATTTCAAAAGGTTCTCCTTCTGGGCCAATTACAGTTGTATGTAAGGATTGATACATATTAGGTTTTGGCATGGCAACATAGTCCTTAAACCTACCAGGCAAGGGTTTCCACATTGTGTGTACAACTCCTAATACACCATAACAATCCTTAACAGTATCTACTATTATCCTAACTGCTAGAAAATCAAATATTTCATCAAATAATTTATTTTGATGTATCATTTTTTTATAAATACTATAAAAATGTTTGGGTCTTCCTGAAATTTCATTTTTTATATGAAAATCTTCCAGTTTTTCTTTTAACATTCCAATTACTTTATTTATAAACTTTTCTCTATCTTCACGCTTTTGAGCTACTTTCTGGACTAAATCATAATATCCTTCTGGATCAATATATCTTAAACATAAATCTTCTAGCTCCCATTTTATTCTTGAAATACCTAGACGATGTGCAATGGGAGCATAAATTTCTAAAGTTTCTAAGGCTTTTTCTCTTCTTTTTTCATCTGTTTGATAATTTAATGTTCTCATATTGTGCAATCTATCAGCAAGTTTTATTAAAATTACTCTAATATCTTTTGCCATAGCAATAAACATTTTTCTTAAATTTTCAGCTTGTCTCTCTTCTTTTGATTCAAATGTAAGTCTTGTTAATTTAGTTACTCCATCTACTAATTCAGCAATTTCTTTTCCGAATTCCTTTACAATAAACTCATAATCATATTCAGTATCTTCAATTACATCATGAAGTAATCCTGCAATAATAGTAGTACTATCCATTCTTAATTCAGCTAGGATAAGAGCTACTTGTACAGGATGAATAAAATATTTTTCCCCTGATCTTCTAAATTGACCTTCATGTGCAATTTCAGCGAAATTATAGGCTTTTATTATAAGCTCAATATCTGATTGAGGGCTGTATTCTTCAACCATTTCTATTAATTTTTCTAACATAATTGCATCACCCTCTTTAACAACGTATTATTAATTTAAAAATTTTACAATTTATTTTAAGTAATGTTTTATATAATATTTTATTTTTCATAAGTAATTAATGATTTAACATTATATCCTTCTAATTTTTCTCTACCATTTAAATATGTTAATTCTATTAAAAATAGTATGGCAACAATTTCGCCACCTAGTTCCTCTATTAATTTTGTAGTAGCTGATACCGTTCCACCTGTTGCTAATAAATCGTCTAGTATAGCAACTCTTTGGCCTGGTTTAATAGCATCCTTATGTATTTCTAATACATCTGAACCATATTCTAAATAATATTCGTGTTTTAATATTTCTGCCGGTAGTTTTCCTCTTTTTCTAACAGGTACAAATCCTGCACCAATTTTATAAGCCACTGGTGATCCCACTAAAAAACCCCTTGATTCAGGTCCAATTACTATATCAATGTTTAAATCTTTTAGTTCCTCCGCAAGTTGGTCTACCATATATCTAAATGCTTCTGGATCTTTTAATAAAGTAGTAATATCTTTAAAACTCACGCCTTTTTTAGGAAAATCTTCTATTACTCTTATATATTTAGATAAATCCATGGTTTTTTCCTCCCCTAACATTATTTAACCATTTATCCTTAAAATTGATAAATTCTTTAATGAAATTATTATAAAATTTAAAAGTTGATAGATTTTCAATATTAATTTTTTCTTTTGCATCTAAAATTTGAATATTATATTTATCTTTCTTAAAAGAATAATTTAACAATTTGCCTTCTGCAAATATAATAATAGCATGTTCTAATAATTTTCTGTTAATATCTAAATTACTCTTTTGCATATCCAGTATTATTGCATCAATAGATATATTGGATAAAGTACCATGTCTTCTCAAATATCTATAAATTTCTACTAATTTTTTTCTAGTTGGGATTATTTTTTTAAGAATATATACATTCTTTTTTTCATCATTATTTGAATAAAAGAATTTTTTATCTATATTCCTAGTATTGTTTAATAAAAACAAATAATCATTTTCAGAAAATAACATATCATATATAATAATACTATTATATAATTTATATTGAATTTTATCAATATTGGGATTGATTACAATATCTATATTACTATTGGAATAACCTATTATATTATTATAGTGTATTTTCAATCCTGTATCCATGTCCATATTACGAATTTCTAAAATCTTAATAAGGCTTTGGGCACCTTGTAATGTATTAACTAAAATCAATATTTTATCATTTCTGTAATTATCTATAAAATTTAATAAACTATTACCTTTATTTTGAGTAAAGTCTACTGGATAATAATTATCACCATTTTCATAACTTATAAATGTTTTATTTTCATTTGTAAAATTTATGCTATTATAATAATTCCTTTCTAATATTTCATCTATTATATTGTTACTGTTTATTACTTTTAAATCTTTTAGATTTAATTGTATTTTTGTATGTCCATTAAATTCATTGTATTCTGGTGTAAATAATGCAGCTATTCTATTAGCATTGTTCATGCTACTACTATACTGTCCTAGATTAAAACCTATACTATCAAATGTCATAATATGATTTTCTACACACATTTTTAAATGTTTATTGTCAACTCCTACTGATTTAACATCTTTTGCTTTTAAATCAAGGTTTATAAATCTGGGGTTTGGGTTTCCTAAGCCGAATGGTTCTAAAGTATTTAATTCATCTAATAATTTATTATTTATATCCTCCAATGCTAGATATCCATCACAATATATCTTAGGTATTAAATCCTCATCTGTAAGTATTTCATCTGCAATATTATTAATTTTTTCTCTTAATATTTCAATATCTTCAATTTTTAGTGAAAGACCTGCCGCCTGTTTATGTCCTCCAAAACTGATAAAAATCTCTTTACATAAATTAAGTGATTCAAATATATCAAATGATGGTATACTTCTTGCTGATCCCTTTGCAATATTTTCTTGTTTTGTAAAAATAATAACTGGTTTATGATATAATTCCAATATTCTAGACGCTACTATACCTATTACACCTTGATGCCAATTCTCTCCATATAATACTAAAACCTTATCTTTTTTATATTTAGGATTTTGTTCTATAATTTCTAGTGCTTCTTTTAAAATTTTATTTTCTATCTCTTGCCTATCTTGATTTTCTTTTTCTAATAAACTTGCTAATTCTCTTGCTTCATCTATATCATCTGTTGTCAATAATTTTACGCCCAAATCTGCTGATCCTATACGTCCAGCTGCATTAATTCTAGGGGCAATAACAAATCCAATATGACCTGTGTTAATTTTCTTGTCATTTAGTTTAGTAATTTCTAGTAAGGATTTTAGTCCTATATTTTTTGTATTATTTATATAATTTAAAGCATTGGATACAATAATTCTATTTTCATCTATTAATGGAACAACATCTGCAACTGTGGCAATGGCCACTATATCTAAATAATTATAAACATCTTTTGAAAAAGACTCTTTAGGTGTCAATGCTTGTATTAATTTAAAGGCAATTCCACATCCACATAAAATATCACAGGGATATTTACAATCTTCTTGCTTGGGATTAATTATTGCATAGGCATTAGGTAAAGTTTCTTGACATTGATGATGGTCAGTGATTATCACATCTATTCCCAGTTTTTTTGCATAATCAATTTCTTCAACGGATGTTATACCACAATCCACTGTAATTATTAAGTTAGCACCTTCTTCATACATTCTTCCTATGGCATCTTTATTTATTCCATAACCTTCTTCAATTCTATTAGGTATATAAAAGTTTGCCTTATAATTTGCATTTTCAAAGTATTTCAATAATATTGAAACACTGGACACACCATCTACATCATAATCCCCATAAATCCATATAGATTCTTTGTTTTTAATAGCTTCTTCAATACGCAATACAGCTTTATCCATATCTTTTAATAAAAAGGGGTCATATAGTTTATCTAAACTTGGGTTTAAAAAAGTTTTAGCTTCTTCTATATTATTTATATCTCTATTTAATAGTAATTTAGCTGTTGTCTTAGTAATCCCAAGATTATTTGCTAATTGTTCTATTTCTGATTTGTT
>JAAYNB010000020.1 GCA_012521085.1 Clostridiales bacterium | reverse complement strand
TTCACTTTTTTGTAATTAAAACATCTAATTTCCCCATTATTTTTACAGCATTCTACTTTTAACAAAACAATTATAGCATATAAATTTGTCAAAATAAACACTTGCTATTAACCCAACAATTAATGCAATATTTTCTTTATTGCTATTTTTTTATTATTTTTTAAAATCACATTAAACTTTTGAATATTATTAACTTTATCATATGCTTAAATGTAATTAAATTACTCTATTTGAATTATATTCATATTTCAATGTCGAATTTGAAATTATTTTTCGCAACATATTTTCATTAATTATACAAATTTCTTGAAATAAAAATACCTATAGTGTACTTAAAAGTAACACTATAAGTATTTTATTCCACATATATAATTACGACTCCTTAATCTAGCTCTTAAAGATTTAATTCTCTAATATAACATCTCGCTATTATTACAATAAATAATTATTAATTATTTTACCACTTCAATAATATTATCTCTAATATGTTTAGATATTCCTCCACCTACTTGTATCAACTCATTAATATCTAATTTAGATATAGCTTCTTTTTGACTACTACTTAAAGAATTTCCTGCTAAAACTATAACACCATTATTTAGAACGGATACTGGTGCAGCACTTAGTCCATCTACAACCTCTGCCCCTTTAATTATATATAAAGCATTTGTAGAGTCTAAAGCAAACCTTCTTAATATTTGTGAATTTGTTTCATACCTATTAATTCCGCCTAGCCTATTGTTTCTTATATCAGCTGCAGCTATCATATCTATCTTATTTAATAAAGAATTTGATATTACCCCACTTCCACCTACTATATAAGAATTATTTATATTTTCATTTTTTAGCCAAGCGTAAGCATTTGAATTTATAGTATCTTTTCTAGTTAGCACTATAGGCATGTTATCTCTACCAGCAATAGGAGAAATAGACATTAAATCTGCTTCTGCAAATCCATTAGCTACAATTATATTTTCCACATCATATAAATTTGCATCAATATACTTTATTATTTCAAAAGAAGTTTCATATCTATCTTTTCCACCTAATCTTTTTATATTAGATATTCCCAGAGATTTAATTTGATTTTCTACTTTTTTTGTAATTACTCCTTCTCCACCAGCTATAATAACCTTATTAGCTTTAAGCCTCTTTATTTCATTTACTATTTCCTTTGGAATTGAATTATTTTTTACTAATAAAATAGGAGCCTTTAAGTAAGATGCAACAGGGGACATAGTTAATCCATCTGCACTAGCACCCCCATTAACAAGAATTACCGTTTCTGAAGATTGAAAAGTATTTTTACTTATTAAAGCTGAAGTTTCATATCTATCTTTACCAATTAATTCAACCTTATCAATTACTCCATTTTGCGGTTTCTCCTTAATAGTCTCTTCTTTTGGGAAGGCAACCTTAAAACTTATTGAATCACCATTTGCGCTGCCTACACTTGAAATTTTTATTCCACTGCTTGTACCATTGCTAAAGAAAAGATTATCTAAAGAAGTTCTTCCAGATTCCTTTGAAAGAAAGGCCCCAGAAATATATCCTCCTCCATTATTTAAGTTAACTTCATTAGGTCTAAATACATAAATATGATCTGGCAAACCATTTCTATTACCAATCCACGGATCTACATTATTATTTATTCTGTAAACTATAAGACCAGAACCTGATAATGAACTATCCCAGTTACCACTTTTTTTTCTAAACTCAACCATAAAATATTCCTTTTCAGAAAGTGGTGATTTTATTTTAAAAGCAATAACATCCTTCTTATTTATACTTTGGGAATTTTTCAATGTATAAACTCCATCTTTAGTTATCTCTTCAATATTTAAATTTAAATTTCCAAACAAATCCCTTGTATATACTAAAGGAAGTTGTCCATATCCAGTTGAATCAGACATAATATCCCATTCTCCCACCGGACTCCCTGAATTATAGTATCTATAAAGATCTGGATAATTAAATACATGTAAAAATTCATGTATTACTACTTTCAATATTTC
>JAAYNB010000217.1 GCA_012521085.1 Clostridiales bacterium | reverse complement strand
TATCTGTATGTTCCATTAATAATTCTATACTATTATCTCCCTCTTCTTTTAACTTGTCTATTGATTGGATTCTTTCATTTAATCTTTCTAGCATTTCTCTTTCATCATCAGTTATTTCTGTCAATAATTCTAATTCTTCTAATCCCTTTAAAGTCTCATCCGCTTGTTTTTCACTTCCAGTGGCAATTCCATCTATCGCTGCTACAATTTCATCGCTGGCCATTATATAACTATTAGTTAGATTTTGTAAATTATCTCCTCTAATCAATAATTCCTGACTATTTTTATTTAAAGTTCTAATTATGTTTAACATATTTTTAGCTGAATCAATAAGTACTTGATTTGTCTCAATTATCTCATCATTATATGTATGTTCTATTTCCATTAGATTTTCAAATTCTCCATGTCCAAATTTTTGTGCATTGACTTCTATAATCTTCATTTTGTCTCCTACTAATCTCCTAATTACATAAGTATAGACCAAAGACGCCAAGGACATGGTAATAATTAAAAACATTACAATTTTACCTATTTCTTTTCTAGCTTCATTTATAATATTATATTCATCTAATACACTGGCCACATACAGCCCTGCTACCCATCTTTCTATCCTTGCAAAATATCTCTTTCCATCTATTGTAAATCTTTTTTCTCCTATTAAAAAACTGTCAAATTCATCATACTGACTTATGTCAGAAGGTGTATTAGCTAAAGTGTAATCTAATATTTCATCATGAATAAGATAAAAATGTCCATTATAATCAAAACCATATGTATCTAAATTTTCCATATCAGAATGAAGCTTAATAAAGCCCATTTCATTAAAGGCCACAAAATAACCTTCTTTACCGATTTCTACATTGTCTATATATCTTTGTGCAGATAATATTTCATTTATTTCTTCCATCTCAGTATCAATTACAGATTTAATATGTCTATTTGCCTGACTTGCAGAAGATAAAGCATCTACAACTACATTGTTGATATTTTGTAAATTTCTCTGTTCAACTTGAATATTTTTGTCAATATGATACCTAATAGCTATAAATGCTATTATTGATAAAAATAATATAAACATACCTAGTGTAGCTATTAAGATTTTTATATTTACACTTAAAAACTTTTTGCTATTTTTTCCATTATCCATAAAACTTCATATCCCCCTTCCGTAATTTGGTGATAATGGCATTTATTCTAATAAATTATGTAAAAAATAATATGTCCATGATTTTAGTTGAAAATATGCTGATATATATGCAATACATCTATAGATAAAATATATGTTTAATTTATAACTATATTTTGTACGGAGAACTACATTTAAAATACTAAGATTTTAAAATGAGAAATTTTTAAAATTTCTTTCTATTAAAAATAAAAATTATGATATATTCAATACCCTTTTTTATAATATTATATCACATTTTTATAATTACAGTATTTCATATATGTTTTTAGTAAATTAAATTAAGACTTTTCAAAATCTTATTAATACTTTAAATTGCTAATTATATATATTTATATAAAAGACTCCCGTATTTTTACGAGAGTCTTTTGTAAGTATCTAAATCAACACTAAGAGGGGTGGAATGTTTTTTATTTTACACTCTTCCCTTTTTAATCCAACTTGCCACTTCTAAAGTTCTCTTTGTTTGATGTTTAACTGCATCTTCTGCATCTTCTACAATATTTCCATCTTGTCCACGAGTAACTGATGTACCATATGGGTTACCACCAGATTTAAAAATAGATTGATCTGTATACCCTGGAGCTACTATTATGGCTCCCCAATGCATCATAGATGTATATAAAGCTTTTATAGTAGCTTCCTGACCACCATTGGAGTTTTCTGCTGAAGTCATAGCTGATACTACTTTATCCATCAATTTACCCTCTGCCCATATCTTACCTTGCAAATCTATGAATTGTTTCATTTGAGATGCCACATTTCCAAATCTAGTAGGTACAGAAAAGATTATTGCATCTGCCCAAACCAAATCATCTGAAGTGGCCACAGGCACATCTTTAGTCTTATCCACATTGGTCCTCCATGCTGGATTTGAATCTATGGCTGCCTCAGGTGCCAACTCCTGTACTTTTCTAAGTCTTACCTCTACTCCTGCTTCTTTAGCTGCCTCTTCAGCCCATTTTGCCAATTGATAATTTGTTCCTGTTGCGCTGTAATATATTATAGATAGTTTAACATTATTCATCTTATTTTCCCTCCATATTTATTTCTCCATATCAATGTATACTTAGTATACCCATCATCTAAATATAAAATCAAAAAAGCTGATATAAATCCAAATGGAAATATATCAGCTTTTTGAGATCCTATTTAATTTTATCTACTACTATACTATCTACAATTTGTTCAATTGGTTTAATATCATGTTGATAAGCCTGTGTAATTATTATACATTTCTGTTTCGGTAAAACAGTTAAAATCTGCCCATCAGTTCCATGACCAAAATAAAAATCTTCTTTTGGTAGCCATGTACCATATCCATAGCCATATCTGCGGAAAGTAGAACCAGGTGTATCTACATCTGGAGTATAATAATATATCTTTAACATCTTATCTAGCCATTCTTTAGGAACAATGATCTTTTCATTATGAACACCATTATTCATCATTAGTTCACCTATTTTTAATAAATCCTCAGGGAATAACCATAGGCGAGTTGCACCAGCCAAATATTTACCATATCTCTCCCATTGATAATCTTCAATAT
>JAAYNB010000216.1 GCA_012521085.1 Clostridiales bacterium | reverse complement strand
GAATCATTTGTTCATGTGTATTGGAATCAAGATCCTTCTCAATGACCTTACTTGCTGCTAATAATGCTAGAGTGGATATTTCATCCTTTAATTCATTCATCATTTTTTGCTTTTCTCTATCAATTTCATTTTTTGCCTTTTCTATTATCTGTTTTGCTTCTTCATTAGCTATTTCCAAAATTTCATCAGTTTTAATTCGAGCTTTTTGTGTAGCTTCTTCTATAATTTTATTTCTTTCCAACTGAATATCTTGTATTTTTTGCTCATATTCATCCTTTAATCTATCAGATTCTTGCTTTTTATCCTCTGCTTCTTGGATAGCATTTTCAATACCCTGTGTACGTTTATCCATAAACTCTGTAACAGGTTTAAATAGAATACGTTTTAGTACAAAAAATAATATCAGTGTATTTACAATTTGTATAAAAAAAGTAAAGTTAAAATTTACTAATGGCAGCATCCTTTATGCCTCCTCTCCATAGTTACTGTAAATAGGGAGAATTTTTTCATCTCCCCAAGTTCCTATAATAGGCCAATAAGTGGATTAGCAAATATTAGAATTAATGCAATAACTAGGGAATAAATACCTGTTGTCTCAGCAACTGCCTGTCCAAGTAACATTGTTCTTGTAATATCTGCCTGTGCTTCTGGTTGTCTACCTACAGCTTCTGTACCTTTACCTGCTGCATAACCTTGTCCAATACCAGGACCTAAACCTGCTATCATACCAATACCTGCACCCAATGCAGATGCTCCTAATACAATTGCTTTTGCTGTTACTAAATCCATAATAATTTCCTCCTTGTTTTTTATTATTTTATTATTATTTTTTAATTATTATAAAAACAAATTAAATACTATTTTAAAATACTATTTTTAATCTCCTGTTGCGTCACCTATAAATACCATGGAAAGCATAACAAAAATAAATGATTGCAGTATTCCAGAGAACATATCAAAATAAACATGAAAAACCACTGGAATAACAGCTTGTAATACTGGTATAGTCTTTAAGCCAATCATGCTACTAAAGCTTGCTAAGGCTTGATATAGTAGTGACATTACAATTAAACCACCAGTAACGTTTCCAAATAAACGGAAACTCAGGGATATGGGAGTTGCCAAGTCTCCCAATACATTCATAGGAAATAAAACAGGGAAGGGTTCAAAATAGCCTTTCACATATCCACCTAAACTACTATACTTAATTGAATTATAATGAATAATTACAAAAGTTAACATAGATAGAGCAAATGTTGTATTCACATCAGAAGTAGGTGGTCTAAGACCTAATAAACCTATTAGATTTCCCACTGTTAAAAATAGGAAGATAGTCCCTATATAGGGTGCAAATACTCTATTTTTTTCTCCCATGGTTTCAGTAGTAAAATTATTTATAGTATCTACTAAAACTTCCACCACATTTTGTGCTCCCTTGGGAATCTTCTCAAAATTTCTGGTAAGGAGCCAGGCACCTATAATAAGCATGGCCATTATGACCCATGTAACAACTACAGTTTCTGAAATAACAATATCTCCAATGTAAAACATAATCCTTGGACCAAAACCCTCCATTTACCTTTCCTCCTTTCTTTTAAATATATTTAGTTTAAATAAATCCTTGAAAAATTCTTTATCATTAAAAGCATGGGTCTTTAGAATTACAGGTTTCATAGTAATCATACCTATGACGGTACCTATAGTATTTATGTAATCTGCTTTTAATGATATAAACAAAACCACTCCTGCTAGTGTATAACGTATTACATATCTAGAAAAAGCGTATCTTTGAGCTTGATTTGTTTCCATTTGTACTGATTTTTCCACACTTAGGGCTAAAAGCCTAAATCTCAATATGGAAAAGAGTGTTCCAAAAATTAGTCCTATTATAAAGGGTTTTGCTAATTCAATGATTAATAGGCTAATTACTCCAATAACCGTATTTGTAATGAGGATGCCTTTTATAATCCTTAACTGTATATCCCAAGTTGGCCCCATATCATCACTTCCTCATGATTTTTTTATATCCTGCATAGTAACTTTAAACACATTTATAAATCCTGCTATTATTCCCACTATGATAAATATCAATAGAAATAATGGACTTGTATTTAATTTTCCATCTATCCATTTACCTAAATATAGACCCATAACAATAGGAGAAATCATAGCAATACCTATATGAGATATGAGAACAAGATTTTTTAAGGGATTACCCTTCTTTTTTGTCATTTTTCCACTCCATGTTCCAATTTATACATAATAATCTTATTAATAAAATAATAGATAGAATTCACCTATATTATCAATCTCCATTATATCACAACTCTAACTCAATTCAATATAATATGTCTTAAAATGTCATCTGTTTTAGAAATATTGTGATTATATAGATAAATCGTCATATTTAAACTATATATTTGAGGCAACTCTGATTTAGTCATTTATTGATATTTTATTAACAATCATTCGCATGGTGCTATATTATAACAGGAAATACTGGACTTTGCAATATAATTAAAATACAGGATTTACATAAAAGCATATGAAATCCTGCTAATGTAAATATTCCATGTATTTTAATTATATTAACTATATTTTTAAAATTTTACACCACTTATATTAGTATAATATATTTTTGTAGGATTTGCTATATTAAATTGTAAAAATTTCAGGTTTTTTGTCGATTAATTTAAAATGATATCTTAAAGCATCTACAATTCGTTTACAAGCTTTTCCATCACCGTAGGGATTTACAGCATTTGACATTTTTCCATATGCCTTATGATTAGTTAATAATTCTTCTACTTCTTTTATAATTACATCCTTCTCTACTCCCAATATCTTTACTGTACCAGCCTTAACTGCCTCAGGTCTTTCTGTCTCATCCCTCAGTACTAATATGGGTTTACCCAATGCTGGAGCTTCCTCTTGGATTCCACCAGAATCTGTTAGGATAAAATATGCTTTATTTAAAAGATTTGCAAAGGGTTCATAATCCAATGGTTCTATCAAATGTACTCCCTCTATATTACCTAGAATATTTTGAGCTAATTTGCGAATATTTGGATTCATATGTACAGGAAAAACTATTTCCACATCATCATGTTTTTCTTTAACCTCTGCCACTGCTTTAAAAATATTTTCCATAGGTTCTCCCCAATTTTCCCTTCTGTGGCAGGTCATTACTATTACTTTTTTATTTTCATAGTCAATTTCATTTAAAATAGGATTATCAAATACATATTCTTCCTTCACTACTTGTAAAAGGGCATCTATTACTGTGTTTCCAGTGATAAATATTTTTCCACTATCAATATTTTCTTTAATCAGATTATCATAATTTCCCTTAGTAGGTGCAAAATGTATTTCTGCCAGATTAGTGGTGAGTTTTCTATTCATTTCCTCTGGATATGGGGAATAGATATTTCCACTTCTAAGACCTGCTTCCACATGTCCCACAGGTATTTTCTGATAAAAGGCTGCCAAAGCCCCTACAAAGGTGGTACTTGTATCTCCATGGACCAATACCACATCTGGTTTAGCCTCTTTTAATACTCCCTCCATACCCTTTAAAACCTTTACATTAATATCTGATATACTCTGACCATGTTCCATAATATCCAAATCATAATCAGGCGCTAATTCAAATAAATTTAACACCATATCCAACATCTCTCTGTGCTGTGCAGTAACACATAGAATGGACTCAATTCCCTCTGTATTTTCTAATTCCTTGACCAATGGTGCCATTTTAATAGCTTCTGGCCTTGTACCAAAAATAGACATAACCTTTAATTTCTTCACAATAAACTTCCTTTCTCTATAATTGTATTTTCATTATATGTTAAAGTATAATTTAACTATCTTTAGAATAAATTACATGGTCTAATATGCCAATAATCATATTTTTATCCAAAATAAATATTCTGCAAAAGCTGACAAATTCCTTTATGTAAAATTAAATATCTCCTTGAACTCTTATTATAGATCCCTCTGATATTTCCTTATCTGGTGATATGATGACTTCTTCTCCTTCATTTAATCTATATAAAACCTCTTTACTCATATTTCTCACCTTCATTCCCCAAAAG
>JAAYNB010000215.1 GCA_012521085.1 Clostridiales bacterium | reverse complement strand
TTTATATTATGTTCATTAATAGATTTAGGTGTAATAAAATATAATTTGGGAGGACTTACCAGGGGAATGGAGCTGGTATTTCAAGCCCTTTACTTCTGTTGGTCTTTTAGTACTAATAACAATTGTTTCTTTCATAATACAAATTGCATCTATAATTATAGTAAAGGCAAGAAAAACTAGTACAAATTCAGACAATGTGTAAAAAATAATGATATAATATATGTAAGTTAATATCCCTGAGATATCTATAAAAGGAAGGAAGTGTTAATAATGAGTCTTATTTCTAAGCTGAATGAGGACCGAAGTCTAAAGATACCAGAAGAAATATTAAAAAAAGCAGGATTGAGACCAGGTGCTGAAATTATATGGCTATATGACGAAGAAACTAGGCAAATCTTATTAATGGAAAAGCCAGATAGTTTTGCAAAAGTTATGAGAGGATTAGGAAAGGAATTATGGAACAATATTGACACTAATGAATATATAAAAGAGGAAAGAGAATCATGGGAATAAACAATAGAGAAACTATATTACTCGACACTAATTGTTTTATATATTATTTTGAAGATAATCATAATTATGCAGATAAATTAGAGAAAATTTTTATAGAGATACAAGATGGTAGAAATGAAGCTTTTATGTCAATAGTATCTTTTATGGAGATATTAGTAAAACCTAAAAAAGATAATAATGTCTTTTTAGAAAATAGGTACAAATTAATATTGTCCAATTATCCAAATCTATCAATTATTGATGTGGGTTATAAAATTGCAGATATAGCATCAAGGCTTAGGGCTAATTATAATATTAAAACTCCAGATGCGATAATTTTAGCTACAGGTATATCCATGAATGTTGATTATTTTATTACAAATGATATTAAATTAAAAAATGTATGTAGTAAAGAGAATATAGAAGCAATAATTATAGAAGATATAGAGGAATAACCAGCAGGTTTATTATGTTAGAAAACCTACTGGTTTTTATTTTTATTATATATTTATTACCAAGTAAATTTTGCGAGTAGAGTCGATACGGTGAACCCTATCATAAGTGAATACCAGATATCTACTTAATGGAACCAAGGTCATAAGAAAAACTTGCTTTAGATAAACAGAGAGGCGTATACTATTTTACTAGGAGGGCAAAATTATGAAAAAGGCTAAATTAGCAATAATCATCCTTTTACTTTTCTTTAGCATCACACCAGTAAATGTATTTGCAGTTGAACAAAACACTATAATTTCTATAGATGGGGAAATCGTAGAATTTAATAGGTCTACGGGATACCCCTTTCTAGATGGCAACAGTAGGACTCAGGTTCCATTTAGAGTTACCCTAGAGAAATTTGGAGCAAATGTTGATTGGGAATAAAGGACAAGAACAGCCATTGCTGAGAAGGATGGCATTAGAGTAGAAGTCCCTATAGGAGAGAGGTATATTGTTGTAAATGGTAAAAGGATAGAAAATGATACTGTTGCCCTTATAGTTGACTCAAAAACCTACTTACCAATCAGAAAAGTAATGGAGGCCTTTGGTGCGGAGGTTTTGTGGAATAGTGAAATTCAATCTGTTGATATTATCAGTCAAAAACCTAAAGAAGAATTTAGTGAAGAACTCCAAGAAATGATTAAGACACTAGAAAAGAAAGTAATATTTGACAATGATATATCAATATTCACCCTGTATTCCTTTATGAACTTTACTGGATATGATGAGGAGAATAATCCACAAGGTTTCCATGAAGTAAGAAAGATGGTAAGGGATGATTTAGAAAAGATGAATCTCTCTCTTATGGATAACAACTATTATACAAATAAAAAAGTTCTACCTCCTTATTATAGACAAGTACTTGCTAGAATGGATGGTGCACCAAATTTTACAGTTGGACAAGCTCTTCCCAACTATTTATCAGACCTTAATGATTTGGGTATTCATTTAAAGGACTTTTATGAAAAAGCAAATATTGAGGAACTATTTAATAGATACAAGTCATATTACCAAGAAGAATTAGACAGGTATTCTAAATTAGTTTATCCAGCTTTGGCTAAGGCAAATCAACTATTAAAGATAAGTGAAGATAAAATTCCGGAGTTTTATTTTCAGGTAAACCTATTAGAAGCTTACTGGAGAGGATATGGACTAGGGAATACTTATGTACATAAGGGCGGAAAAGGGATATTAATAACAGGGCCATCAGATGAAGTTAACCTAATAAATATTGTACATGAATACTTACATGGTATTATTACACCTATTAATTATGAACTTATAAGAGAGATAGAAGAATTATCGTTTTTAATTGCAAAGGTGCCTAAAAATACACAAGCCTCTAGCCCTTCATATAATAATTGGATCTCAATATTTGATGAATCCATGATAAGAGCCTTATCTACCAAGTTCATAGATGATGGGGCAAGCCATATACAACACCAAATGAGAGAAGGGTTTATCCTAGCTGAGTACTTTGATACAAGGTTCAATGAGTTTGAAAGCTATGAAGGTTCGCTAAAAGAGTTCATTAGGATGCTTATATCTGATATAGCAGCTGAGAGTAAGTAAATAATTCAAGATAATAATATAGTACAGAGGATACAAAGTATTTTCTGTACTATATTTGTATTATAAGTTATTACTATAAATTAGAAAAAATCGCCAGTTCAATGGTGCGGTTTACCGTATGACTTAACTGGCAGTTTATTAGCCTAGATTTATTAATTAATCCATTAGATTACACAATGTAGAGAGTCTTCCTAATGAGACAACTCCACTATCAAGACCTACTTCCATTGATATTATATGTCGAAAAAAGGTGAAAGAAAAATAAAGGATTTTGTAAAAATTTA
>JAAYNB010000214.1 GCA_012521085.1 Clostridiales bacterium | reverse complement strand
TAGAAGTAATGAAGCAAATTCTATAAGTCCAGATGCCTTTGTATCTGTTCATGCTAATTCAGCAACTGTAACTAGTGCAGCAGGAATAGAAACCTTTTATTACACTAATGAAGACAAGCCTCTAGCAGAAGAGTTACAGAGCAAATTAATAAGTTATACTGGAGCTGTTAATAGAAATACAAAGTATGAAAGTTATTATGTTCTTAAAAATACTAAAGTACCATCAGCTTTAGTAGAAGTTGGCTTTGTTTCTAATGCTAACGAAGCAGAAAAATTAAAAAATGAAAGTTATCAAGAAAAATTGATAAATGCGAATGTAGATGCAATAGTAAATTATTTAAATAAGAATGTTAGTTTAAGTAATAAGTTAATTTCATCAACTAGAATAAGCGGAATTAATAGATATGAAACTTCATATAAAGTTTTTAATCAAGGATGGGAATCATCAGAATATGCTGTAATAGTGTATGGATTAGACTATCCAGATGCCTTATGTGCAACGCCCCTTGCAGCGAAATATAATGCACCAATTATACTAGCTCAAAATAAAAGGTTAACAGAGCAACAAGATCTAGTAAATATTTTAAAAGAGAAGGGTGTTAAGCAAGTATTTATTGCTGGTGGAACTGGAATAATTCCTAGTAGCTTTGAAGGCGATCTTAAAAAGTTGGGTATTTCTAGTAAAAGACTTGGGGGAAAAGATAGATATGAAACTTCAGTAGCAATAGCAAAAGAACTTTCTAGTAATACTGGGGAAATTTCTTTAGCTAGCGGATTAGGTTTTGCAGATGGATTATCTATTTCTTCTATAGCTGGTAAAAGAAATATGGCAGTTTTATTAACAGGAAAAGATAAATTGCCAAAGTCTGTTGCTGATTATATTAAAAATTCTAATATTAATAAAACTTATATAATAGGACAAACGGGTGTTATTAGTGATAATGTATCTAAAGCAGTTCCGAATCCAGAAAGGCTTGGAGGAGCTAATAGATTTGATACTAATAAAGTTGTTTTTGATAAATTTAAAACTGATATTAACCTAGAGAATTTGTATATAGCATCAGGTTTAGATTTTCCAGATGCATTATCAGGCTCAGCTTTAGCAGCAAAGGGTAGTAATTTTGTTGTTTTATCAAACTTAGATGTTGCTGAGAATTCAATAAAGGAACTAATAAAAAATAACAAGGCTGAAATTAGAAGTGTTTATGTTTTAGGTGGAAATAGCATAGTTAAAGACCTAACATTAAATAAATTAGGAATTAAATAAAAGGGGGCTGTCATTGACGGCCCTTTTAGTTTGCTTCATTATTTACTTAATTAAGAAATTGTTAATTATTAATTTTATAGTGTATGATATAATTATATAACGTAAAATTTTTTAATAATACAAGAATTTTAATAATATAAGAATTTTAGTAAGGAGAATATTATGCATGTTTTAATTATTCCCTCAGCTTATCCAACAGAAGATGCACCTCTTAGGGGAACCTTTTTTAAAGAGCAGGCTCTTGCTTTAAAGGAAGGTAATTTAAAGGTTGGAGTTATCTATAGCGAAACAAGAAGAGTAACTGGAATAAATGCTAATACTTTAAAGAAGTTTCATTTTCAAGTAAATGACTCACTAGAAAATGGAGTTAGGACTGTAAGGCTTCAGGGCTGGAATATACTTATGATGAGAAATTCTTTAGGTATTAATTTATGGGTAAAGCAGACTCTAAAGTTATTTAAATTATATATAAAAAAATATGGACTTCCAGATCTTATACATGT
>JAAYNB010000213.1 GCA_012521085.1 Clostridiales bacterium | reverse complement strand
TATTAATTATACGTTTAGGATGGATACAAATTGTTCAAGGAGAACACTATAAAGAATTAGCCAATATACAACAGACAAGAGATATTCCTATTCCCGCTAAGAGGGGAACAATATATGATCGTAATGGTAAGGAGTTAGCTATTAGTGCTAGCACAAATACAGTTTGGGCTAAACCCACTGAAATTACAGATTCTAAAGAAGCTGGTGAGATTTTAGCCGATATTTTAAATCTTGAAACAGAGGAATTGATAGAAAAGCTAAGTAATACAAAATACGGTTTAGTTAGAGTAGCTCGTTGGGTAGATGATGATATTGCCAATGAAATTCGGTCAAAAAAAATTAAAGGCGTTTGGATTGCTGAGGATAATAAAAGATATTATCCCTATGGAAATTTTGCTTCTTATATATTAGGCCATACTACGGATGATAATAGGGGTATGGCAGGAGTAGAGTTAGAATATGAAAAATATTTAAGTGGTTTACCCGGTAGATGGATAAAAAATACGGATGCAAAGGGAAGACAATTACCCTTTAGTATAGAAAGATATCATCCACCAGAGGATGGCTTGAGTCTGGTATTAACTATAGATGAAGTTATACAACATTTTGCTGAAAAAGCTGCTGAAAAGGCATTAGAAATTAATAATGCTACAAGAATTAGTGTAATTGTAATGGATATAAAAAATGGTGATGTATTGGCAATGGCCGCAAAACCTGATTATGATCCAAATACTCCTAGAGTTCCCTTAGATGAAGGTTTAAGAAATGAACTTGAGAAAATGGATGATGAGAAAAAACTTGAAACATGGTTTTCTATGTGGAGAAATCCAATTATTAATGATACATATGAACCTGGCTCGACTTTTAAATTAATAACTACAGCTGCTGCCATAGAAGAAGGAATTGCTAATGCAGAAAGTGGATTTTATTCCAGTGGTTCAATTAAAGTCGCAGGTCAAACCCTTAGATGTTGGCGTTGGTATAATCCTCATGGACATCAATCCCTTTCAGAAGCTGTGCAGAATTCTTGTAATCCAGTGTTTGTAGAATTAGCTCAAAAAATGGGAGTTAAGACCTTCTATGATTATATAGATGGTTTTGGATTTTCTACTACTACTGGTATTGACCTACCAGGTGAAAGAACATCTATTATGTATAGCTTAGAAAATGTAGGGCCTGTAGAATTGGCCACTATATCCTTTGGTCAGAGTATTTCAGTTACACCATTACAATTAATTACTGCCATATCTGCTATTGCCAATGATGGTAAATTAATGAAACCACGTATTGTCAAAGAATTAGTTGATGCAGAAGGCAATGTGATACATCGTTTTGATGAAACCATGATTAGACAGGTTATATCAAAACATACTTCTGAAGAAATGAGAAAAATTATGGAAGCAACTGTATCTGAAGGTTCGGGAAAAACTGCATATATACCTGGATATAGTGTTGGAGGGAAAACAGGTACAGCACAAAAAGTTGTAGGAAAAGGATATTCATCTGATTTATATGTAGCATCATTTGTAGGAGTTGCACCAATAGACGATCCTAGATTGGCTGTATTGGCCATTGTAGATGAGCCTAGAGGTATAAGTCATTATGGTAGTGTAGTAGCTACACCTATTGCCAAAGAAGTATTAGAAGAAAGTTTAAGATATTTAGATATAAAACCTAAATATACTGAAGAAGAAGCTGAGGTATTAGTTAAAGAAGATGTAATTGTACCAGAAGTAAGGAATATGAGTGTTAGAGAAGCTTCACAAATATTAATAGAAAATAAATTAGATTATGTAACAGATATGGAATTTAATGGAGATGGAGATGCTATAGTAATAGATATGTTCCCTAAACCCAATGCAAAGGTACCAGAAAAATCTATTATTATGCTCTATACTAGAGCTAATGGAGATATGTCTGAAAAAGTAATAGTACCAGATCTTAAAGGAAAAACCATAAGAGAGGTTAATACTATATTAAATGCTAAAGGTTTAAAATTAAAAATAACTGGTAGTGGGTTATCTTATAGTCAGATGCCAGAAGCAGGTACAGAGGTAGATGTAGGAACAATTGTAGGTGTAGAATTTAGATCAGATTAAAAAACTAGATATTTTCCTGTAATAGGTTTATAATATAAAGGGCAACTGAGATTAAAGAAATTAACTTTAATTTTAAGTTGCCTTTTAAAAAGTGAAATAATAGAGAAAACAAGGAAATATGGATATAATATAAAATCATATAATAAAGATTTAATGGAGGTTATTTATGTTATTAAAAGATATTTTAAATAAAATTCATATAGAAGAGATTATAGGAAATAAAGAATTAGATATTGATAATATAGTATATGATTCCAGAAAAGTAGTACCTGATTCTATGTTTATTTGTATTACAGGATTTAAAACAGATGGACATATATATATAGATCAAGCTATTCAAAAAGGCGCAACAGCTATTATGATAGAAAAGGATTTAGATACATATGTTGATGGCATCACATATATAAAAGTAAAAAACACTAGAAAAACCATGGCTGTTATAGCAAAAAACTTTTACCAAAATCCCAGTAAAGAGTTAGATTTAATAGGTATAACAGGTACAAATGGTAAGACATCTACTACATATATGATAAAGAGTATATTAGAAGTCAGTAATAAAAAGACAAATTTAATTGGCACTATTGCAAATTACATAGCTGGAGAGGAAATAGAAGCTGATAGAACAACACCAGAATCAATTGATTTACAAAGAATGTTTAGAAAAATGGTGGATTTTAAGGTAGATGCTTGTGTTATGGAAGTATCTTCACATTCCTTAGAATTACAAAGGGTTATGGGAAGCGAATTCAAAATAGGAGTATTTACCAACCTGACACCAGAACATTTAGATTTTCATGAGTCAATTGATAAATATCTTAATGCAAAGAAAAAGTTATTTTATCAGACATCTCTTTGCAATATTATTAATATAGATGATAAAGGCGGAAGAAAGATTTTAGAAGAAATCAGTAAATTATCTACTCCTATATTGACCTATGGTTTAAAAAAATATGCAGATATTTTTGCGCAAAATATAGAGATGAGTATGAAACATATAAGTTTTGACTTAATCACTCCTAAATATACAGAGAAAATAATTGTAAATATTCCAGGAAAATTTACTGTCTATAACGCCCTTGCTGCCATTGCTGTATCATATGGTTTAGGTATTGATATAAAATATATTAAAGAAGGTCTATCAAATATAAAGGGTGTAGCAGGAAGAATGGAAAGCATAGATGAATTTTCTAATTTTGCCGTCATTGTAGATTATGCTCATACACCTGATGCATTAGAAAACTTAATTAAATCTGCACGAGAATTTACTCAAAATAGATTAATCACTGTTTTTGGATGTGGTGGAGATAGGGATCCAAAGAAAAGAGAAATAATGGGTAAAATCTCTGGTGAATATAGCGATTTAACCATCATAACCTCTGATAATCCTAGAAGTGAAGATCCTATGAAAATTATAAAAATGATTGAAAAGGGAATTAAATCTACCAATGCAAATTATTTCATAGAAGAAAACCGTAGGGAGGCAATTGCACTAGCTTTGAGAAATGCTCAAAAGGGAGATGTTGTTTTAATTGCTGGTAAAGGCCATGAAACCTATCAAATAGTAGGCGATGAGATTTTTGAATTTGATGATAAAAAAGTTGCATTGGAAATTGCAAGGAAGGAAGAATTAATATGATAACTCAATCTATTAAAGATATAGTAAAAGCTTGTAATGGTAGAATTATTAAAACAGGTAGTATAGAAAACATTGAAAATATATCTACTGATTCCCGTAAAATGAAAAACAATAGTCTATTTATACCATTAACAGGACAAAATTTTGATGGTCATGATTTTCTAAAAATGGCTAAGGATAATGGAGCTATAGCTGTATTATATCAGCAAAATATTAAAATAAATTATGAGACTTTACAAGGTATTTATATAATAGAAGTTGATAATACCTTAGATGCACTACAGGCAATCAGCAGATATTATAGAAATTTATTTGACATACCTTTTATTGCAGTAACAGGTAGTACTGGTAAAACCTCTACTAAAGATATGATGGCTAGTATATTATCTGAAAAATATAATGTGCTTAAAAATGAAGGTAATTTTAATAATCATATAGGATTACCTCTTAGCATTTTTAATCTGGAAGATAATCATGAAATAGGTATATTAGAAATGGGTATGTCTAATTTTGGTGAAATCTTAGAATTAACAGAAATTACAAGACCTCATATTTCTGTTATAACAAATATAGGATATTCACATATAGAGTATCTAGGTAGCAAAGAAAATATTATGAAAGCCAAAATGGAATGCAGTAAATTTTTAAAGGCAGATGATTATCTATTATTAAATGGTGATGATGAATACCTTAAAACATTAAAAAATAAAGATAGTATTTATAAGAAAATATTTTTTGGATTATCTCAAGATAATGATATTTATCCTAAAAACTTAAAGAATTTAGGAGAAAAGGGATTTACCTTTGATGTAGAATTAGATGGCAGAGAACATTCTTTTACCATTAAACAACAGGGAATACACAATGTATATAATGCTTTAGTAGGGATATGGATTGGATGGTATAAAGGTTTGAATATAGATGAGATAAAAAATGGACTTATAAATTATACCCCATCTAAAATGAGAATGGAGATAATTAAAACCAATAATATTACTATAGTAAATGATG
>JAAYNB010000212.1 GCA_012521085.1 Clostridiales bacterium | reverse complement strand
TTCATTTATTTCAACATTTAAAATTACGTCAATATTATGTCTACCTGATTGATGGATAACTCCTTTTTCAGTTTCACCACTTTCATTTATATACTCCATTTCCATGAAATATCCTACTTCAGAATATTTTGCAATAAAGTCAAAACTTCTTATATTATCAGCTTCATATCCTTCTTTATAAACCTCATAATATTTACCTTTAAAGGAATCATCTTCAACGGAGGTTATTTCTACAAATCTTTCTCCAATTTTTAGAAACTCATTGTTCTTTTCTATTACAATATCACTCTTATATTTCCCAATATACTTTTCATCAAAATTATATCCTTCTTTAGTATATGTGACTTCCTTACCTTCTAAATCAGGAGCTTTAACTACTGTACTGTTAATATCTTTAATATTCATTGATAATTCTAGGGAATATATATGTTCCACACCATTTTCATCTTCTGCTGATATACTGGCAGTAAAGATTATACTTTCTATAATTCCATCCCTGTTCTCCACTGCCTTACCCATCATATCTACAAGATGCACATTGGATTTTGCATATGGTATATCCCAATTCTTCATATTCCACTCATTCATTATAGCGTATTTGAAAAAGAAGGAAGACATGGCATTGATTGTAGACGGTATCTGACTTTCTGATAAATTTCCTGAATACAACTTATTCCCATCAGATTCTTCCACTTGAACAATATCCTGTAAATTACCCACAAAGGCATCAACAATTTTTTCTAAATCCTTCATCTGTTCATCTTCAAATATATCATTAATTACTTTTTTATCATCTTTAACATTAGGTTTTCTCTTTTCATATACAGTATATGAACCATCTTCCACATTCTTGTATATGCTTTGTTTTTCATCAGAATACCAATAATGTTCCCTCAACTCACCTTTTCTTAGACTTAAATCACGTGTTTCTCTAGAATTATTTTTTACATCAAATTTAACTTTAGATACAACTTCTTCAAATACCTTTCCATCTAATTTAAGACTTGCTACCAAATCAACAGTAAAATTATCTACTTCACCTGCCAATTTTGATGATGTGGTTTTTAAAGCATCTTTTAAATTGGTATAACCAGAGCCTAGTTTAATATCTGCAAAAGCTGACATGGCTAAGACCAATGCACCAAGTATAAAAAATGTCAATATTGTAGATTTTTTATTTAATTTCATTTTATTTACCTCCTATTATATAATTTATCCATATTAGCTAATATATCATTACGGTATATTTATATAATAAACTATGTATCTTGAAAAAGTATAAATTAATTATTAAGAAAGTATTAAATATTTTATTAGAAATTATTAATTTATAAACAAAAAATAAATAACAGGAAAAACCTTAAATATAAATTAGGTAATGTATAGTTCCTTATTAATATTTGTTTCATATGAATATTTGTCTTAATATTAAAGTTAATTAGAAAGATGAAGTCCACCACCTTTAATCCAGATGGTAATAAAATCTTTTTTATTATACATAATAAGCTATACATATATGATTTTATTAATCATGAATTGGACAAGATGATGAAATTAGATGTAATGAACTCCATCTAGTATGGGCAAGTCTTAGTCCTATTGATAATTCCCTACTGCTGACCTTTGATAATGGTAGTATAAGAAATGTAAATCTTCATAGTAATTTTACTGATATGACTTTTAATATAGACATGGATGAGGGAGAGGATAAAAAGGAATTTGCTTT
>JAAYNB010000211.1 GCA_012521085.1 Clostridiales bacterium | reverse complement strand
GTAGTCAAGGTGAAGAATTTGTAGCAGGTATTATTGCTCTATCTATTAATAGCGGTGCTTATGTGGCTGAGATTATTCGTGCAGGTATTCAAGCAGTTGATAAGGGACAGATGGAAGCAGCCAGATCTCTAGGTATGCCCTACTCCCTTTCTATGAAACATATTATTATTCCCCAGGCCTTTAAGAATATTTTACCTGCTTTGGGTAATGAATTTATTGTAATTATTAAAGAATCTTCCATAGTATCAGTTATTGGTATACATGAGCTTATGTATAATGCCAATACTGTAAGAGGAAATACTTTTATACCATTGGAACCTTTGATAGTGGCTGCAGCAATATACTTTGCTTTAACTTTCTCACTATCAAAGTTATTGGGTATTGTGGAAGGGAGGATGAGTGTAAGTGATTAAGGTACAGGGTTTAGTAAAGAATTTTGGAAAATTAAAAGTATTAAAGGGTATAGATGCTCATATTAAACAGGGGGAAGTGGCTGTTATAATTGGGCCCAGTGGTTCTGGTAAGAGTACATTTTTAAGATGTCTAAATCTATTAGAAGAACCTACAGAAGGTAAAATCTTTTTTGAGGACAAAGAGATAACAGGCAAAGATGTAGATATAGATGAGTTGAGACAAAATATTGGAATGGTCTTTCAACAGTTTAATCTATTTCCCCATATGTCTGTACTTGAAAACATAACTCTTGCTCCTATGAAATTAAAGGGTATTAGTAAGGAAGAATCTGAGAATATGGCTGTGGAATTACTAAAGCGAGTAGGCCTTGAGGATAAAATAAATGCTTATCCAAACCAATTATCTGGTGGACAAAAACAGAGAATAGCCATAGTGAGAGCCCTTGCCATGTCGCCTAAAGTCATGTTATTTGATGAAGCTACTTCGGCTCTGGATCCTGAGATGGTTGGAGAGGTATTGGAGGTTATGCAATCATTGGCTAGAGATGGAATGACCATGGTTGTAGTTACCCATGAGATGGGTTTTGCCAAGGAAGTAGGAACTAGACTTTTATTTATGGATGATGGATATATAGTGGAGGAAGGTATACCATCTGAAGTATTTGATAATCCACAGCATCCTAGAACTAAGGAGTTTTTAAGAAAGGTATTATAGTTCTTTTAAGTATCTAAGGATTTTTCAATAAACAGCAGGTAAATAGGGTATATAAATAGAAATGTAATATATATATTTATAAATAAAGACTTTAATAGGGGTGGATCATAATGTTGTGGTGGCAAGAGAGTTTGGCTACAGGGAATGAATTGATAGACAAACAGCATAAGAGTATTTTTGACCAAACGGAAAATATATTGTCATTAGAAGTAGGTAAAATTAGTAAAGATGTTGAGGGAATCTTTAAATTTTTAATCAATTATGTAAGTACACATTTTGGCCATGAGGAAAGTCTGATGATACAAAAATCCTATCCTGACTTTAAGAAACATAGGGAAGAACATACTTATTTTACCAATGAGCTATATAATATTGTAAAAAGAGCTGTTGATGCTGGAAGTCTTGACCAAGAATATACAGATAGCTTGAAATTATTGGTTATAGAATGGTTAGCAGATCATATACATGTTTCAGATAGGAATTTTGTCAATTATTTAAATGAGTTACCAGAAAAGTAGTTTTGAAAACAATGAGACAATTAGTCTATATCATATTTGTAAAAGTACCCATATAATATTAAATAGGAAATATGTTTTTAACTAGGAGGATTTTATATGGATAAAATATCCTTAGAGGAAATTATTAATAGAGTTGAGGATGTACCTTCTCTTCCTATGGTAACTAGTAGAATTATGGAGTTGACGGAGGATCCTGATGCTACTGTAACGGATATAGAGAGGGAAATATTAAAGGATCAAGGTTTGACTTCTAGGGTACTTAGATTGGCTAATTCCGTTTATTATGGATTTCCCAGGAGAATCCATACCATAAGTGAAGCTACTGTTTTACTGGGTTTTAAGGTTATAAAGAGTATTACTTTGGCAGCAACTGTAAGTAAGGTAATGTTGAGGGAACTTCCTGGATATGGATTGGAAAGACAGGGATTGTGGACTCAATCTCAAGCTTGTGCTATGATTGCTAGGAATATTGCCAGAGAATTAAAGTATAAAAATTCTGACCATGCTTATGTAGCTGGTTTACTACATGATATAGGAAAGGTAATATTAAATACCTATGTAGGTGAAAAATATCAAGATATATTGGCTCTAGTTGAAAATAAAGGCAAGTCCTTTTTAGAAGCAGAAAGAGAAATATTAGGATTTGATCATGGGCAGGTAGGAGCAAGGGTAGCGGAAAAATGGAATCTACCGGAGGACTTAGTGGAAGCCATAGCATATCATCATGACCCGGATAAAGCTAAGGTAAATGTATTTTTAACAGATATTATACATATGGCTGATGCCATAGTCATGATGATGGGTATATCCATGGGTAGTGATGGCATGAACTACAAGTTCTCTGAAAATACATTAAAACGTTTGCATATTGAGGAAGAACAATTACACCGTTGGATAGCTGAATCTGCTGATATGTTGACAGATTTATCTGGTGATGAGTTATTAAGTTCGTAAAAATTTACCCCCTAAATTTGATATGATTCTCTTTTATTTGATAGAGACATGTTCATATGATTTAGGGGGTTTTTATTTGAAAAACTTTATATTTATCTAATTAATATAAATTAAATACTATTTAATATATCTATTAAATTTACATTTTGTTCTATTAGCACTGATATATCCTGATTTGAGTTGACGGCTTTTTTCAAGGTTGACATCTTTTTAATATCTCCTGTCAATACTCCTCCTATTATTTTACCATTTTCAATGAAAAGTTTATGGAACACATCATCTTCTTTATAGGAGATACTTTCTTCTGTGTTTTTAATTTCACCTACAGAGTATGCAGAGAATTTACCTATTCGTAATAATGTGGCAGGTTGTGCAGGGGTGAAGGTTTCTTTTTCTCCCACCATATTTTTTGCTGCAATTTTGGCTTGTTCAATGGCATTGGGCCATAGGGCCAATACAACACCATTATACTCTACTAAATCTCCAGCGGCGTAGATATTGTCTAGATTTGTTTTCATATATTCATCTACTACAACACCTCTGTTTATCTCTATACCTGAGTCCTCTAAAAATCCTATATTGGATTTAACCCCAGTAGATAATAATACTAGATGGGCAGGAATATTTCTACCATCTTCTAATTCTATTCCTGTAACCTTATCATCACCTTGGATTTCTTTTGAAACAGTTCCAAGATGGATATTTAGGCCTTCTGCCTCTAATTTTTCTTTCACATGTGCTGCTAGTTCTTCATCTAATTGTCTAGGTAGTAGATAGGGGAAAAATTCTAGTACATGTACTTTTAATCCTCTTTCTTTAAGGGCCCAAGCAGCTTCTAATCCTAGTAGCCCTCCACCAATTACTGCTACTTCGCTACAATTTTCTAAAAAGTCCTGTAGACTTTGTAAATCCTCTATTGTTCTAAGGGTATATACTCCTTTTTTATCTACTCCTTTTATTGGTGGTATGAATGGACTACTTCCAGTTGCCAGAAGTAGTTTGTCATATCTGACACTTGTATTATTATTTAGATAAATTCTAGAGTTTTTTGGATCTATGGCCTTTACTCTAGTATTTAAAAAGATTTCTATATCTCTTTCTCTATACCAGTTTTCATCATTAATAATTAGTTTTTCTGGTGTTACTTCTTTGCTAATGCTGTGAGAAAGTTGTAATCTGTAATAGCATAGGTAGTTTTCGTCGGTGAATATTTTTATAATGGCATTGGGATCTGATTTTCGTATTTCTTCAGCCGCAGTCATACCTGCTATTCCATTACCAATTATTATGTAGTTTTGTTTTAGATACATTTTTTATCCTCCCTTTGATAAGTTGAGTATTTTTATGAATTTTCTCTATATCTATTTATTCCCACAATTTAGCCTTTTGACACATTTATT
>JAAYNB010000210.1 GCA_012521085.1 Clostridiales bacterium | reverse complement strand
CAATAACATTTATCAGATATACATTTGAGATGTAGTATTTAACTTTATTTAATATTTCAAAGAGGAGATACAAAATGAAAAAGACTAGATAATTATACATAGTAATTAGAATAATTGTAGTGTCACAAGTTTATTCTATATTTCAAATAAATAGTCAAAAAATAAAAGTGCAACAAACAGAAAATAGGTTAACTTATGCTAATATTATGTTAATATTATAAAAATATTACATACATAAATTGTGGAGGGATTACATGTATACTGAAATTAATAACGAGATATATGAACTTTCAGAGAGAATTAGAGCTAAAGAAAAACTAGCTTTACAGAAGGATTTACTACTTAATGAATTGAAAAGAAAAAGAAGTAAAAGTGAATACTTATATAATGAATTAATGAAGGAAAAGCAGGATGTAAAAAAACTTGAGGGGTTAAGTTTTAGTGCTATTTTTTTATCACTGATAGGAAAAAAGGAAGATAAATTAGATAAGGAAAAAGAAGAATTTCTAGCTGCTGAATTACGGTATGAAGAATCTCTAGAAGCAATAAAAGATTTACAAAAGGAAATAAAAGAAATAGATAATAAATTGATAAATTTTACAGATGTAAAAGATAGATATAATGAACTTTTAAAAGAAAAGGAAATACTTCTACTAAAAGATAATAGCCCAGAGGGTAGGAGACTTAGAAAGAATTTAGATATTATAAATGAATTGAAATTAGATATAAAGGAAGTACATGAAGCCATATATTCCGGTGAAAGGGCTATTACTTCCCTTGAAGAAATGAAAAATCATCTAGAATCAGCAAGGGGATGGGGTACATGGGATATATTAGGTGGTGGATTAATAACTGATATGGCTAAGCACTTTGCAATAGATAGAGCAAATAATTCAGCCCATGAGGTTCAATATTTACTTAAATCCTTTGAAAAGGAATTATCTGATGTTAATAAATTTACAGATATAAAGGTTGATATTTCTGGATTTACAACCTTTGCTGATTTTTTCTTTGATGGATTCTTTGTGGACTGGTTTGTTCAATCTAAAATAAAGGATTCCTTAAGAAGTGTAGAAAGTGCTTTATCTAGAATAAAAGGTATTTTAATAGATTTAAGAAGTAATTATGATTTGTTAAGTTATCAATTGAAGGAAAAAGAAGAAGAGGTAAGGACTATACTAGAAGGGTAGGTTAGATAATTAGATGTACCCTTAAAAACTTGCTATACAACATGAGATAAGAAACATTCATCAAAAAAAATAGTAAATGATATGGCAAATACAATGTGATGACAATTGAATAAAGAAGCAGAAACCGTAATTGGAAAAATGAAAGGTGATTTAAGATGTATGATCTATTGACTTTCTTGGCTTTACCCCCAAGGAGATTAATACCTAAAAATAAAATTCAACCAGATATTCAGATATAAAGCAAAGTAAAAGGAAAGGGAGGAAGTATAACAACATGAAACAAGCAGAAGGAACAGACCAATTCGTTCTTAGAATGATTGTTGCTGACGATGGGTTTAGCTTTTCATCTTCCATCGAAACAGCATTAATATCTGCGAATACTGAAATTCAGAGTCTGAAAGAGACAATCATGTCAGTTGAGAGTCTTAAACCGAATTGTGATAAGTTGGATTATGCGTTAGCTGCAAGTTCAGGAGTTCTCTGTGGAATAATTGATGTATTTCTGGTTGGAAAACCTGGAGAGTCACCGGTTGGAGATGTTACTGATAAGTGGTTTGCAAATCGGACAACTGATTTTGCTAAACTTTGTGGATGGGAAGACAAAGGAAATGATTCACTGTCATCAGCAATTAGATTTCTTGAGAAGAAATTTAAAATCCCATATGATCAGCGCGGAGCCGGTGATACTGGAAGTATAGTATTTGACTTAACTCCTTCAAATCATCATTTCAAATCACTTGGCCATAATCCGACTTTGCTTGGTTTGTTTTATTCGATATTAGATCAGTTTACAAATCAATCGCACTTTGTTTCCGGAGGAGAACTGATATCTTTACATAATGCTGATGGAAAGTTTGAACTTCGCGGCAATAATGTTCCAGCAAAATTATTTTGTGGTTTCGTCAACTGGTTTGGCCATTTGATTTCTGATATTTCTGGATCATCCAGTAGTCAAGGTCGAGGTATGGGAATACCTTCTCCGTTTTGGGCATGGACGAACGATATTATTGCAATAAAGAAAAAACTGAACATTCCCGTTTCACAGTTTGACAACACAATAAATGAGCTGGCTCTGAGCATATACAAAGAAGGATACGATATCCGCTTTCAAGCCACCCAGGTCATTCCAGTCTTTATCAATGAAATTATTGTCAGGTTGGTATATGCGATAAGGCGAT
>JAAYNB010000019.1 GCA_012521085.1 Clostridiales bacterium | reverse complement strand
CTTTAGCTTTTTTGGATTCAGTTATATCAGTAAAACTAACTACTCCACCTACTACTATGCCATTCTTTTTTTGTGGATAAACCCTATATTCCACATCCACATATGTGCCATCTTTTTTCCAAAAGACTTCATCATCTACATGGATTTGAGCACCCTCTTTCATAGCTTTAATAATTCTGTATTCATCTAATGAGATTTTTGTATTATCTTTTCTAGAATAATGAATTGTGTAATGCATTTGCTTTCCAATTAACTCAGTATAATGTTTATAACCTAATATTTTTAAAACACTTCTATTACAGAAAGTACAATTACCATCAATATCCATACCATAAATACCCTCAGCTGTGGAATCTAGAATTAATCTAAGATGGTCTCGATTATCCTTTAAAATCTCATTAGTTTTCTCCAGCTCAAAGGTTCTTTGCTTTACTTTATCTTCAAGTGTGTTTACAAGTCTATAAATTGTATCCGCCATATTGTTAAATGCATTTGTAATAAGACCTATTTCATCATTTCTAGATACAAGTAATCTCATGGATAGGTCTCCCTTTGTAAACTTATCTGTAATATCTAGTAAATCAAAAAGAGGTTGTATTAATTTTTTAATTAAATAAAAGTAAATTACAATAGAAATTATTAAAGATATTATTACTATAACTATTGTATATATTATGTTTTTAATTATAGTAGAAGTCAGTTGTTTGTCAGATAAGGCTGTAATTATAACCCAGTTAATTTCTGACTTATTAAATTCGGATATATTAATATATAATTTATCACCATTATTTTTAAGTTTAAATGATTCAACATTAGAATCTAAATAAGTATTATAGGCCTCAGATAATGCTGGATAGCCCATATCATATATTAGAATTGGCTCTGTAATACTTTTTGGAGTATTAAGAAAATCTTCTATCTTAATATAGTCTAAAAATACTTCTCCAGTATTTCTATCCACTATTAATATTTTTGAATTTCTATCCTTTATTACTAATTTTAAATGATTAATTAAACCTTTTTGGTCTTTATCTTTAATACCAGTCCAGTGATTTTCTATATAAAATTCTACAATATTTACCACATCATCTTCTAATTTGATGCTAATTTCTGTAAGTGCCCTATCTGCATATCCAAACCAATTTGTAAATACAATACTACCTATTACAAGATTTGATATTATTATTATGGAAACAAATGTAATAAGTATAATTTTTACAATTGATGTTTTCACTTTTTTTAATCTTATTTTCATTTCCTTTATCCTCATAAGTTAAGTATCTCTAACCATTGGTATCTTGTAAAGTCTTAATAGCTTCTTCTTCTGGAACAGGTTTGCTATATAAAAATCCCTGTAATTTATCACATTTGTATTTCAATAAATAATTCTCCTGAATATGAAGTTCTACACCTTCTGCTACAGTTTTTAATCCCAGTCTATGAGCAATTGATATTATATCCCTAGCTATGATGGGATCATTATCTGAGTCACTAATCTTATTTATAAAATACTTGTCTATCTTTAACACGT
>JAAYNB010000209.1 GCA_012521085.1 Clostridiales bacterium | reverse complement strand
TCCATAGTATGTTTAAAGGGTATTGTAGTTTTTAATACCTCTATATTTAAATTTCTATCCCAAGTTTTATACATAATGTCTAAAAATACATCTCCAGAGATTAAAACCTTTCCGTCCTCAAGCCTAGTTTCTCTTTCTAATACTACCCCATCCCATTTTAATATTTCCTTTATTTCTTCTTCATTTTCTCCCAGTTCAAAATTTCCATGAGCTACTATGTTAAATTTATCTGATATTACCATATGATTATATTCTAAATCTGATTTCAGTACTTCTATATTATCTATTCCTTCAATATCTTGCCCAAATTCTACAGATGTCTTTTCTATACCTCTACCTTCTAAATTAATAACTGCTTTTATTCCAATCTTTCGTTCATTATTTAGATTATAATCAATATGTTCTAATTCTGCCTTTACATCTGCCTCCATCTGTGGACTTAAACCCTCTATAACTATATTTTCTTGAAATCCTGTATTACTGTCTATATTATAGAGTAATTCATCCCCTTTTTCAGATACATATAATACCTTAAACCTGATATTTCCTCCTACTACAATCCTATTTTCCTGGACTTCAATTTTATTAATATGGATATCCCCCTCCACTGTAAGGATTCTATGAATATCTGGTTTTATATCAGGTACTAATATATCTCCTTCTATTATAGTTTGTAGAGTATTGTGTCCAACCAATTGTTCAATATCAAATATATCTTTTACCAATTCCATAACCATCTTCTCCCCTTCCTAACTTGGACTAAAATAAAACATCTATTACATCATATTTTTCTTTCTATAAAATATGTTAAAAACTTTACTTATATTTAAATAATTATTTTTAAAAAATAATTGCATTTTTATTTATATTTATGTATAATTATTAACATAAATAATCTTTATCCATAATTCTCTATTAAAAGGTGGGATTAACATGATTAAAAGTAAAGAAAAAGAAAATATTGCTGAAAGTTTAAAAGGTAGATCTCTCTTAACATTAAAAGACTACAGCCCAAGGCAAATTAAATATTTATTAGAACTGTCTAAAGAACTTAAAGAAAAGAAAAAAAGTGGTGGCAAAGAACAATTATTGAAAGGAAAAAATATTGTATTATTATTTGAAAAGACCTCTACTAGAACCAGATGTGCCTTTGAAGTAGCAGTAGCTGATGAAGGTGGTCATACTACATATTTAAACATTTCTGATGGTCAGATGTTTCATAAGGAATCTGTAGAAGATACGGCCAAAGTCCTAGGTAGGATGTATGATGGTATCCAATTTAGAGGTTTTGAGCAAAAGACAGTAGAGCTTCTGGCAAAGCATTCTGGTGTACCAGTATGGAATGGGCTAACTGACTCATATCATCCCACCCAAGTATTGGCGGATCTCTTAACTATTACAGAACATATAGATAAACCCCTTAATAAAATTAAATTTGTATATGTGGGTGATGCTAGGAATAATATGGCAAATTCATTATTAATTGGTACTGTGAAAATGGGTATGCATTTTGTAGCACTAGGACCAAAATCTCTATATCCTGATGAGGATTTAGTAAATGAAATGAAGGACTTAGCCAAAAAAACTGGTGCTAATATACTATTAACAGAAGATATGCAAGAGGCGGCTAAAGATGCAGATGTCATCTATACTGATGTGTGGGTATCTATGGGTGAAGAAGCTAAAATGGCAGAAAGAATCAAACTTTTAAAGCCATATCAGGTAAATATGGATATGATTAATGCTACTAATAATTCCAATGTGATTTTTATGCATTGTCTACCAGCCTTTCATAATCTAGAAACTACAGTGGCAAGGGAAGTTTATGAGAAATTTCAATTAAGTGAACTGGAAGTTACTGATGATGTTTTCAAAAGTAAATATTCAGTAGTTTTTGACCAGGCAGAAAATCGCCTGCATACTATTAAGGCCATAATGGTAGCTACTATGAAATAAGAATATATTAAGATATGTGTAAATAAACCACCTAATATATATTAGGTGGTTTATAGATTAACTTACTCTTATCTGCTCATTGTTCTGATTTATGGTGATTTCAACTGTCTCTGTAAGTATATCTGAATAGCTATAGGATACTCTTCTAGCTGCATTATCATAGTCTCCATTGATCTTTACAATAAATACACTAGGGTAGGTGTTTTCTAGGACACCTTTACGAACCATAATTTTTCTGCGTCCTTTGTTGGCTCTTAATGTCACTTCTTGTCCTATATATTCTTCAATATTCTTTCTGATTTCATCTAATGTACTTTGATTCGCCAAACTATCACCTTCTTTCACCATACTAATTATAATTATAATATCATATTTTAGCGCTATTGTCAAATAGTTGAATAAATTATTATACAATATTTGTATCAACTTTGTCAATGGATTTTCCTAAGTTTCACAGGTAATAAAAAAATTGGTTTAACACTTGCAAAATTCCCATATATGTATTATAATTATTGGGAGGTTCTTATAACCTTTTATATATTAGGGGTTTTATAACTTAAATAGTAGTATATGCAATTATTAGACTCTTTATAACGAGTCTTTTATACTTTATATATTTGATACAATAATTGTAGCTTATTTTTTTCACATACTTATGTGTAAGTATTTTCTGAAAATACTTAAAAATTAGGAGGCAATTTTAAATGAAATGTCCTATTTGTAATAACAAAGACACAGGCCGACTCAGTAAATCAAGATATTTCTGTAGTAATTGTTTTATAGAAATATTTTATTCTAGAAAAAAAGAATTACATCTTCTAAAAATTTCTGAAGATGGCAGCACATTTCCCATTTCAAACTAAAAAAATATTCCCTTGAAGTTTTCAAGGGAATATTTTTTATAATTCTAAAGCATTTTTAACTGCTTCAATTACTCCTTCACTGGAAACAGTAGCACCACTTACAGTATCTACTGCAACGGATTGTTTATTAACAATTTCTTGTATAATTGATTCGGCAGCATTATCTCCAATGCCAGGTGTATCATTAAAATCTAATAATTCAATAGCTGATATTTTTCCACTTTCTACCGAAACTTTCACTTTAATATCACCAGCAAAACCGCTACCTGTGCCTTCATATTCACCATCTTCTAATTCTAAATCCATTGATGATGATGCTCCAAGGCTAACTCCAGCTAGAGCATTATTTACAGCTTCAATAGTTCCTTGACTGGATAGGGTCGCACCAGATACTGTATCAACTTCTGTTGATTGAGCTGCTACAATATTTGCTGCAACTTCCTGAGCAGCAGCATCTCCAAGTCCAGGTGTGTCATTAATTTCAGTAATATCAATAGATAAAATTTCGCCTTCTGCCATGGTAACCTTTACTTTAATTTCTCCATTATAGCCCTGTCCCACACCTTCATAGACATCGCCTTTAGGTCCACCAAAAATTGCATTTCCTCCAAATAATATAGCTATTGCTAATATAGGCATTAATATCATAGCTATTTTTTGTTGTTTAAACAAATATAAACACCTCCCCCATATAATCATACATAATA
>JAAYNB010000208.1 GCA_012521085.1 Clostridiales bacterium | reverse complement strand
CTAGATTAACATCCCTTAAATAATCTACTCCATTAATGACATCCTCATGGTCTTCTCCCTCAATATTTAGTTTTCTACCAGCCTGTGCACCTATGGCCAAATAAAATCCCTTATATCCTTCTTCACGTAATTCATCTAGTGTAATATCCCGTCCTACTTCAACCCCATATTTAAATTCTACACCTAGTTGACTTAGTACATCAATTTCAGCTTCAACTACATCCTTTTCTAATCTAAAGGAAGGGATTCCTAGAGTTAACATTCCACCTGGTTTTTGTTCCTTTTCAAATACTGTAACATCGTAGCCTCTTTCTGCTAGATAATATGCACAGGAAAGTCCTGCAGGTCCAGAGCCAATTACTGCAATTTTAATATGATTAAAATCATATAATTTCTCTTGTACAAATCTAGTTTCTTCATTTAATTCCTTATCTGCAATAAATTTTTTGATTTCATCAATTGCCACAGCTTCATCAATTTCACATCTAGTACATTCAGTTTCACAATCATGGGGACATATACGACCGCATATAGCTGGAAAAGGATTTTCTTTTTTAATTAATTCTAAAGCATCTAAATACTTCCCTTGAGCAGCTAATCTAATATAGGCTTGAACGGCAATATGGGCTGGACAAGTTGTCTTACAAGGTGAAGTACCGCAATCATAAACATTTTCAAAGTTTTCTCTAAAATCTGGATTATAACGTTCAGGACCCCAATTGTGATCATCAGGAAGTGGTGTTAATGGATATTCAATAGGTTCTTTAGTAGCCAATTGTTGTCCTAATCTAACAGCATTAGCTGGACATGTTTCCACACACTGGCCACAAGCAGCACACTTTTCAGGATCAACAGTTGCGATATAATTGGAACGGGACATATTTGGAGTGTTAAAATATTGAGAAGTACGTAGTGCTAGACAAACGTCACGTTGGCAATTACAAATAGCCCAAATCTTATTGGTACCATCCATATTGGTAACTTGGTGCATATAACCTTTTTTCTCAGCTTGTAGGAGTATTTCTTCTGCCTCTTCCTTTGTAATACGTCTTGCCTTACCAGTCATAATGGCAGACTCGGCAGTAGCTCCAAGTACAATACATAATTCCTCTGCTATACTACCAGTACCTTCACCCATCTGAGTACGAACCAAACGACATTGACATGGTGCAACACCAATATGATTTTGGTACTTAGTTAACCAATAGGACAATTCTTCATAAGGTGCCCTTCTAGTCTCTGCTTCAATTGCGGACTCCACTGGAATAACCCGCATTGCACCATTACCCATTGGCATAATATGAGAAATAGGTTCTACAATATTTAATGTATGGTCTTCAAATGCTCTAGCTATCTCGGGATGAGCAGCAGTCTGTTCATGATTAAGCATCATCAGTTCATAGACCCCTGGAACATAAATTGGAAGTTCAAATTTATCTGTTCCATCTCCTTGAGGTTTAACTTCAATGATACCCATATCAGTAAGTTGCATACAGATTTCAAAAGTTTCAGCATAGCTTTTATTTACCCTAGCTGCAATATCTTCTACTGCCTCTTGCTTTCTTCTTTTCATGG
>JAAYNB010000207.1 GCA_012521085.1 Clostridiales bacterium | reverse complement strand
AGGTTAAAAAGAGCTTAGATGAATTAGTAATGAAACAAAATGTGGCCATATCAGAAATGCAGGAGGTGGAATCTTTTGATGAAGCTGTTCTATCCATATTAATTGGTGAAACTGCGTTAATACTTGATGGTTATGAAAAAATAATTATTTATGGGACCAAGGGTTGGCCATCTAGGAGTCCAGCAGAACCTGAGACAGCAACAGTGGTAAGGGGTCCAAGGGATGGATTAGTAGAAAGTCTTAGGATGAATACGGCATTAATAAGGCGAAGGGTTAGGGACCATAGATTAAAAGTAAAAAATTATCAGGTGGGACATAGATCCAAAACCAGTGTTGCCATGATGTATATGGAAGATCTTGTGGATAAAAGATTATTAGATAAAGTAGATCAGAGATTAAATGAAGTAGATTATGATGCCATATTAGATAGTGGAATTTTAGAAGAATTTATTGAAGATGATTGGATGTCCCCCTTTCCCCAAATACAGAATACAGAGAGACCAGATACTGCCGCCTCTGCCCTATATCATGGTCGAGTAGTTCTAATAGTAGATAATACTCCATTTGCCCTGATACTACCTACTACTTTCAATAGCTTAATGCAATCTGCAGAGGATTATTATGAGAGGTGGGATATAGCTACAGCTCTTCGATTGTTAAGATATTTTTGTGCCTTTGTATCAGTTTGTGGGCCTGGTTTGTATGTGGCAATATCCTCTTATCATCCCAGAATGCTACCTACATCATTGGCATTACATATAGCAGGTAATAGGACACAAGTACCATTTCCCAGCGTTGTGGAAGCATTGATTATGGAGGTTACCATAGAGATAATTAGAGAAGCGGGGGTACGTCTACCAGGAGCCATTGGTTCAACCATTGGTATAGTAGGTGGATTGGTTATTGGTCAGGCAGCAGTGGAAGCGGGTATTGTCTCACCATTTATGGTTATAGTAGTAGCCATTACAACTATTGCCTCCTTTACAATACCTAATTATAATCTTGCAATTACATTTAGGGTATTACGTTTTGCTTTTATATTTAGTGGTGCGTTTTTAGGTCTCTATGGCATTATGTTAATGACATTGATTGTACTAATACACCTATGTAGTTTAAAGAGTTTTGATACACCGTATCTATCACCATTTATGACATATTTGGCTGATCCTAGCAAGTTAAGGGATACCATAGTAAGACTACCCTATGTGATGATGCATAATAGAGGTGAGGATACATCAAAGGGTCAAGAGAAACGAATGGATGATAAGAGGGCAGAATATATTGATTCAAAAGAGAAAGAATAGGAAAAAGAGGAGAATAAAATGTTTGATAAAAATTCAAAGATTTTACTAATATTAATATTGATATTAGCCATGGTTTTAACTGGTTGTTGGGATTATATTGATATTGAAAAAAGGGGCTATGTGTCAGTAATAGGAATTGATAAATTTGAGAAAGAACCTATGAAAGAAATAGATGTGGGTGCAAAAGATCCTAAGGATACACCAGAAAATAGATTTTCCCTTACATATTTAATGACAAATGTAGATTATATAGTGGATAAAGCAGATGAACCCAATATTATATATACTGCTCCTGGAGAAACCTTTTATGGATCCAGCAGGGTTTTACCAACATATTATGATAAACAGGTGAACTTTGGTCATTTGAAGGTGGCCATTATAGATGAAAAGGTGGCCAGTGATGAAAAATTATTTAGAGAAGTATTGGATGGATTTGAAAGAGATCCTTTTATTAATCGAAGACTTTATATGTTACTTACATCTGAAACAGCAGAAAAGGTCATAAATGTGGAACCTGTTTCCAATATGGTAACAGCAAATTTCCTGCTGGATCTTTTGGAAAATAAAACAAGGCCCGCCCGAAGTGGAAATGGCACTATATCAAATATCTATAGGGATGTATATTGGAATAAAAATACTATCATACCTAGAGTAATACCAGGTGAGGAAGATATAAAGGTGGCAGGATCTGGTGTTATAAAGAATTTAAAGTTTGAAGGATGGCTAGGAGAAACAGATACTAGATCACTGGAGATTATAAGGGGCGAAGCTAAACCAGAAGGTATAAATTTAAAGTACAATAGTATTGAGAATAAAGTGGCACAAGAAGGTGATACTTGGGATTATATTATATCCATAGCTTTGATATATCAGCCTTCAAAAATAAAATTAATAGAAAAGAAAAAAGACAATATCAAAATTTCAGTTGAAATTGAAGTTGTTGGTACTATTGAGGAGTTTTATTTTCAGCCAAAACAGGATTTATTAAATCCCAAGACCATAGATTTTTTTAGTGAGTCAGTTTGTAAAAAGTTGACCAAAGAATTAGAAGATGTGACAAAAAAATTACAAAAAGAATATAAAGTAGATGTAATGGGGATTGATAGACGTCTCAGCACTTTTCATCCAAAATTTTGGGATGAGGTGAAGGGAGATTGGGAAGAGATTTTCCCCAATATTGATATAGTTATTAATGTGAATACAAATATTACACAAATAGGAGTGTTAAAATGATAATGGAGTGGATAAGATATGATATTTCCTAATAACGATAAGATATCAATATCTCAGTTAAGAAGTACTCTTATATTGTCAGTAATAGGTGTAGGTATATTAGGACTACCTAGGACCCTGTCAGAGGCAGCTGGGACAGATGGTTGGTTCTTATTAATAATGGCAGGAACAATTGTCACTATTTTAGCCTATATCTATGGATATATAATACAAAGTTTTCCAGGTATGAATTGGTTTGAAGTTTTAAGTATCAATTTATCAAGGCCAATAGCTTATATAGTATCAGTATATTTCTTCATATATTTTATTGTAACAGCAGGATATGTAATCAGAATTTTTGCTGCAGTAATAAAGATGATGTTACTCTTACGAAATACCCCTAGGGAGATACTGGTATTATCTTTCTTATTAGTAGTGGGATATGTAGGACGTAAGGGTATAGAAACCTTGGGAAGATTAGCTGAGTTATTAGCTATTCCCCTCTTAATATTTACTGTAATCATATTTGCAGTATCCTCTAAGGATATACAAGTAGTTAACTTTTTACCCATTTTGCAAACTAGTCCTATGGATTTGGTCAAGGGACTTCCAAGTATAATTTTTAATTTTTTAGGTATTGAGCTAATATTAATATTTGGTTCCTTTGTAAATAAGCCAAAGGACTCTGCTAAGACATCTGCCATGGCAACATTAATTATTTTAGTAGTATATTTTTTTTTAATTGCCAGTGTTTTAGGCTTATTGGGTGATCAGCAGATGAGATATCTGGTCTGGCCCGCCATTACAGCTTTAGAAAGTGTATATATAGGTGGGGGTTTTATAGAAAATATTGCAGTCCTCTTAATGAGTGTATGGGTAATAGTTGCCTTTACAACTGTTGCACCCATATACTTGGCTAGTGGTATAATGCTATCAGAGATTTTTAAAACAAAGGAATATAATTATTTAACTCTACCCCTAATACCAATTTTATACACTGCTGCTAATTGGAGTAAAAGTTTAGCTGATGTGTATAAAGACCTAGAGGTAATTAATAGATATATGGGTATTGGTGTATTAGTTATAATACCTTTAATACTGTTAATAGTTATGAAAATTAGAAAAACACATAAGGTTATAAAAAAGGAAATATAATATGGACCTTTTGTATAATCTTTCCCCCCTTTGTACATACTGTAGGTATAAGGATTTAATGGAGAGGGAGGGATAGTTTATATGAATAGGAGAAATATAAGTATTATATTAGCACTTGTAATAATTGTAGTTTCAATGCCACTGGGGATATTTTTAAAAGACAGGATGATTCATGAAGAATTAGATAAAGAATTAGATAAAGAATTTTCAAATACTCCTTTAGAGGGGAGAGGAAAAAACCTTATACGGTTCCATGTGTTGGCTAATAGCGATGAACCAAGTGATCAATTACTAAAGTTAAGAGTAAGGGATAGGATCATAGCGGAAATGGCAGAGGAAATGGAGAATTCTGAGGATATAGTAGAAACTAGGAATATTATTAAAAGAAATATTGAGAAAATAGAAAAAATAGCAGTAGAAGAGATAATTAATAATAATAAAAATTATAAGGTGTCAGCCAAACTGACTAATGAAGAATTTCCCACAAAGAGATATGGAGGTATAGTATTTCCCGCTGGACAATATGAAACCTTAAAAGTAGAAATTGGTGAGGGATTGGGAAAAAACTGGTGGTGTGTTATGTTTCCTCCCCTATGTTTTGTGGATATAAAAAATGGTATGACAGATGAAAAGACCCAGCAGGAGTTAAAGAAAGTATTGACAGAGGAAGAATACGAAATATTTTATACAGCCTCTCAGGAAAAGGAATTAACTCTACAACTTAAATCTAAAATTGTAGAGATGTATCAAAATTCTAAAGAAAAAATCAATAAATTGGCTACAATATTTTAATTTTTAATATAAATAAATATAATCTCATCTTTCTAATGATATGATAAATTAGTTTGATGGGATTATTTTTATTTATAAAAAAGTTGAATAATACTTGAGTAAAGAGTAGAATATGAATAATATAGGAAGGAAGGTGTAGATATGAGAAAATTAAATGTAATGGTTATTTTTGGTGGTAAATCAGGAGAACATGAGGTTTCACTTATGTCAGCTACTTCAATACTAAATGT
>JAAYNB010000206.1 GCA_012521085.1 Clostridiales bacterium | reverse complement strand
TTGGCTCAAATTATTTTTCTTTTTACACCATTATATAGACTTAATCCCCTTGTATTCCACTGAATGCTAATTGCTTATTATATTCTTGTATAATACAGTTAACTACATTATATACTTGATTGGTATCGTTTACCACATTAAGTATTAATTCTTGTATACTCATATATGTAGTCCTATATTCTAGTAGTAATTTCTGAAATAAAGATGTTTTTATTTAAAAAAATAAAAGCCCGGCTATTTAATTTACCAAGCTTTGTAAGCGTCAAATCTACCCCACATTTTAAAGAAATGCTTTCTATGAGATAATACCTTTAAACATCATCAATAAGGGAGGTTATCTCAAATGAATGAAGAAGAAAGAAAACTTTGGACTAAAAGAATTGAAGATTATAGAGCCAGTGGATTAACAGCAGTTAAATGGGCTGAAGAAAACAATGTTTCTGTCCATACACTTAGATATAAAATTACACAATTCAATAAAGAAAAGGAACAAACATCTAAAAAAATCCAATGGGCATCAATTATTTCTGAAAAATCAGTAGAGAATAAAGGAACTTATCCATCATTAAAAGTTACCGTAGGTAAAGCAACTATTGAAGTAGCCAAAGGATTTGATTCAGATACTTTTAAAGATGTTGTGAGGATACTTTCACAATGTTAAACCAAAGTCGCATAGATCAGGTTTACTTAGCATTAGGAGCAACAGATCTTAGAAAGTCTATTGATGGATTAGCTGTTCTTGTGCAGGAAAGTTTTAAGTTGAATCCTTTTTCTAGGAGTCTATTCGTTTTCTGTAATAGAAGGAAAGATAAAATTAAAATATTAGAATGGGACATCAATGGGTTTTGGCTCTACTACAAAAGATTAGAAAAAGGTACCTTTAAATGGCCGAATGATTCAAATTCTAAAACTATTTTAATTAGCGATAGAGAATTTAGATGGCTTTTAGATGGTTTATCAATAGAACAAAAAGATGTACTCAAAGAAGTTAATGAAAGAATAATTATATAGATTGCTTCAAAAATCAAATTTGGAAAAGTCTTAAAGAATATTGATAAGTGGATATTTTAAGACTTTTTTTGCTTTTCTTTTTACGCCCATGATAGTATAATTAATACATGAAAACATTAGAGAAAACATCCAACAAAATTGAAAACGATGAATTTAATATAGAAGAAGCTTTTAAAGAACTTCAAAATCAAAATATACTTTTAACTCAACAAATTGAAGAATTAACTGCTAAATTAAATTGGTATGAAGAACAATTTCGTTTGAGTCAACAAAAACGTTTTGGCTCTTCAAGTGAAAAAATTAATCCAGACCAATTATCTATCTTCAATGAAGCTGAAAAAGAATCTAGACCTGAAAAAGAAGAACCCACCATTGAAGAAATTACATACAAACGTAGAAAAAGTAAAGGATTAAATAAAAAATCCTTTGAAGACCTACCAGTAGAAGTAATTGAATACGATTTAGGCGAAGAAGAAAAAACTTGTCCTGAATGCGGTAGCCCCCTTCACAAAATGAGTAAAGAAGTTAGACGTGAATTAAAGGTAATTCCAGCAGAAGTTAAAATAGTGGAACATGTATGCTATGTTTATGCTTGCAGACAATGTGAGAAAAATAATACATTTACACCAATTGTAAAAGCTAAAATGCCAAACCCTGTTTTAAAGGGTAGTTTTGTATCACCTTCTTTAATGGCATATGTGATGGTTCGTAAATACTCTGAGGCAGTTCCATTGTACAGGCAAGAACAGCAATTTGAAAATTTTGGAATAGATTTATCTCGTCAAAATTTAGCTAATTGGATTATTCATGGAGCTAATAATTGGCTTAAATTCGTCTATGATAGAATGCATACTTACCTACTAAATGAACCAATAATCCATGCAGATGAAACTGTTATGCAGGTTTTAGATGAAGTAGGCAAAAAATCTACAAGTAAATCATACATGTGGCTCTATGCTACAGGGATGTATTCAAATCCGATTTTCTTGTATGAGTATCAACCTTCAAGAGCTAAAAAGCATCCAAAAGAATTCTTAAAAGGATTCAATGGATTTTTACAAACAGATGGATATTCAGGATATAATGCTGTAGAAAATGTAACTTTAGTTGGGTGCTTTGCTCATGCAAGAAGAGGATTTGCCGATGCACTGAAAGCATTGCCTGATGATTCAACTCTGGCGAGAACTAATGCCGAAGAAGGCATTGAATTTTGCAACAAACTATTTAAACTTGAAAAAGAATTCAAAAAAGAAGACTTATCTCCTGAAGAACGTTACAAACAGAGACTAGAAAAAAGTCGACCAGTTCTTAAGGACTTTTTGTCATGGCTAAAAGAAAAAGAGAAACAAACTTTACCTAAAAGTAGTCTTGGAAAAGCCATTAGCTATTGCTTGAACCAGTGGGATAAACTAGAAGCATTTATGCTAGATGGAAGATGTGAAATAAGCAACAACAGAGCAGAACGAGCGATTAAACCATTTGTAATAGGAAGAAAGAATTTTCTATTTTCAAAGTCCCCTAAAGGTGCTCAGGCTTCTGCCGTAGTTTACAGTATAATAGAGACGGCAAAAGCAAATAATTTAAATCCATTCTACTATTTAACATATCTATTTGAAAAACTGCCTAATATAGATTTAGATAATCTAGAAGAGTTAGATAATCTTCTACCTTGGTCAGATTCAATTCCACAAGAATGTAAAGTTCCTAACAAAGAATAGTATAATATATGGCCTCCATCTTTAAT
>JAAYNB010000205.1 GCA_012521085.1 Clostridiales bacterium | reverse complement strand
TTCTAAATAGAAATCTAATACCTCCAATAAAGAATAAATCTATTATGGGAATTATAAAAAATAAACTCCTTGAATAATTCATATTGGATAAAATCACATAAACAGATACAAATATATTGGCTAGAATAACTGATACTACTATTTCCATAAGCTCATCTATACTTGCATATTCCCAAATACTACTATAGAGTTTAAATATGTAAAATATTGCTATTTTAATTGCAGTAATAATCAAAATATGCCTAATACTAATATCTAAAAACTTCTCTGGAATATTAGTTTCAAATCTAAAAAAAAGAGCTAAAATATAAGAATAGTTTATTGCTATAATATCTAATAAAACTAAAAATAGAACTTTTCTTTTTTTCACATATGCTCACTCCCAATAAAGATAATTACACTTTTTTGAAAATTCCCATTCTATCCCATTATATCATATTTACTATTTTAATGAAACAGTGTTACGAAATTATGTTATAATATATACAAAATCTAAGGAGGAATGTGATGAAAAACAAATCTAAATATGTAATTATTGGAATATTGACCTTAGCATATATAATAATTTCCCTAAATTTTCATAAAATAAAATTCGCCCTTAATATTATAGATATTTATAATACTGGCAATAAATATAAAAAAGAAATTCAAGAAAAGGAAGACATAAATGACATTGTGGAAAACCCCCTCTATTTTATAATTGAAACTGAGAAACCTGTGGAAAATCCTAAATATAATGCAGATATTGTGGATAATCAAGATAAAACTATAGAAAACAATGAAACAAATACTAATTCTTTAAATCAAAATAAAATAGAAAAAGAGTCCTTATCTAATATTGCTGATAAATATAATAAAAAACTAGAGTCCCTTCAAAATGAATTTTTAGATAAGTTAAATGATCTAATATCTTCTGGATATGAAGAATATAAATCTGGTAAAGTCTCTACTACAAAGTTAGCATCAAAATATATTAGTGAAGGTTCTAATTTAGAACAAGAATGTGATAAAAAAGTTTATTCTATTATAGATGAATTGGAAAAGGAACTAATAGCTAATGATTATGATACATCCCTAGTAGCTGAAGTAAAAAATTATTATAAATCATTTAAGCAAAAAGAAAAGGAAAGACTTTTTAATAAAGTAGCTAGTAGGTTATAAAACTCAAGGAAATAGCAGCCCGAAGGCTGCTATTATTTTATCATCTTAATTAGGAATATTTATTATTTGTCCTGGGAATATTAGATGTGGATTTTTTAGCTTATTAAACTCAGATAATTCTTCCCAAGTTTTATCAAACATTTTACCTATTTTCCATAATACATCTCCTGGTTTAACAGTATATTTCTTAGCTTCAGGAGTTACTTCTGGAGTAGGTTCTACTACTGGCTTTTCAGTATCAAATTCATATTCTTTTAATACTGCTTCAGGAATTAATCCTTGATCTATTAATTCATAAACATTTACAGCTTTAGCATTATAGCTTCTTCCATCTTCAGATGATGGTATAACTATATTGCCCTTGTTTATCTCTTCTACTACATAATCCCTTAGTGG
>JAAYNB010000204.1 GCA_012521085.1 Clostridiales bacterium | reverse complement strand
TATATGATTGCTGCTGCAGCTACTAGAGGAGATGTGGTGGTAAAAAATATAATACCAAAACATCTTGATGCAATTATAGCTAAATTAAGAGAAATGGGTGTGGAAATTATAGAAAATGGGGATTCATTACGTGTAAAAGCAGATAAGACATTAAAAAATGTAAATGTTAAAACCTTAGTATATCCAGGATTTCCAACGGATTTACAACAGCCCATGAGTAGTTTACTGAGTATTTCTAAAGGTGTGGGAGTAATATCTGAGACCATATTTGAAGGTAGATTTAAACATGTAGATGAACTCAAGAGAATGGGTGCTAATATAAAAGTTGATGGTAGAACAGCAATTGTACAGGGTGTAGAAAAGTTAACAGGTGCTAAAGTTAATGCTACAGATTTAAGAGCAGGAGCAGCTTTGGTAATTGCAGGATTAGCAGCAGAAGGTAGGACAGAGATTACTAATATCCATTATATTCAGAGGGGATATGATGATCTATGCAAAAAATTAGCTAATCTAGGTGCAGATATTAAGGAAGTATAATTAAATAAACTTGTAGCAAGGTATATAATATTAATTTGGCTAGTACATTGGAGGAATATTAATGACAGTAGAATTTTGTACATTGGCAAGTGGCAGTAGTGGTAACTGCCATTTTATAACCAATGGTAGAGAAAATTTGCTCATAGATGCAGGTTTAAGTGGTAAAATGATTCAAGATAAATTATTAGATATAGGCCATGATCCCCAAAAGTTGACAGGTATATTAATTAGTCATGAGCATAATGACCATATTAAAGGAGCGGGTATATTGTCCAGAAGATTTGATTTACCTATTTATGCCAATGAACCTACATGGAAGGCCATGGAGGATAAAATAGGGCCTGTAAAATCCCATAATCAAAAAATATTTGAAACAAAAAAGGAAATGAATATTGGAGATATACAAATAACCCCATTTAATATATCCCATGATGCTGTAGAACCAGTTGGATTCATATTAAAAAATAATAATACAAAAATAAGTATAGCTACTGATTTAGGTTATATAGATGAGGGTATAATAAACAAGATGGAAGATTCTGATTTAGTTGTATTAGAATCTAACCATGATGTAGACATGTTAAAGACAGGAAGTTATCCCTATTATCTAAAGAGAAGAATCTTATCTGATATTGGTCATCTATCTAATGAAGCAGCTGGGAATGCAATTGTAGATTTAATTAAGAAAAATGTGAATAAAGTATTATTAGCACATTTGAGTAGGGAGAATAATTTTCCTGAACTGGCCATGATTACAATAAAGAATATATTAAAAAATCATGGTATAAATATAGGCTCTGATATTTCAATTGATGTGCCCAATTATTCTTTGACTGATTCTACATATGTCTTTGAAAGATAGGAGGGACAATTTATGAGTTTTTATTATGAAGATCCAGAAAATGAAAACAGAGAAGAAGAAATAATTCACTATACTCCTGTAGAAAGAATAGAAAGACCAAAACCACCAAAGAAAGAAAAAGGTTCATTTCTCAGATTTATAACAACAGTGGTTTTAGCAGGAATATTGAGTTCTGCCATTACTATGGGAGTTTTTTATTGGTATTTACCAGAAATAATAGAAAAAGCTAATATTTCAACTGTACCACCATCAAATATTACCATAGAACCTGAGCATGATTATACTGTGTATTCAGCTGTGGCAGAAAAAGCAATGCCATCAGTTGTAGGAATTACCACAGTTACATTAGAAAGAGATATTTTCTTTGGTACTAGAAGGTCCAAAGGTTTAGGTACAGGAGTAATTATTGATGAAAGAGGATATATATTAACTAATTCCCATGTGGTGGGAGATGGCAATGTGGAAGAAGTTATGGTACTATTCCACGATGGTAGTAGTTTACCAGCGGAAGTCCTTTGGAATGAAGTTACATTAGACTTGGCAATTATCAAAGTAAATGGTGGTAAAAATCTGCAGCCAGCTGAACTAGGTGATAGTGATAGTTTAAGAGTAGGAGAAATTGCTGTAGCCATAGGAAATCCTCTAGGACTTAATTTTGAACGAACCTTGACTCAGGGAGTAATAAGTGGACTTAATAGAAGTATTACAGTAGGTCAGGGTCAAACCATAGAAAATTTAATACAGACAGATGCATCCATTAACCCAGGTAATAGTGGAGGACCACTGTTAAATGCAAAGGGTCAAGTTATTGGAATTAATACAGCAAAAATTCAAACTGGAGAAGGATTAGGATTTTCAATACCTATAAATACAGCAAAACCAATAGTAGATCAATTTATTGAACAGGGAGAATTTACTAGAGTTTATTTAGGAATTAGAGGTATGAATGTAGATGGATTCCAAGGACGTACAGGTATAGAATTAGGTGTTAATGAAGGTGTATATGTGGTAGCAGTAGAGCCTAATTCAGTTGCCGATACCTATGATATTAGATCAGGTGATATTATAATAGGTATAGGTGGTAATAAAGTGGATACCATGGGTGCGCTAACTAGAGAATTATATAAGTTCCGTCCAGGGGATAAAACTACAGTGAAAGTTATGAGAAATCAACGTGAATTAAACATAGAAGTTACCTTATAAAAATAGTCCAAGTTCCTGTAGGGGCTTGGACTATTTTAATGTTCCATGTGAAACCGTGGTGAATAAATTATTATATTGTAATTTTTTGTCGATGGTGGGCCACTGTTTAAGGGATTTTATATCTCCATTCACTGATAATTTTTAATAATTCTCTAAAGATATATTTATAGATTTTATTGCATATTTTTATGTTGTAATGGTATCTATATAAATATAATAAAATCCACCTTTGGTAATGAATTGAAGTATGGATTTTGAGAGATAATATATAAAAAGATTCACAACCATAAAGGAAGTGATAGGATGTATGTAGTATGTAACAAACATCTAGAAGATGCTATAGAAGAATTTGTAGACACATATGAACAACCACCAGATTTGTATGAATTAGAGGCAGTATCCTTTACAGATTGGATGGCTCCTAGCACATGTAATTTTTGTGATCGAATGCCTAAGTATCTAGTGGTTTAAAGACATATGACAGATAAATTAGAGTCCATGGGAATAATATATGGCTCTTTTTTTTCATGCCTAATTAATCTATAATGGATAATAACTTTATAAAATATAGAAGTAGAATGAAACAGGAGAAAGTAAAATGAATATAACAATTATAGCTGTAGGCAAAATAAAAGAAAAATATCTAAATCAAGGAATGGATGAATATAAAAAGAGATTATCTAAATATTGCAAATTAAATATTATAGAAATACCAGATAAAAAAGCACCGGAAAATCTAAGTATTACTGAGATGAATAATATTAAAGATAGAGAAGGAGAGGGTATATTAAGACATATTAGAGATAATATGTATGTAATTGCCCTAGATATTAAAGGGGAGATGCTGGAATCAGAGAAATTATCACAGAAAATAAATAATTTAGCATTGGATGGTAAAAGCAATCTAGTTTTCATAATAGGAGGTTCCCTAGGATTATCGGAGAATGTATTAGAAGTTTCTGATTATAAACTATCCTTTTCACCCATGACCTTTCCCCATCAATTGATGAGAATGATTTTATTAGAACAGGTGTATAGAAGTTTTAGAATTATGAAGGGGGAACCCTATCATAAGTAGGACAAGCTATGGGTTATAGAATAATGTTTAAGGGGTTATCATAAACTGGGGTTAAGTGGTATAATACGTATAAGTAGATAAGTGCGTAATAAAAAGTAAAAGGAGAGTAAATAAATTATGAAAAAAAATATTGTTCGTTGGTTAATGAATATTGCATTTTATGTAATTTATTTCTTAATATATGATTATATTTTTGGAAGAAAACTCCCTGCTAATTTAATGTGGAACCTTTTTTCACTATTTGTTCTCACAGTTATAAATATTCCATTATCTGTAGTTAGTACTGCGAAAGTATTCTCTATAATTGAAAATGGTGAGAAAAATTAGTTGCACATAATTTATATTATCTGAAGGAAATATTAGTAATAAGGATATATTACCATTTATAATATATTCTTATTATTTTAATTCTTAGTGATGATAAGTTAAAAAGATATTATTTAATCACAGTTAGTTTAGGTTGCATTTATCCTAAAAAGAAAATAAGCTAATAGGGATTTTGGTAATGCTAGTTTTTCTTGAAATGAATAGCATTAGGATTATATGTACAGATGAAGAATTTGGAGATTTCGCATCTGAAAAAATAAATCGGTGATAGCTCATAGAAAATAAACAATTGATGATATATCTAAAGTTTCCCCAAAATTAAAACATCAAATTGCCGTATGCCAGTTATATGAAGGGTAAGCGTAAAACC
>JAAYNB010000203.1 GCA_012521085.1 Clostridiales bacterium | reverse complement strand
GGAGGTAAACATCGTTCAGTTACAATTGCCCACATACTGGAGCAAAGGCTCAGACAAAAAAATTATAGAGTTATATTAAATGATAGAGATCATATGTTTTGGGAAAGGACAAAGGACTAAATGAAACGTTTTCGTTGGTTAATTCCAGGTTTAGAAATTAAAAGATGGATTTTATTAAGTGTTTTAGGGATTTTATTCTATCAATTTCTATTTCACACTTCTTTACTTTAATGGGAATTACCACAACAACATCATCATATATACCCATTGGACTATTAGGTGTTCTTTTTATATGTATAGGATTATATCAAGTTATGAAGTCCTTATTTGGAGATACTAATTATTTTAAAAGTCCTTTATATAATCAAAGTATAAATCAACAGATCTATGATAAAAAAATATTATCTCGTAGGCCTAAAATAGTGGTAATAGGTGGTGGGACAGGACTTTCCATATTATTAAGGGGACTGAAATTATTTACCACTAATATTACTGCCATTGTGACAGTTGCAGATGATGGTGGGGGTTCAGGTGTAATTAGAGAAGATTTAGGTATGTTACCTCCAGGGGATATAAGAAATTGTATTTTAGGATTAGCTGAGATGGAACCTACTATGGAAAAACTTTTTCAATATAGATTTGAAGATGGATCTTTAAAAGGACAGAGTTTTGGAAATCTATTCATTGCTTCTATGAATGGCATAACTTCAAATTTTGAAGAAGCTATAAAAAGAACAAGTGAAGTTTTGGCTGTGACAGGAGAAGTTTATCCTGTAACCCTAGAAAATATTACATTATATGCAAGACTTGAAAATGATACAGTTATAAAAGGTGAATCAAATATACCAATTAAAAGTTTGGAATTAAATAGTCCCATAGACAGGGTTTTTATAAAACCTAAGGAAGTAGAGGGGTTAAAAGGGGCAGTTAAGGCCATAGAAGATGCTGATATAGTAGTATTGGGCCCAGGAAGTCTCTATACCAGTATAATGCCTAATTTACTAGTGAAAAATATTAAATCTGCCCTAGAGAAAAGTACTAATAAAAAGGTATATATCTCCAACATAATGACTCAACCAGGAGAAACCCATGGCTATGGTATAAAGGATCATGTAGATGGAATATTAAAACATTGTCCTAAAATAAAATTAGACTATGTTATAGCCAATAATGGAATAGTTCAAATGGATGCATATAATAAATATCAAGAAGAAGGTGCACAACTAGTAATTCCTAAAAATGAGGATAGAAAGTATTTACAAAAAAAAGGTATAAGATTAATAGAAGAAAACTTTATAGAAGTAAAAAAGAACTATATCAGACATGATGCTGTAAAAGTTTCTAGAGTTATTGTAGATTTAGTGGCAAAGAAACCTAAAAAATATTTTATATAAAATATGATATACTCCTTTGTAGTAGACAGTTTAAATAAAAAAACGTTTACTAATTAGGAGGAGTTTTTTATTAAGCTTATTAATTGAAAATTAAAGATTAATATGATAACTTATTATTATAATGACTACATAAGTATATAAAAAGTATAAAACTATAAAATATATGGTTTAGATATATGAAAAATTTTAAGAAAATAAGGGTATAGATAATAATATGAACCAATGATCGGGAATTCATGGTGGAACTTAAAGGAGTGTAAAATGTGAGGCAGGAAATAAGTGCGGGCGGAGTGGTTTTCTTTGGTAATGCAATACTATTATTAAAAAAATATAACGGTGATTGGGTTTTACCAAAAGGAAAAATAGAAGCTCATGAAACAATAAAAGAGGCTGCCATAAGGGAAGTATATGAAGAAGCTGGTGTTAAAGCAAATATTATAAAATACATTGGTAAGATACATTATACATTTAGACAAAATTGGAAAGAAAAAAATATAATAAACAAAACAGTTCACTGGTACTTGATGGAGGCCCGTTCCATACATTGTATACCTTTAAAGCGGGAGGGATTTATAGAAGCAACATTTGTTTATATAAATAAAGCAGCTGATTTGGCAAAATATGATGATGAGAGAAAAATCATTAAAAAAGCTATTCGTGAAATTAAAAAGACCTCAAAAAAAGTAAAATGAGGTCTTTTGAATAAAGTGTTTTTAATATTTAATGGACTTTAAATGTAGTACAAAGAGCATCATCTGAAGAATGTGCTTCATCTTTATAACCTTTAGCATTTACTTCTATTTTAGATGCATGACAATATTCTTCTTTATTATATTTACAATTTTGTACACTACATAAAACTTCCATTTTAGGTCCTCCGTGCATAAAAAACACCTCCAATATAATATGAGTTAACTCATATTATATTTTGTACTAATAAAATAAAATTATGAAAACATTATTTGGATAAAAAGCTATATTATTTAAAAATAATAAAGGTTGTGATTATATGTCTTTTTCAGCAGATACAAAATCAGAACTATCTAGAATTACACCAGAAAATGATTGTTGCAGACTGGCAGAACTTGCAGGTTTAATAAGAATGAGTGGAACTTTACAAATTACAGGTTTAAAAAAATTTAATTTAAAAATAACTACGGAAAATCCTTCCACTGCAAGGAAAGTATTTAGATATATAAAAGATTTATTTAAAATTCATACAGAAGTAATTATTAGGAGAAATACAAGACTAAAAAAAAATAATCATTATATGATGATAGTAACACATTCCATGGGTAGCGGTATAATTTTAGGAAAAATTGGAATATTGAAAATAGAATCAGATTCTTATCATATAACATATGAAATCCCACAAGATTTAATAAAAAATGAATGTTGTAAAAGGGCTTATTTAAGAGGAGCATTTTTAGGAGGAGGTTCCAT
>JAAYNB010000202.1 GCA_012521085.1 Clostridiales bacterium | reverse complement strand
TTAATAATTTATATAAGGATGAATGGTGAAATCAACAGAGCCGCAGAAAAATTATATATCCATAGAAATACTTTAAATTATAGATTAGAAAAGATAAAAGAAATTACCGGAAGGGACCCTAAAAATTATAAAGACCTCCTAGAATTGTTTATAGCTTATATTATCTCAGAACTTTAATTGTGCAAATGAACAGAAAAACCATGAAAAATCTAAACCTTTATACGATGATTAGAGTTCTGAAACCGTTTACAATGTTCTTAAGCTTAAATATAAGGAGGTTATAAAAAATGGAAGTATCAGCATTAGGAGCAATAATAGGTTTAGCATTAGCAATATTTCTTATAATTAAAAAGGTCCATCCAGTATATGGATTGATTTTAGGAGCAGTAGTAGGAGGAATTGTGGGTGGAGCAGGAGTAAGTGGCACAGTAACCCTTATGATTCAAGGTGCACAGGGAATAATACCTGCAGTCCTAAGAATAATAACAGCTGGTGTATTAGCTGGTGTATTAATAGGTTCAGGTGCTGCTGAAAAGATTGCAGAAACCATAGTAGACAAAATAGGAGAAGCAAATTCTATAATTGCATTAATATTAGCCACATTTGTTTTGACAGCAGTAGGTGTATTTATAGACGTGGCAGTTATTACAGTTGCACCAATAGCATTAGCCATTGGTGGCCGTGCAGGTTTATCAAAACCATCAATTTTACTAGCCATGATAGGTGGGGGAAAAGCTGGAAATATCATATCTCCAAACCCTAATACAATTGCTGCATCAGATGCATTTGAATTACCTTTAACTTCAGTAATGGGAGCTGGAATTATTCCTGCAATATTTGGATTAATAATTACATTTTTCTTAGCAAAAACCTTAGTTAAAAAAGGAATAAAGATTCAGGAAAGTGAAATCACCACTTCTTCCGGGGAAAAACCTAGTTTCTTTGCATCTATATTAGGGCCAATTGTAACAATTGCCATATTGTCATTAAGACCAATAGCAGATATAAATATAGATCCATTAGTAGCTTTACCAATAGGAGGTATTGTAGGTGTATTTGCAATGGGTAAGATAAGACATCTAAATGAGTATGCTTTAGAAGGTTTAGCTAAGATGAGTGGTGTAGCTATACTACTTCTAGGGACAGGTACTATCTCAGGTATCATTGCAAATTCAGGGTTAAAAGATCTTATAATAACAGGTCTTGAGGCAGGAGGACTACCTGCATTTATACTAGCACCTATATCAGGAATATTAATGTCAGCAGCAACAGCATCAACAACTTCAGGTACAGCAGTGGCAAGTACAGTATTTGGAAATACTATATTAGGCCTTGGTATAAGTCCATTAGCTGGCGCAGCAATGATTCACAGTGGAGCCACAGTTCTAGACCACTTACCTCATGGAAGCTTCTTCCATGCAACTGGAGGTAGTGTACATTTAGATATACAAGATAGATTAAAAGTAATACCATATGAAAGCCTTGTAGGATTAGGAATGACTATAGTATCTACAATTATCTATGGCATAATCTTATAAGATTAGAAAATAAATTTTAAAAAAGAGGGATTAATCATGAAATTTGTTTTAGCACCAGATTCCTTTAAGGAGAGTATGACTGCAAAAGAGGTAGCAGATGCCATGGAAAGAGGCATAAAAAAAATTATCCCCAATGCCCAATGTGTAAAGGTACCTATGGCAGATGGTGGTGAAGGAACTACCCAATCTCTTGTAGATGCAACTAATGGACAGATTCATAAAGTTGATGTAATGGGACCTTTAGGTGGGACAGTTAAGGCTGAACTAGGTATATTGGGGGATGGGGAAACTGCCATAATTGAAATGGCAAGTGCAAGTGGTATCCAATTAATTTCAAAAGAAGAAAGGAATCCACTTATAGCAACTACCTATGGAACTGGACAATTGATTAAAAAAGCATTAGATATGGGAGTTAAGAATTTATTAATAGGAATAGGTGGAAGTGCCACAAATGATGGTGGAGCTGGTATGTTCCAAGCTCTTGGTGGACAATTATTAGATAAGGATGGAAAGGAATTACCTAGGGGTGGTGGAGCATTAGACAAATTATACAAAATAGATATTAGTAACCTAGACCCTAAATTAAAGAATATAAATGTGGAAGTAGCCTGTGATGTAAACAATCCATTAACAGGTAAAACAGGAGCATCTCATATATTTGGACCACAAAAGGGAGCAACTCCTGAAATAATAGAAAAACTAGATAATAATTTAAAACATTATGGAAATATAATAAAAGAACAATTAGGTATAGAAGTAGATAATGTACCTGGAGCAGGTGCTGCAGGAGGCCTTGGAGCAGGTTTGATGGCATTTTTATCAGCAAAACTTATAAGGGGTGTGGAACTTGTAATTAAATATACTGAACTGGAAAAGCATGTTATGGGAGCAGATTATGTGTGGACCGGTGAAGGTAGCATAGATGGACAAACCCTTTATGGAAAAACTCCCTTTGGAGTAGCAAGTGTAGCTCAAAAACATAATATACCTACTCTAGTATTGGCTGGAAGTATAGGTGAAGGAGTAGATGTATTATATAATCATGGAATTACATCTATTATAGGTATATTACAATCTCCATGTACCTTAGAAGAAGCTTTGGAAAATGGAGTAATAAATATAGAAAGAACAAGTGAAAATCTGGCAAGAATACTTGCTAAGATGTAGGGTGAAAATAATATATTTTATTAATGTTAAAATCCTCTATAAGTTGTAAAAACTTATAGGGGATATTTTTTTAAAAATTTTTCATTTTATTTTTTTAAAAATTATAAAATAACAAATAAGTATATTGACAAATCTAAAAATTTAAAATAGAATACAATCAATCACAAATAATCATAAAAAACTAAAAACAATCATAAAATAGAAATAAATCAATCATAAATGTTAAAGGAGAGTCAATATGTTTGCAGAAGAGCGTAGGTTGAAGATAGCAGAGATGATAAATAGAGGAGATAGTGTAAAGGTAGCCCAATTATCTAGAGAATTTGGAGTATCTGAGTCAACCATTAGAAGAGATTTGAATGAATTAGAGAAATTTGGATTAATAACTAGAACCCATGGTGGAGCAGTATCTACACAGATTAACAAATTAGAAGCTACCTTTAATGAAAAACAAGATAAATATTTAGAGGAAAAGCAAAAAATAGGAAAAATTGCAGCTCAGCAAATACAAGATGGAGACACTATAATAATAGATTCAGGAACTACTACTTGGCATATTGCAAAATATATTGAAGCTAAAAACATAACAATTATAACCAACTCCATAGCATTGGCCAATGAATTATCAAATAGGGAAGATATTCAATTAATCAATACAGGTGGAATTATAAGAAGCAATACTAAGGCTCAAGTAGGATCCATTGCAGAAAAAACCATAAGACAATTTAGAGTAGATAAAACCTTTATAGGTGCAAATGGTGTATCCTTAAAATCTGGCATAACTACTCCAACACTACAGGAAGCAGAAGTAAAACAAGCCATGATAGATGTGGCCAATAAGGTATATCTACTGGTAGATGAATCTAAATTTGAGCAAGTATATTTTTCATGGATATGTGACATGGAGGATATGGACTATATTATAACCAATAGAGAAAGACCCGAGGATGAAATGGTGCAATATAAAAGTTTGGGTGTTAACATTTTGGTTTAATACTGAGGGAGGATAATATGATCTATACTGTAACATTAAATCCAGCTATAGATAAGACTATAGTTATAGATGAATACAGAAGAAATGAAGTAAATAGAAGTATGGTTTCTAGAAAAGATGTAGGTGGTAAAGGAATTAATGTATCCAAGGTATTAAAGGTACTTGGTGTAGATAGTGTATGTACAGGAATATTAGGAGAAGAAAATTCTAATTTTTTTCTAGACTATTTAAAAAGTCTTAAAATTGAAAACGATTTTTTTAAAATTCCTGGAGAAAATAGGACAAATATAAAAATAGTTGAAAAAAATTATGAGACTATTACAGATATAAATGATAGGGGATTTGTAATTAAAAAAAATGAAATAGATAATTTTCTTGACTATTTTATGAAACTAGTGAAAGAAGAAGATTTAGTAGTATTATCTGGCAGTTTACCTGAGGGATTAGAAGCTGATATATATGAAGAGATTATTCATAGATTAAAGGAAAAATCCGTTAAGGTAATTTTAGATGCGGATGGAAGTCCCATGATTAATGGTATAAAGGCTGTACCCTATGCTATAAAGCCAAATATTCACGAATTACAGAATGTAGTAGATGTAGATGAAAAAGATATAAATTCTGTATTAAAAGGGGGAAAGAAGTTAATAGAAAAAGGTATAGAAAAAGTTTTAATTTCTTTAGGGGTAGAAGGTGCTGTATATATTACTAGAAATAATAGCTATTATTCTAAAGGAATGGAAGTAATGGTAAAAAGTACTGTTGGTGCAGGAGATGCAATGGTTGCAGGATTAATTTATGCTATGGAAAATAATTTATCTGATTTTGAAACCCTTAAATTAGCCATAGCATGTGCCACAGCAAAGGTTATGACTGAGGGGACTAAAATACCAGATAATGAAACTATAAAAAATATATCAAAAGACATTATAGTAAAATCCCTATGATAAAGGAGAGAGTATTATGGAAATTGAAAAATTATTGACACCAAATAGAATTTTATTTGATTTGAAAGGAGGTAATAAGGAAGAAGTTATAGATGAATTAATTGAACTATTGTACAAAGATGGGGTAGTGACTGATAAAAAAAAATATAAATCTGCAGTTATGAAAAGAGAGGAACAGTTTTCTACAGGTATTGGTTATGGAATAGGTATACCCCATGCCAAAAGTGATGCTGTATCCACAGCTGCCATAGCTTTCGGCATAAGTAAGGATGGAATTGATTTTGATTCCATGGATGAAAAGCAAGTTAATCTAATATTTTTAATAGCAGTTCCAAATAAGTCTGATGACACACATTTAAAAATACTAAGCTTTATATCAAGAAGACTTATGCATAGTGAGGTAAGGGAAAAGTTAATGAAAGCCAAAAACCATGAAGATGTAATATCATCTTTCTAAAAATTAAAAAGAGGGGGAAATGTTATGAAACTATTAGCAGTAACATCTTGTCCTACAGGTATAGCACATACTTATATGGCTGCTGAAGCTTTACAGATGGCAGCAAAAAAGGTTGGAGTAGATATTAAGATTGAGACTTATGGGTCTATAGGTGTGGAAAATGAAATTACAGAGGAGGAAATAAAAAAGGCTCATGCAGTAATAATAGCTGCTGATACTAAGATTGATAAGAGTAAATTCAATGGACTTCCTATTTTAGAAGTAGGTGTCCAAGACGCCATTAGAAGTCCTAAAGAGCTAATTGAAGATGCTATGAAGTTAGAGAAGACTAAAAAGTATGTTGAAAAAGTTGAAAAAGAAAATGACACACATAAACAAAGTAAAAAAGGACCATATCAACATCTAATGACTGGAGTTTCATATATGTTACCATTTGTAGTAGCAGGTGGTATATTGATAGCACTTTCCTTTGCATTCGGTATACATGCTGCTGATAATGAAGGCTCATTACCTTGGGCTCTAAGTTTAATTGGTGGAGGTTCAGCTTTTGCTCTCATGATACCTATACTGTCTGGATTTATAGCTTATTCAATAGCTGACAGACCTGGATTAGTACCGGGAATGATAGGTGGTATGTTATCTAGTCAAATTGGTGCAGGATTTTTAGGTGGAATTATTGCAGGATTTCTAGCTGGTTATACCATAGTCCTATTGAAGAAATGGATAAAACTACCTAAGGCAATGGAAGGGCTAATGCCTGTGTTAGTATTACCTTTACTTTCCTCGTTAATTGTAGGTTTATTGATGATTTATGTAATTGGTACCCCTGTAGCCACAATTAATGAAGGTTTAACAAATTGGTTAGACAATCTACAAGAAGGTAGTGCAGTTGTATTAGGTTTTGTACTGGGATTAATGATGGCCTTTGATATGGGAGGGCCAATAAATAAAGCTGCTTATACCTTTGGAGTGGGAACTATTGCAGCTGGTCAATCATCTTCAGTTATGGCAGCAGTTATGGCTGCTGGTATGACACCTCCTATAGGAATAGGGATTGCAACACTTCTATATAAAAAGAAATTTACTAAAGAGGAAAAAGAAGCAGGTAAAGCAGGTTTAGTTCTAGGAATATCCTTTATAACAGAGGGAGCTATCCCCTTTGCAGCAGCTGACCCAATAAGAGTAATTCCTTCTTTAATGGCAGGTTCTGGTGTGGCAGGAGCATTGACAATGTTATTTAAAGTAAGATTAGCTGTTCCCCATGGAGGAATTTTCGTACTACCAATTCCTAATGCAGTTGAAGGAGTATTATTATACAGTGTTGCCATCCTGATTGGTTCCTTAATTACAGCAATTATGGTAGGTCAATTGAAAAAACCTATGGAATAAAAAGGATTATTTAAAGAGTAATTTATAAAACAGAATTTACAATTATGTCTTTTATAGTGAAACAGCAAGAAGAATGAAAATTCTCCTTGCTGTTTTTATTAACTATATTTTATGGTTAAAAATTTTATGATTTTATAATAAATATTATTTCCTTTTTATGATTTATTGATTATAATATATTATATTGTTTTAAAAAATGTATATTTAATAATAAAATTGTTAATATGCCATCTATAATGGGCATCATATGGATATGGAATACGGATATGATATAATTAACTTATAATATGAAATTAACCATGTTTCATAAATATACCATATAAATTGAAAATATAACAAATATAATAATGAGATATTATAAAAAAGGAGAATAAAATGATAAATACAATAAAAAACAAATTTTTCATTATTATTTTTTTATTATCTATAATAGTACTTTTAATTAGTGGATGCAGTGTTGAAAAAGAAACTTTAAAAAAAGATAACGAAAAAATACAAATTATAACCACTTTATTTCCCCAATATGATTTTGCTAAAAAAGTTGGAGGAGATAGGGTAGATGTAAAATTATTAATTCCACCTGGAGTGGAAGCCCATTCCTTTGAACCAACACCTAGGGATATGGTAAGTATAGAAAAGGCAGATATATTTATTTATACCAACGAATATATGGAACCTTGGGCAGTAAAAATTGCAGAAAATGTTAAATCAGATGAATTGATTATTATAGATGCTAGTAAAGATGTAGAATTAATGGATATTGATGGATATGAAGAACATGATCATCATGATGACCATGACCATGGAGATAAAGATCCTCATATATGGACAGACCCAATATATGCAAAATATATGGTGAATAATATTGTAGATGGTCTTATAAAATCAGATCCTGAAAATAGTGAGTTTTATATAAAAAATGGAGAAGATTATAAAAAAGAATTAGATGCACTTCATAAAAAGATTAAAACTGCATTAGAAAAGACTCAGTCTAATAAAATTATCTATGGTGGACATTTTGCCTTTGGATATTTTGCCAAGAGATATAATTTAGAATATATATCTCCCTATGTTGGTTTTTCACCCAATGCTGAGCCTA
>JAAYNB010000201.1 GCA_012521085.1 Clostridiales bacterium | reverse complement strand
ATATTGAAAAACACGGTTTTCATAATAGAGAAAACCGTGTTTTGTCTACAAACTGAGCACTCTATATTTAGAGTGCCTTGCCATTCTATTTGTTGGAAATACATTTGTTACCATAATCCCTATATTAGTTAATAATATGCCAAAACAAAGATATTTTTCTATCGACCTAAATTTTCATACTTAAAATTAATTTTTTTATTGTACTTACTACTCTTATATCTATTTCTTTTAAATAATTATTGTTACTAAAGTATCCATATTCTTTTAAATTCCCTTTATATATTATTTTACCATCTATATTTAGTAAGCCTTGAGGTCTGACAAGATTTCTAGCTATATTAAAATCTACGATATTACTTTCCTTTAAAATATGATATACAAATTCTGAGCATAGGAATCTATTACAGCAACATGTTTCTTTATTAAATAGACCATATAATAGTCCTTTATAATTATATTTATAAATATTACTATTTGATATAAAATGATTTATAAGTCCTTTTGCATATTCATACTGCTCTTTAGATACTTCAACTTCCATTACTAAACCAGGTAAATATTTATGATATTTATATACACCTTTATTTATATTTTCTTCTTTAAACCTTCCTATAAATGGATTGTAGGTATATTTTCTTCCAAAACTATACATGTGATCAAGATTTTTATCTAATGAAATAGCAGCATGAGTATATTCATCATTTTTTGCAAATCCTATTAATTTTGACAGTGTTGTATTAGTTCGTGTAAGAATTATATATATATAATGTTTTTCCATTTCAGTCCCCTTTTTTCTACCTATTTAATTTAATACTACAATTTTAATGATACAATAAATATATTTAAAATTAATTAAGAAAACATTAAGAAAAAATTAAATTTACTTTTATTATATTATTAGATAGATTATATTTTTCCTAATACAATTCTACCTTATAATAGAAAATAATGATATATAATTTTAATATATTCGACAAAATAAAAACATATAATAATCTGTATATTACTGCTTAACATATTATATAAAATTAAGGAGTTGATCTATTACTAAATTTCAAACTAATAATTGAGTATAATAGCAGTATATAATTTACTTAATCTATTATTTACATAAAATTAGAGTTAAGTTCATCACAAATTTAAAAATGAACCTAACTCCAATATTTTTTTATATTCAATGATATATAATATTAATTTTTTTCTATTCATATCCATCTCAACTTATTATTTAATATAAGCATATGACTTAATAGTTTTAAATGCAAGGTTTTCTATGAAAAATTAGCATCTAAATATCTATACTTTTTTAACAACTTTAGATTTTAAGAACATAGCTCCAAAACCATCAACTTTACAATCAATGTCATGCTCTCCATCAGCTGGATTGTGAATTAAACGTATATTCTTTACTTTTGTACCTCTTTTTATAACTGATGTACTTCCCTTTAATTTAAGGTCTCTAATTATTGTTACAGTATCACCATCATCTAAAACATTTCCATTTGCATCTGTAATAACATTTTCACCTGAGTTATTTCCATCCTCTGATTCTGGTATCCATTCATAAGCACATTCGGGACAAATTAAAAGATTTCCATCTTCATAAGTATATTCTGAATTGCATTTTGGGCAATTTGGTAAATTATCCATAACTTCATTTCCTCCATAAAATAATATTTAATACTCCTTACCGCCCATAATGATATCATAGCTTAAGGAAATAGACAAATTTTTGGAGGCTAATAGATATTTACTGCATATGAAGATGGAATAATAGGTATGAATACAAGTTTTAGTGAAATATGAAAATTGGGTATTATTCCAATGATTTATGATTTTTATCGCCAAAATTTGGTCATATCTTTTTTATCTTCAATATTATAGGCTATTATTCTGTCCAACAAATGAAAGTCTATTTTATCCTTCCACTTGATTCTAAATAATCCTTTTGTATGGGAATATCCTGCTTTTTTAATGTCTTTTTCAAATAAACTAATAACTGCTGGTTCAGGAGCCACTGCTATATGCTCTTTAGCAATACTAAAGCCTATAATAAAGGTTCCATGGTCAGTGAACATTGGCTCATTCCATTTAATCTCTTCTTTTAATTGAGGAAACTTTTCTTTAACATGATTTAAAATCTCTTCCATTGGTTTCCTTTTATCTAAATCATCAATTTCATCTAAAAACATTTTAAAAGTCTTCATCTTTAAATACCTCTTTCTACTATTTTTAAATATATTGTATTTCCCATTCAAAAAATTATATCCAGTGTATTATCTAATAAAGATTAATACCCTGGATATACCATTAAACCATGTTTAACACAATAAATATATAATTTACCACCCCTTCTAATAAAATTGTACTAATTTTCATTTCACTATTGTTCCAATTCCTTACTATTTCTCTATATATACGTTTTTCCCCTTCACTTTCAATATGTGAAGGTGGTTTTTCCCAAACAAGAGATTGTTCTTCTTCAGTCAACTGTCTATTAGGTGACAGAATACAAGTCTTGCCCATATTTAATAACACTCCAATTTCTCATTTTTTTCATAGCCATATCTTCCTTGCATTTGGATTATCAGCAAAGCATTCTTCTCTCATACTTTCTAATTTTTCTGTATGATCTTTATGTGGATCATCATATTTTAAAACTTTGACAACTGCCAATTCAAAGCCTTCCAAACCATATTTATTCCAAAGTTCTTGTAATAGTTTATTTGGATGCATTTTAGCTGATAATTTCATATTTATACTGTTAAAATCTGCTTTTGTGTCTGTTGATATACCCAAAAACACATCATCTGTTTCCTTACAATGATAAGATATTACACCCATTTCAGGATGTCTGTTTTTATACATTTCTAAAAGTTCTTTTTTTCTTCTTTTATCCATTCTTTTCACCTCCATTATAGTATAAAGCAAGAAATTCAAAAAAGTAATCCACGCTCCGTAGACTATATGGAAATATTATAGCTTTAGTATTTTTCTTAATATTACCTAATTCTTATATTAAATTAATAGAAAAAATATTTTAACTTTAAAAAGAAAAGTCTAAAATCTATAATAAGATTTAAGACTTTGGTAAAAAAATTGTTAATTTATATAAATTTAAATAATTTAATACTTTCATTTATTCCCATAAATAACCTGTCATTGTTAAAGAACCTAATTCACAGGATTTATTAAAAATACTTACCTTATCTTTTTTATCTGATGCTCCAAGTGCATATAATAAAGGATAAAAATGATCTGGAGTTGGTACTGCCAGCTTTGCAATTTCACCTAATTCAGCATATTTTATAATATTATTATGATTTCCCTTTAGAATATTTTCATGTATATAATCATCGAATTCATAAGCCCAGTCAAATCCTTTACTTCCTTTATGCCAATCAACCAATCTTAAATTATGAACTACATTACCCGTACCAAATATAAGTACTCCATCTTCCCTTAAAGATTTTAACTCTTCCCCTATTTTATAATGTACTTCTGGAGGAGCATCAGCATCTATACTAATTTGAAATACAGGAATATCTCTATCTGGATACATATGAACTAATATTGACCATGTGCCATGATCAATTCCCCAAGAGTTGTCATATTCCGTCTCTTTTGAAATCATATCCTTTACAATCTTAGCTGTACTAGGTGAACCTGGAGAATTATATACAATCTCATATAATTCCTTTGGAAAACCATACATATCATATATGGTT
>JAAYNB010000200.1 GCA_012521085.1 Clostridiales bacterium | reverse complement strand
CAGCATGGGTTGGCGGTGCATTATTAGCCCTCTTATCAGGAATGACTTCTATGAATTTCCTTCGTAGATGGGCAAGGCATCCACAACGAGTGGCGTTAAGCTTGTTATATCCACTAAAGCCATCTGTATGAAGGTATCCTGTAAAGCCCTTTAGATATTCTACAGGATTATCACCATTCCTTGATGATCTGTAATCATAGAAGATGATGGGAGTTCCTCATCATTTCCAGTGCGATTAAGCCACATGTAAGACATCGTTTGAGGCTCTTTTCCATCCTCCTTCAGTACTTGAATTGGCGTTTCATCGCAATGGATGATATTCCTCTCTAGTAGCTTGGGATCTATGTAATACTTTGGACAATAATTTAAGTTTTTATTCTTTACTTGTTACCTTGATATTCGAAACATAAATCAGCCTAACTTTCACCTGATGCTAAGAGCTAAAATTATCCTAAGCGACTCTGCACATTTTTTCAAAATCCTCTGGGGTCATATAGATAATATCAGCTACCCATTTTTAATTTATTTTTGTGGGTAAATACCTATTTAACAAACTTTCACCTTTTTCATAAACTTTTAAAACCTTATTTAGTGTCCATAGTTATATACTAACTTCACACCTGGTAGCGCAAAAACATTTTTTAATTCCATAAATTTTTGCTTTTATAAGTAGAATCAAATGATGTAGAACTAATAATATTTATATCTTCAACATATGTACCCTTATATTGTTGCATAGCTAATTTACTTCTTAAATGATTTCTTATGTTATTTGCATTTTTTGTTGCTTTATCTGAATTATATACTACAAGATATTTCTTTTTAAGTTTAATAATATCACTAAATTCAACGGCAATTCCTGCTAAATTAGCTAATTTATAAAGACCAATACACCCTCCCTCGACAAGTTTCAATTTTATTTTCATCCTATATTCTTTATTATATTTATCAAAAATTTTAGCATTTTTAAACTCTATAAAATACACTATATCATTTTTAAAAAAAATAGCATCTGGTGAAGCAAATTCCAATATAGAGTCTTTTTTACATATATCTTTTATAACATCATCATAAGACATACAACTCGTTTCTAAATTAGATAAATATTCTTTGTTTTCCTTGTCATAACTTATATCTTTTAAACTTTTTATATTACTCTGATAGTTTTTGTTTAGATATCTCTTTATTTCTTCTGAAATTTTTTCTTTTGTTTCTTGTAATTCTTCATGTATCGCATCTTTCATCTATTATCCCCCCAAAAAAATTAAAAAGTCAAAAATCAGTTAGCTTTATTTCATCTAACATATCAAAGGGTTCGCTTAGTGAGGCAAAAATAGAATCAATGTCATTGATTTTAACAATTTTAGTTAATTTGCTTTTACTACACTTTTTAGTTTCATAAAAGTTAACTCTATTATTAATATTTTCATGTTGTGATATAATTTGAATAGCTTCAATAAAATATGGACTATGTGAATTAATTAAAACTTTTACATTTAAAGACTTTACCAAATTTACAATTAATTCAGCATATTTTATTTGCCATTTTGGATGTACATTAACTTCAGGTTCATCTAAAATTAACAACGAATTTTCACCTATGAATCCTTTTTCTACTAGTACTTGCAAGATTCCAAAAGTTTTTATCCCAGATGCAGTATTCTTTATGTTATAAACTATACCATCTTTATCATATATAAAACTACTGCTTGAATCATCATATTTCACATTACCTTTTATAATACTAGAAATATTTTTTATAATAACGTTTTTACTTTCATCTTGTATACCGAATGGCGTAATTAATTTATTTATTAAATCTTTTGATATTACATCTACTTGTGCTACATCTAAAAATACAGGATACAGTTCATCTGTTTCAAGAACTGTTCTAGCCTTAGCTATCATTGATGAATATTGTAATATTAATGGAGTTTCAATATAAGTAACTGTTTCTAAACCTGCATTAAATAAATATTCAATATTTGATATTTTATTACCTCTTAGATTTAAATCTATTAGAGATACACCATTATCAATCAATTTAACAGATGTTGGTTCATCTGTGTATTTATTACATATGTCATCATCAAATAAGGATTTTAAATATCTTTTGAGTAGCAAAGAAACAATCTCATCACTAGAATATTTTTTTTTAGAAGCATTATTTATTTTATCAATAAATTTATTAATTTGAGATTCTTCGTATTTTATTCCTTCTTCATGCAAATGCTCTTTAAGTCTTGATTCAATTGATAACAAGATATCATTTATTTTACTATCATCACATGTTACAGAGAGTTCCTCTAACAACTTGGAAATATAAGGATTAAAGTGCACAGCCCTATTTAAAACCCTCATAGTTGAGCTATTATTACTAGGTCGTAATAAACTTACAGATTTTTGTATTTCCTTTTTTCTTAATCTTTCTTTGTAACTTTCAATATTGCGAATGTCTAATATATTATATAAAAGAAACATCATTTTACTTATAGTACTTTTACCTGTATCATTTTCTCCGGCTATTACTGTTATTCCATCAATTGTTATATCTGCTTCTTGTATTATACCTAGATTAGTACATTTTATATTCATTTTCCACCTCTTTATTGGAATTATTTATTATGAATATTATACAATAATGATTAACATAAATCTAGCATTTCTTTAAATAATAATATTAATTAAACAGCAGCAATAGTATTAAATACATTATTAAGTTAATAATATATATTAGTTTAACTGCAAATATATATTTTATTCAAATACAAATTATTTCCAAGAAGATTAAATCACTAAATTATTCTTTCTATAATAAATGTTGAGGCATGTAAATAAGAATGAGGTGCCCCCTAAAAGTTAGACTTTTTTAGCAAGGCAGTTTTAACTGCCTTGCTATTTTTATGCAACTAAGGTGGCGAGTCGATATTCCACCGGACTCATCCATCCAAGCTT
>JAAYNB010000199.1 GCA_012521085.1 Clostridiales bacterium | reverse complement strand
ATAATCCAGCAAATTTTACTAAAAGTTCTTCTAATAATTCATCTTCTATATTTTCTATATTTTCCTGGATATTTTCCACTGCTTTGGAAATCCCCTCTGCAACTGCCCTCTCTTTTACCAGTAGAGCATTTATATTATCCGAGGTGTTATCAATAGAAGTTAGCATTTGTTTGTCTAAATTGTCTACTATTACTCTCTTTGAATAATTAAATCCCATAATTGATAGTATTGACATGGCTATAATGGTCAATGGAATAACTAATAATAATATTTCTTTTGCTATGACAGAACCTGATAAATTAAATCTTTTTTTGTTTTTATGCATTATATTCATCCTTTCAATGTTTTATCAGATATGCAAAAACTGTTTTTTCCATTTCACCATTGAAATTCAGTAGACAATTATTTCTCCATTGAAATAATAAATATATTTATATTTTTGCATAAAAATATATAGTATATCCTTATTATATTATTACATCTTATTTTTAGACTGTCAAATATCTTTCATATACTAAAACCTGTTTTGTATTTTTATTTTTTCTTCTAATTAAGTAAAATCAAAGGGTTGAGCATAAGAAAAACATTATTGAAAATATTTTAATTATTCTATATATTCATACATAGAATATTGTTTGTAAAAGATTTTTATAAAAAAATGCTCCTATTTGTCTTAAACAGTTTTTATTATTTAAACTGTCTACCACAAGGGGAGCATATAATTTTTAATATTGTTAAATTTGTATTTAGTTAAATATTATATTCTTCCATCGCCAAATTAAAATCAATTTCTCTTTGCTTTACATCTACTCTGGCAACTTCTATTTTTATATTATCTCCAATTCTAAATACTCTTTTAGTTCGTTCTCCAATTAAGCTATGTTGCTGAGGAACATATATATAATAATCATCTACTATGGAGCTTAAACGAACCATTCCTTCTATAGTATTTTCTAGTTCTACAAATATACCAAAGGATGTTACTCCTGATATAATGCCTTCATAGGTTTTCCCAATATGTTGTAACATATATTCTGCTTTCTTTAAATCTACTGTTTCTCTTTCTGCCTCATCTGCTACTTCTTCTCTAATAGATGATTGTTCAGCTATATAATCTACTCTAGATTGGAATTTATTATATACCTTTTCATTAATATTACCTTTTATATATTCTTTTATGATCCTATGAATAGCCAGGTCAGGATATCTTCTAATAGGTGCTGTAAAATGACAATAGTATTTGGCTGATAGTCCAAAATGTCCTAGGTTTTCTGAATTGTATTTAGCTTTTTTTAATGATCTCAGCATTAATGTACTGATAAGAGCTCCTTCTTTTTTCCCTTTTACTTCATTTAAAAGTTCTTGTAATACCTTGGGATGAATATTATTTATTGTACCTTTTAAGGTATAACCTAAGTTGAAAATGAATTGATTAAATTCTTCTAGTTTTTCTATATCAGGTTCTTCATGAACTCGATATACAAATGGAGCATTTAACCAAAAGAATCTTTCAGCTATGGTCTCATTACAAGCCAACATGAATTCTTCTATAATTCGATTGGCAATTCTACGTTCATATTTTATTACATCTTTGGCTCTTCCTTCTTCATCTAAAATTACCTTAGCCTCATTTAAATCAAAATCAATGGCTCCTCTTGCCTCTCTTTTATTTCTCAATATTATGGATAGTTCCTCCATATTTTTTAGCATATCTAATAAATGTTTATATTTTTCAGATAGAATTTCATCATTATTTTCTAATATATCTGATACATCTTCATATATCATTCTTTCATCAACTTTTATAACACTTTCCATGATTTCATGGTCTACAACTTGTCCTCTATTATCAATTTCCATAAATACTGACATAGCTAAACGTTCCACATTGGGATTTAAACTACATATTCCATTTGATAGTTCCTTAGGCAGCATTGGTATAACCCTATCCACTAAATATACACTAGTAGCCCTTTTTAATGCCTCTTTATCTAATTCAGTACCTTCTCTTACATAATGGGCTACATCTGCAATATGTACACCTAGTTTATAGTTGCCGCTGCTGGTTCTTTCCAATGATATGGCATCATCTAAATCCTTGGCATCTGCCCCATCTATGGTTATCATTGTCAAATTTCTTAAATCTTCTCTTTGACTAATCTCCTCCTCTGAAACCATTTCAGGAATATCTTTAATTTCATTTCTTACTTTTCTAGGGAATTCTGGATTTAGCTTAAATTTCCTCATGATACTTAATATATCTGTACCTGGATCATTTTCATGACCCAATATTTCAATGACCTTTCCCTCAGGATTTCTACGTCT
>JAAYNB010000018.1 GCA_012521085.1 Clostridiales bacterium | reverse complement strand
GTAGTGCCATTAAATATAGAAATTGATGGGAAAAATTATGTGGACGGTATTGATATAAGCCATGAAGAATTTTATGAAAAGATGAAAAAATCTAAAGGTCTACCTAAAACTTCACAACCTTCACCACAAAACTTTATTGATGTATTTAAAGAAGCTAAAAGTAATAATACCCGAGTATTAGCTATGCATCTGTCATCAAGATTAAGTGGAACCTATAATGGGTCCATGCTTGCAAAAGATATGGTAGGTGGAGATATAGAAGTTTTTGATACCTTAAGTGGTAGTATGGGCACAGGATTACAAGTTTTAAAAGCAGTTAAACTTATTAAAGAAGGTTTAGATATAAAAGAAATAATAGAACAGTTAAAAGTATATAGAGAACAAATGAAAGTAATAGTGTATTTAGAGGATTTGGAAAATGCTGTGAAAGGCGGAAGAGTAACTAGAACAAAAGAAGTTATTGCTAATTTATTGAATTTAAAGCCCATAGTCCATGTTGATGATGGATATGTAAAAGTATTAAAAACTATACGTGGAAAAAAAAGAGCCATAAAAAATCTGTTGACAATTATGGAAGAAAGTAAAATAGATTTTTCAGATAAAATTATAGGTATAACCCATTGTAATACCTTGGATGAAGCTATAAAACTAAAGGATCAAATTATAAAAAAGTTTAACCCTTTAGAAGTTATAGTTACAACTATGGGGCCAGTAATATCTACCCATGCGGGTATTGGAGGCTTACTGGTTTGCTATTAATTATCAAAAATGAATAAAAACATCTCTGAGAATATTGACCAGGTTTAGTTCATAGGCCTGGTTTTTCTATTTACTAAAATTTAAAAAAAGATAGTATAATAATACCTATCTTTTTCTCTTATAATATTAATTTGTGAGAATAGTACTGGTGCCGATGGTGGGACTCGAACCCACACGCCATTATAGCACACGATTTTGAGTCGTGGGCGTCTGCCAATTCCGCCACATCGGCATATTATTCATGAGGATTATAATATCATATAATAAATCATCTGTCAATAAATTACTTATTAAAAAAATAGTTTATAAAAATTTAATATTTAGCTAATATAATTTTGTTATAATTAAATTAAATAATAATTTAACAATACTCTATATCATAAAAGTACTTTTTAAAATTTAATTCATAAATAGTACTTTAGGAACAAAGTTTTAAAATTCTCGTCTAATTAATATAGAGTGAGGGAAGGAAGTGGATTTTTTGCAACATCAAGAAGAAGATTTAATAGAAAAGGCAAAAGCTGGTGATGTGAAAAGCTTTGAAATATTAATTGCTAATTATAAGAAAAGAGCATTTAATATAGCCTACCGTATGTTAGGCAATTTAGAAGATGCTAATGATGTTACACAAGAATCATTTTTAAAAATATATCGTTCAATAGATAAATTTAAAGGCAAGAGTAGTTTTTCTACATGGTTATATTCCATAGTAAATAATACATGTATAGATTTTATAAGAAGAAACAGAAAAAAAACTACCATTTCCATAGATACAAATTATGATGAAGATGGATATG
>JAAYNB010000198.1 GCA_012521085.1 Clostridiales bacterium | reverse complement strand
AGAACTTTGTTCTATATTAAATATATCTGCAATGGTAAGTCTGGCACTCCTAAAAGCTGTATCTCCTGATGTAATAGGTAATGCAATCACTCCCAGTATTGCAAATATCCCACCTACTGGTCCCATAAGGGACTTAGAAATTGTATGAACAACTCCACCCTGTGCACCATCAGCTAAGGCTGCTTGAAGTCCCTCTGTACTTCCAAAGAATGTCATTGCTGCAGCTGCCCAAATAAGTGCAATAACACCTTCTGCCACCATTGAGCCATAAAATACTCTTCGACCATATTTTTCATTTGTCATACATCTTGCCATCATAGGAGATTGAGTGGCGTGGAAACCACTAATTGCACCACAGGCAATGGTAACAAATAAAGTAGGCCATAATGCTAAACCTGATGGATGTAGATTTTTAATTGTAAGATTTGGTATTTCATGTCCTCCTAAAACAAGTCCCCCTGAAATACCTACAGCCATTATAATTAAAACCGCTCCAAATAAAGGATATACCTTTCCTATAACCTTATCAATAGGTAGGAATGTTGCTAAGAAATAATAAATAATTATAATTAAAAGCCAAAAATTTGCATTAAGTTTTTCTGGGGTTAAACTGGCTAATAGATTGGCTGGCCCCGTCATAAATACTGTTCCCACAAGAATTAAAAGTATAATAGAAAATACTCTCATGATTTTTTGAACCACAGGCCCAAGATAAATACCCACTATTTCAGCAACTGAACTACCATTATGTCTTAGGGATAACATTCCAGAAAAATAATCATGTACAGCCCCAGCAAATATTGTTCCAAAAACTATCCATAAAAATGCTACAGGACCCCATAGTGCTCCAGCTATGGCTCCAAAAATTGGTCCTAATCCTGCAATGTTTAAAAGTTGGATAAGAAATATTTTTGTCCAACTCATTGGTACATAGTCTACACCATCCTCCATTGTAGTAGCAGGTGTTGGTCTTGACTCATCAATTTCAAATACTTTTTCTACAAAGCTACCATAGATTACATAACCAAGAATTAATACAATTATTGCACCAAAAAAAGTAATCATTAATCTTCCTCCTTTTATTTTTTAATTGTATATTTATATAATAATTTGATTTACGAGAATTATTAAATTTGGTTGTAAAGGATTTCATAAATATGTTAATAAATATACAATTTCTATTATTATCTTATAATGATTTGTTAAAAAATCTATAAAATATATACGAAATGACAAAAAACAGACCCAAAGGATCTGTTTTCCATGTTAAAAGGTAGATATTAAATTCCTAAAATTTGTTTAAAGGGTTTCACTTGATTTCTACTTATTGGCACTTCATAATTAACTCCTTCTAAAATAACCACATAAGCTCCATTAAACCAGGGTGAAATTTCTTTTATTTTGTTAAGGTTTACCAGATAACTTCTATGAGTTCTAAAAAAACCCTTATCTCTAAGTCTATCCTCTAGCTCTTGTAATGAATAACTGGATATAAAGATTTCCTCCCTAGTCTTAATATATATATTTCTATCTTCTGTGTATATTAGTAAAATGTCTTTAATATCTATTAATATTAATTTATCGTCTTTTAATACAGGTAGCTTATTTAATATAATATTATTTATCTGTATTTTACTAGTATTTATATGATTATTCTCTATTATATCCTTGGCTTTAGATACTGCCTTTAAAACTCTTTTTTCTTCGTAGGGCTTTAATACATAATCAATGGCATCTACATTGAAAGCTTCTATAGCATATTGATCATAGGCAGTGGTAAAGATTATCTTACAGTTTATATTTTTCATTTTAATTTCTTTACTAAATTGAATACCAGTAATGTCAGGCATTTTTATATCCACAAAAGCCAAATCTGGTTTTAATTTTTTTACTAATTCCAATCCATCTATACCACAATCAGCTTTGCCAACAATATCTATATGTGAAGACTTGGATAGTAAAAAAGCCAATTCCTCAATTGCTAGATATTCATCATCTATTATAATGGTTTTAATACTCAATATTAAGCACTCCTTTTTGGAATATTTAATAATACCTTAGTGCCTAAGCTTTGTTGACTTTCAATTTTAAGTCCATATTCATCCCCATATATTGTTTTAAGTCTTTTATCTATATTCTCAATTCCTATGCCATTGTTAACAGGTTTTTCAATACTTTCATGAAAACCAATACCATTATCACTAACTTCAATACTATAATTTTCTCCATTTTCTTCAACAGTTAGATAAATAGTTCCTCCACCTTTTTTAGGATATATACCATGTTTTACAGCATTTTCTACCAATGGCTGTAGTATGAGATGGGGGATTTTGAAATTTCCACTCTTTATATTGTAAATTACATTTAATTTTTCCCCAAACCTAGCCTTTTCAATTTCTAAATAAGCCTCTATATGTTTTATTTCATCATGTATATCCACCATATCTTCCTGATCTTTAAAACTTTCTCTTAAAAAATTACTTAAATTAATTAAGAGTTTTCGTGCTGTTTCTGGATCAATTCTACACATGGAGACAATGGTATTTAAAGCATTAAAAAGAAAATGAGGGTTGATTTGTGCCTGCAATGCTTTTAACTCTGCCTTTGATAACAATTTTGCATTATAATCTATTTCTGCCAATTCAATTTGTGTAGAAAATAGTTTAGCAAGGCCTTCCGCCAATTGTATATCTACAGTTGAAATGGCATTTTCTTTTATTTTATATATTTTCAAAACTCCTATAACTTCATCTTTTTTTGTCAATGGCATGATAACAGCTGAGTTTAATTGACAATCTTTATGAGAACATCCTATTTCCATTTTATTTTCCACAATAACAGATTTTTTCTTACCTAGGACATTTTTAGTTGCAAAAGTCTTTATATTTTCTCCAGGAAGATGATGATCCGAACCAATACCAACATGAGCAAGGATTTCAGAACCTTTAGTAATAGCCACAGCATCCACCTT
>JAAYNB010000197.1 GCA_012521085.1 Clostridiales bacterium | reverse complement strand
TATCCTTTTTCGTTTACTTTACTTTCAATAAATCTATATTCATTTATACCAGATACTAGAGCCGTATCAATTAATATAATCTCGCCTTCTAAAGAGGATAAATTAATTGATTTTAAAACATCTGAAAGTTTTAACTCATAATCCAATAAAGTTATAATTTTTCTTAACCCAACCATATTTATATCATTAATTAGATAATTGCTCATTTAATGTATCCTCCTTTCACTATAAATTTTTGATACTAAAATAGTATATAATATTTATTTACAAGTTGCAAGCCTTCTAAAATTAAATCTCTAGCTACGTGCATTTCAGTAATTACAGGGGTATCAATAGAATCCTTTGACCAATGTGCATACGGATGTCGTATTTTATTATAATAATTATATAAGTCCTCTAAAAAATCAATCTGTCTTGTACTAGCATTTACCTTAGTTGAATTATAATAGTATCTTGAATTTCCGTTATCTTTATTAAAATAAGCAAAATTATTTTTTCCTGTGCTTGTTACAGTATTATTACCTAATTTGTCACTTAATATTCTGTGTAAATAATAATCCATAGCCCTAAAAATGGGTGTAATTAGACATGTGTAGTCTGGCATATATCCTACTAACATTGTATTAAATATTGCTGATAATATGTTATTATAATGCTTTATATCTTGAATTTCATTAGGAAAGTTTGGTAATAGATTCTTTAATTGATTTTCAACCTCCTCTTTTTCCACTGTTAAAGCATGATAAGTATTTAAGGTTTCTATAACAGAGCTTTCCGTTGGCAATTTTTCAATTGCATAGGATATTATTTTTTGGAATAACACACTTTGTTTCCCTTGAACATATGATTTATTCCCTTTATAACAATTTATTACCACTTTATCTCTAATGTACGTAACTTCGATTCTATTTAAGTAATCTCTAATCTTTTTAATTTCCTTTTTTATTTCTCTTTCCTTATTATAATTTTTATTTTCTATTGATACTTCTTCTATGATGTTTATCCAATCTTCTTGAGTAAGGCCAATAAAATATATAGAACCATCGTTGTAGGCCTTATAACCCTGAGATAGCAAGGATCTTTTGGCTAAATCATCAGCTTCTTCATTATAGATTATTCCAGTATGTGCCTTAGTGTGTATAAAATTAATTTTTATTAATTTAGATTTTTCATCAATAAATTTGCTATATTCTTTTGTAATTCTTTTGTTTGCTTTCCACTCTTTTTTTGCCCATTTCTCAATTCCTTCATAATCATAATAAATCGTAATTTCTTTTTTATTGTTTTCAATCGTCCACAAGATTGATTCTATAACGCCACTTATTTCACCTGCTACATTTCTAGAATCCATGTACTCTTCATTTACATATGCTTTAATTAATTTTTGTTTGTGTCCTTTAATAAATAAAATAGCACCAAATCCATATTTTTCTTTTCCATCTGCATCGGGAGAATAGCTTCCATCAACAAACGCAATTACCTCACCATCGTTAAGATTTTCTATCCTTTTTTCTATTTCTTCATTGATATCATAATCTTTTTCATCTGTGTTTGATTCTATTCTACCCCCTTGACTTGTAATATACCTTTCAGCCTCTTCAAGTGTAGGAAACGATTTATATTCAGCCCCTGAAAAGCCTTTAACTTGTTCTTCTGCTTGACTCCAAGTTTGATAAATACCTGGAATTTTACCTGCCTTAACAGCATAGAATTTGCGTTTAGCCATATAGTATCTACCCCCTATTTTAATAAGTCAAATCCTCTACATCTTCTAATTATTAATTTCATTGTTCTTTAATATTTTTGATATCTTTATAAATGCTTTTATTTTAACATTTTATCTTTTCTTACTTACTATACGATTCTATTATAACATATTTTAACATTTGTAGCTTTCAATATATTCTGAATGCTTTTATTCCTAAACCTATATAAGCTAAATTCTTATAAATAATATAATAAAAGGAGACCACGATTAATTGATCTCCTTCCATTGTACTAACAATATTCT
>JAAYNB010000196.1 GCA_012521085.1 Clostridiales bacterium | reverse complement strand
GTTCCGTCTGTGTAAAGACCGGCCTCTATAGCACCGCCACCATCTGTTGCATCACCACCATTAGATCCACAAGCAACTAATAGTAGCATGCTTAATACTAGTAGCATAATTATTGCTTTTTTAGTATTTTTCATCTTCTATATCCCTCCTTTTAACATTATATGTAAATATAGTTTTTTAGGTCATAAAGACCTAAATCTATTATATAACTTTATACATATAAAAACAATCTTTTTTGTTAAGAAAAACTCCAAATCCTTGAATTCGCAATATTCTATCATTATTATGCAAGATAATATTTGCTATATTTTCTTTACTTTTTAATATCTAATTGCTATAATATTTAATATTGAAAGCGAGGTGTTTATGATATATAAAACAAGTAAAAATCCAAAAATATTTTTATTTTTTATCATGATGACATTATTCTTTACATCATGTGGAAATAAAGAACCAAAATTAATAAATGAAAAACAATTTGTCTTGGGTACTTTGGGAGAAATAAATATTTATTCTATTTCTGAAGAAAAAGGTAGAGAAGCTATAAATAAGGCCTATGAACGAATTAATGAAATAGAGCATTTAATGAGTGCAACTATTGAAACTAGCGAAATATATAAATTAAATGAAAATGCTGGTATAAAACCTGTAGAAGTTTCTGATGAAACATTAAAGGTTATAGAATATGGTTTAAATTATTATCCATTGACAGAGGAAAATTTTAATATTGGATTAGGTGCCTTATCTAAGCTATGGGGTATAAATATTACAAATGAACAACAACCCTCTGATATACCTACATTGGAAGAAATTAATAATATTAAATCTCATATTTCCATAGAAAATATAGAAATTAATAATAACGAAGTTTTTATCAAAGATGAAAACATGCAAATAGATCTTGGTGGTATTGCTAAAGGATATGCAGTAGATGAAGCAGTAAAAATATTAAGAGATCATGGCATTGATAGTGGCTTCATCAACCTAGGTGGAGATATATATGTATTAGATAAAAAACCTATTGATAATAGTCCATGGAGAATGGGAATTCAAAGACCAGAAATAGGTTCTACTGATGCCATAGCTATGGTGGAATTATTTAATAGTTCCATTGTAACATCTGGTAATTATCAAAGATATTTAGAACATAACCCAGAATATCATCATATCTTAGACCCAAAAACAGGTTATCCTGCTAATAATGAGTTGGTCAGTGTAACAATTATCTCTGATAGTTCTGTAGAAGGAGATATATTATCTACAACAGCTTTTATTATGGGCTTAGATAAGGGGATGAGTTTTATATCAAATTATGCTAATGCTGAAGGAGTATTTATAACTAAAGATAAGAAAGTATATATTACTGATGGTATGAAAGATATATTCCATCTACTAGATGATGAATATACACTGGTTCAATAGTATAATTACAAAACCCTAGCAAAGGTTATAAACTTTGCTAGGGTTTTATATAATCTCTACATCGCCTTTTAGCTTATATATGACATCTTTTCTCTCAATAATTATTGTAATTTTTTCCTTTAATGTTTTATCAGATTTTTATTTCTAATAAGAGTTCTTTTACAGGATTAACAGCTATGGGATTGCCCACTAATTCTAACATTGATAAATCTCCGCTTGTATCACCATAGGAATAACTCTTAGATAAATCTATATTATATTTTTCTACAAATTCTAATATAGCCTCCTTTTTACTTACAGAGTCCCACATTTGTACAATTTCTCCAGTAAATTTCTTATCTTTATCTATTATATATTCACTACCTCTATAATCTGTAACCTTGTATTTTTCTGCCATTTTACTTACTAAATAATCAGGACTACCTGATATAAAAATAATCTTATGTCCTTGGTTTTTATGCCATTCTATACGATCCCTAGTAAAACGATATACCCTATCACCTTTAATATCAATTACTTGATTGGTTATAAATTCTATATTACTTTTATTTTTGCCTTTTATTGTATCAATATAGAGTTTTGCAACTTCTAATAAATAATCTTCATAACTGCCCTGTCTTTTATCCCATTCATGGAAAGTCTCT
>JAAYNB010000195.1 GCA_012521085.1 Clostridiales bacterium | reverse complement strand
TAAATAGATGTTAAAGAAATTAATGTTTTTCATAAAGATAGGTTATAAAATACTAAAAAAAGATGTTATAGACAGTGAAGATTATAGAAAAGAATATAATAGTGTATCAAAGACATATGATTTATGGCTTAATGAAATGGGCAGGTTTACAGATGAGATTATAAATTTTGATTATGTAAATAAGGATAAAAAATTAAAAATACTAGACTTTGCCTGTGGTACAGGTTATATAACAAAGAAACTCTTAGAAAAAAATATTTATTGTGAAATTACTTCTGTGGACTATTCTGAAGAAATGTTAAATCAACTTAAATCCGTTACAGATGATGGGGTAAATATTGTTCACAGCGATGGTATAGAATTTCTTAAGAGCACTGATGAGAAATATGACATTATATATTTTGGATGGGCTTTGTCATATTTTAAATATGATGAAGTATTTAGACTGTTTAAAGAGGTTTTAAGGGAAGATGGAATAGTTTGTATTATAACCAATGTTAAAGGAACTCTTTATAAAATAGAAGATATATTCTTAAATGTTATGAGTAAAAATCAAAGGGAAGTGAAAAAACCCATGGATATAAGTTTTAATTTACCAAGGGGAAAAGATGGGCTTATAAAATGGTTTAATAAATATGGTTTTAAAGAGATTGAAGTTAAAGAAGATGAAGTTGTATTTTATTTTGAAACTCCAGAGGAAGTTTTACAGTGGATTAATAAAACAGGTGCTGCAGCTGGTACTGCACAGATATTTAAGAATTATAATAAGATAAAAGATAAATTAATAGATGAAATTAAAAAGGAAAAATACAATAATGGGAAATATGAAATAAATCATAGATTTGCATATGGAATTTTTAAAATTAAATAATTAAAGTTAGGGTGTTAATAGTGAATATTAAAAATTTACCTATTTTATTTAAAATGACATTGGATAAAAATGTAATAAGAAGTTTATATGAGGTTTATGATATCTTCAAAGAAGATAAAGAGTTTAATTTAAGTAAATATATAAAAATGATTTCCAGCTTTTTAAAGGGGGAGAAGTTAATAAAATTTGAAGACAAATATATTATCAGTACTTTTATACCTCCTTTTCCTTCAAAGGCATTTATCCAAAATGTAAAAGCTGTAAATAATCCAGAAAATATATTTACACAACAGATTTATGGAAAAAGAAGTGGTCCCATATCCATATACTTATGTTTAACCCATAAATGTCCTAATAAATGTATTTATTGTAGTTCTAAAAACAGGTTAAATGATGAAGAGCTCACCACTGAAGAATGGATAAAGGTTATAGAGGATTTACAGAATATGAAAACTCCCATTATAGGCCTTACTGGGGGAGAGCCCATGGTTAGGGATGATATATATGAAATCGTTAAGGCCATAGATGATAGAAGTATATCAACTTTATTTACCAGTGGAGTAAATCTCACATTGGAGAAGGCTAAAGAACTTAAGAAAAATGGACTATTTAGTATAGGTATTAGTTTGGATTCCCATAATAGGGAAATTCATAATAAAAATAGGAATGATAATAATGCCTTTGATTATGCCATTAATGCTATACAAAATGCTAGAAGGGCTGGATTATATACTATGGCACAAACTGTTATATTAAAGGAAAATTTAAATAAAGAGGATTTATTTAAATTATTCAAAATAGCTGGTGAAAACGGTGCCCATGAAGTTAAGTTATTAGAGCCTATATTAAGTGGAGATTTACTAAATAAAGAAAATCT
>JAAYNB010000003.1 GCA_012521085.1 Clostridiales bacterium | reverse complement strand
ATCATCATTATTTAAATGCTGTAAAAAACTTTGTTTCTCATAATTTATTTTATCTTTTTTTATTTCATTAAAAATATATATATTTATATAAATCCATAATAATATTTCAGTGGAATTAAAAGTATATTTTTCTATAATTTTATTAATTATTTCTTTACAATCTTGCTCAAAAATTACTTCCAGAATAACCATCTCCCATATATCTATATAAAATATGATTTTTAATCTATAATAATTTTTATATATTCATAGATTTTAGTTGGATCATCTACATTATTTATATCTTTATATCAAACTACATTCTATCAAAATTATTTATATAAAGAAAGTTCATTTGTTTAAGGTGATATTATAAAATATATAATATTTATAAATTAAATTACTCCATAACCCATGGGCTATGGAGTAATTTAATATCATTTTATATCTTTAACACATCTTTTAATCTAACATTTCTTCAGTAAGTATTTGAATCTCTGTCTTACCTAATCTGATGGATCCAATAGATGGTATATATCTACCTGTATTTTCATTTCTTCCTTGCATAACATATTTTGCATTTGGATCTCCATATTGTTCAACGGCTTCTTTAGAAATATATTTAAAATCGTCTTTTCTTACTCTATTTACAATTAAGTTTAATACCGTATCTTCATATTCTGTCATCATATTATAGTCACCTTGGGAGTCACCTGCTACAAATATTGGACCACGTCCATTATATTTAGGTGCTATAAATTTATCAATAGTTTTTACTTTTCCTGGTCCCTGTGTTTGATAATAATTGTCATAGTCATATTCATTAATATATCTTCCTTCACTATCTGTTTTTAACATCATAGCATATACTCTGCCAGGTTCCACATTTAAACCATATTTAGGATTATATGCCAAAGCTTCAATTGCATCTATAAATGACGCTGAAACCACATATATATCAAATCCATTTGCTGCTAGTTTTTGATATAAGCCTACACTTTCCTCTGGTAATCTTGTAGAAGTAAGGTAAGTTGCAGTAACTACTCCAGCTTCACTTGGATAATCTTCAGGTGAAGTCCAAGTTCTCTTACTCCATACATCATATGCAAACCAATAATCATGAGATCTGGTTGCTAAATCTAAAACTTCTTCCTTAGTCATACCTGTAAATAGATATGTTACCCATGGATATGATACTGCTGCATCAAAGGTATCTCCTATTGCATCATATAGATATCTAACCTTAGTAATAAATTCTTGATATTCTGGTGTTTCCCTTACTTCTTCTAATGTCATTGTTCCACCAGCACCAAATCCTTCATAATTTTCATATAACCATTTATAAGCTTTAGAAATATCTCTAGCTACTATGTCTATATTTAAGCTTTTACCATCTAAACTATTGTATTCTTGTAGGAAGTTATCTTTTGGTACTTCTGTACATAGTACATCATACATTTGATCTGGATGTATCTTAAACTCTAGATTTTCTAATTGATATATTAACATTTGTTCTTGAACATCAAAAAAGGCTGTAGTATTGTCAAAATCAAATACTACATATGGTCTTTGATTTGGATCATAATCAGGACTTGATTTACCATATTTTTTCATAAAATTGTTTAAAGCTTCTCTCGTCTTTGGTTCCCAATTTAATTCTTCTAGCTCATAAAATTCTATCGTTTCTTCAGGTTTTTCTACTACTTCTTCTTCAGATGTTTCTACTACTTCTTCAGCTTTAGCTTCAATAACTACATTATTTTTTTTTCCGTCCCAAACCACAGCTTTACCCAAAAGTTCAGCTATGGTTTTAATTGGTACATATACTCTGTCCTTGTAGATTAATGGTTCCATTGTTTCAGAACCTATTTGAAAACCAACTTTTTTTCCGTCAATGAATACTTCAATGTCTCTAAAATTAATGTCTGGACCAGTTTTTACATCAGCTAATGAATAAATATTTATAGAGCTCATCAGCATGAAAACTGTTAAAAATACTACAATTAATTTTTTCTTTTGCTTAAACATTTAATAACCCTCCTTATATTTTTTACTATAGAATAGTTATATTTTACATATAACTCTATAATTTTTTGCAAAAAAAAATGTAAAATCCATTGGTATTATTGACGTATATTTTAAAATTGTATTATAATTTTAAATTTTCAAATAATTTGCAACATAATTTTAACATTAGGTTATAAAACTGTCAATAATCTTTTGTAAAATCCCTCCATAAAAACAGTAAAATTTTGTGAAAGTATATATATTTGTTCTTTTTGGGTAAATTGATGTTCTGTTTTTGCATTTAATTATAAAATTGGGATAATGAAATATGGATATATCATACAATTTTATGTCCTTAGTTTTTTTTGTTAAATATGTAATTTTAAAACAGAAATAAATTGGATGTTTTTATCCTAAGTCATGATATAATAGTATAAAATTAAATAGTCTAAGAGGTGTCTTATATATGAAAACTTTAAAATTATATTGGGAAAATCCCTATTTTAAAAAAGTAAAAGCAAATATTTTATCCATAGATACTTATGAGAAAGATCCTACTAAGTATGTAATAACTTTAGATAAGACCATATTTTATCCTGAAGGAGGGGGCCAGCCCTCTGACCAAGGTAAAATAGATGATGCTAAAGTTTTATATGTCTATGAACAGGATAATATTATTTATCATGTTGTTGATAAAGTTCCTAAGAAAAAGGATGATGTATTTTGTACTTTAGATTGGAATAGACGTTTTGATTTTATGCAGCAGCATTTAGGTCAACATATACTTACATATGCCTTTATTAATCTATATAAAGCCAATACAATAGGTTTCCATCTAGGTGATGAGATAGTTACTATTGATATTGATAAATCCACATTAAATGATAAAGATATGGAGACCGTAGAAATATATGCTAATGAAATTATTTATAAAAACCTAGAAGTAAAATCCTTATTTCCTACAAAAGAAGAATTAGCCAATATGCCATTAGTAAAGAAACCCTCTGTTGATGAGGATATTCGAATTATTGAAATAGATGGGCTGGACTATACTCCCTGTGGTGGAACACATCCTAAATATACTGGTTCTGTTGGAATGATTAAAATTAGAAAATGGGAAAATTATAAAGGTAATATACGTATAGAATTTATATGTGGTAAAAGATGTATTCAAGATTTTCAATGGAAAAATCAACAGATTAATAACATTGCCAATATCCTATCTGTTAAGGATATAGAGGTAGAGGATACAGTTGTTAAGATGTACCACAATAATAAAGAGTTAAATAAATCTATTAAAGACTATAAAAAGATTATTTTAGATTATCAAGTAGATAAATTATATGCTGATGCTGAAAAGGTATCTGAATATTATATTGTATTACATGAATTTAACGGAGAAGATATGCAGGATATCATGTATATATCAAATTCTCTTTCTAAATATCCAAATGTAATATCTCTCTTAGGAACTAAAAATAATTTAGCTCAAGTGGTATTTTCTTGTTCTAAAGATGTCCCAATTAAGATGAATAAATTGTTTAAGGAATTCATATTTTTAATTGATGGTAAAGGTGGTGGAAACGCCACCAGTGCACAGGGCGGTGGTAAAAACATAAATAATTTATCCACTTTTTTAAAATCTGCTAAAACTAGGGTTATTGAAAAACTAAGTTAATTACTTAAATAAAAAATACCTCTAAGTATATAATCTAATTAATTAGACTATATACTTTGGAGGTAATAAATTATAAAAGCAATTTTTTATTTCTTAACGTCTATTGGCTGGTTCCATACTTATTTTTCTACCTTTTATTCTATTTTTATTCATCGCTTTTAATACTTTACTAGCGTATTTTTCTGGTACTTCTACAAAAGTAAATTTGTCAAACATATCAATTACCCCTACTAAATTTCCATCTATTCCTGATTCACCTGTTATGGCACCTAAAATATCTCCAGCATTAACGCCATGTTTTTTACCAATATTTAAAAACATTCTAACCATCCCTGGCTCTGATCCAGTATCACCGAAATCATGCTTTTCTGCAGCTTCCAATGCTTCAGCTTCATTTTTATTTATCATTAATTTTAATAATGCTCCTGCTATATCAATGGAGTTATAGTCCTCAGCTAACTTTTCAATAAAATTTGTATATTCAGCAAGGCCACCTTTCTCAATTGTATTAATGATATTTTCTGCAATTACTTCCCTTTGTTTTTCTGCAATATCATTTACAGTAGGTAATTTCTTTCTTCGTATTTTTGTTTTTATATAATGTTCCAATGCCTTTAATGTTTTAATTTGTCTGCCCGTTACAAAGGTATATGCTAGACCTACTCTCCCTGCTCTACCTGTTCTACCAATTCTATGAACATAGTATTCAAAATCTTCTGGTATGTCATAATTAATAACTAAATCCACATCATCTACATCTATACCCCTAGCTGCCACATCTGTAGCTATCAATAAATCTATAGTACCATCTCTAAATTTCTTCATTACTCTATCTCTTTGACTTTGTTTTAAATCACCATGTAGACCATCTGCAGAATATCCTCTACTTTGTAAACTTTCTACTAATTCATCTACACCTTTTTTAGTTCTGCAAAATATGATTCCTAATTGACTATCTTCCATATCTAAAACTCTGGATAATGCATCAACCTTTTCATATGGCCTTACTTCAAAATAATATTGTTCAATTTGTGGTACTGTTAATTCTTTATGAACTACCTTTACTTTTTCTGGATTTTTCATATATTTTCTTGCTATCTTTTCTATTTCTTTTGGAATTGTTGCAGAGAACATGGCTGTTTGCCTACTGGAAGGTATCTTATCTAATATTTCCTCAATATCCTCTAAAAAACCCATATCCAACATTTGATCTGCTTCATCTAATACAACACCTATTACATTATCTAATTTTAATGTACCTCTACTAATATGGTCCAAAATTCTACCAGGTGTTCCTACAACTATTTGTACACCTTGTTTCAATATTTTTATTTGTCTTTCTATAGGCTGACCTCCATAAATGGCCAGGGATTTAATCTGTCTTTGATATTTAGAAAAATTCCTTATTTCATCTGCTACCTGTATAGACAATTCTCTAGTTGGTGCTAAAATTAATACTTGTACTGCCTTATTTTTCTTATCTACTTTTTCAATCATAGGAATTCCAAAAGCTGCTGTTTTCCCTGTTCCTGTCTGTGCCTGTCCTATTAAATCTTTTCCTTCATATAATTTTGGTAGAGCCTGTGCTTGAATAGGGGTTGGTGCTTCAAATCCCAATTCCTCTATTACCTTTAAAATATCCTCATGAATATTTAAATCTTTAAATCCTACTTTTTCCATACTTTTTTATCTCTCCTAATATCTAATATTAAATTATGTTGAAATATTATACTTTTCACTACCTTATGTAAGTCCAATTAATTATTTTTGAATATACCCTTTTTTTACAGATTCATTTATTATATCCAAGGCAAATTCTTCTATTATATCAGAACTACCTCTTATCCCCTCAAATCTTTTTAATACTTGTTCCAAAGATACATTATATTTTTTCCATGTTCCTCCTTTAGTATAATAGTTATATAACATGGGTTGTAATCTATCTATTGCATTGGCAAATTTAGATTCTTCAGTTTCAGCCATTTCAAATTCTTCCCATAAATCATAGAGTTCTTCAGCTTGGTCTTTTGGTAACATGGTAAAAATTCTATCAGCAGCTCTTTTTTCTCTCTCATTCTTATCTTTATATCCTTCAACATCATAGGCAAAAGTATCACCTGCATCAATCTCAACTAAATCATGTATGATTACCATTTTTATAACTTTTAATAAATCTATTTTATCCCTCTGAGCATGCTCCCATAGCAATAATGCCATAATTGCCAAATGCCATGAATGCTCTGCCGCATTTTCATATCTTGATTTATCAATAAGGGTAGTTTTTCTTTCTACTTTTTTTAATTTATCTATTTCTATTATGAAATCTATTTGTTTTTTTATTCTTTCCACATCCATATCTATCAAAAATATCTTCCTTTCATTTTTAATGGGATATATTTCATTCATACTGTAAAAAGATAATATAATAATATATTTATATTTACCAATTATCTATAAGTTAAACACATTAAAATATGAAGTAGGATGGACTACCTACTTCATATAAATAAAAGAAACAAAGGATTCAGTTAAAAAATTCTAAAAGTAGATTAATATAGTAATTTTTATTTCATCATTCTTTTATTATACTACAAAAACTCAATAGTACAAAGGAATCATTGCAATATTTTTTATATAATATAATCTTGTTAAAAAATCCTTGCATATTTCTGTTATTCCTATTATAATTAGATTTTGTGGTCTTTAAATATTCTAAAAATTATATTTATTTAAGATTTCTTTATTTTTTAAATTCATCTAGGAGGTATTTGTATGTCAAAATTAACTAAAAATAGGGACCAATGGAATTCTAAAATAGGGTTTATCTTGGCTGCTGCAGGTTCTGCTATAGGTTTAGGTAATCTATGGAGATTTCCTTATGCAGCTGGACAATATGGTGGTGCAGCTTTTGTTCTAGTTTATTTATTTTTTATTGCGTTAATAGGTTTTACAATATTGCTTGGGGAATTGGTTATTGGTAGACATACCCAACTAAATCCTGTTGGTGCCTATAGAAAACTTCGTAAGAATTGGGCTTGGGTAGGAGGCTTAGGAGTAGTAGCTCCCTTTTTAATTTTATCTTTTTATAGTGTTATAGGTGGATGGGTGTTAAATTATATTATAAAATCAGTTACGGGGGCTTTTGTTGTAGATGCTAATATGTCTGATATGTTTATTTCATTTATAACAAATCCAGTTGAGCCTTTAATATATCATGGAATTTTTGCAATACTTACTTTAACTATTGTTATGGGTGGAATTAGTAATGGTATTGAAAAATCTAACAAAGTTATGATGCCTGCTTTATTTATTATGATTATTTTAGTTGCTATACGATCTATTACCTTGCCAGGAGCATCAGAAGGTATTAAATTCTTTTTAAAACCAGATTTTTCAAAAATTAATGGAGAAGTTATATTAGCTGCCCTTGGACAAGTATTTTTTTCACTTAGTTTAGGTATGGGAATTATGATAACTTATGGTAGTTATTTAGATAAGGATGAAAACTTATTAGAGAGTTCTTTTATTATACCTTTAATTGATACATCAGTTGCACTATTAGCAGGACTTGCAATATTACCTGCGGTTTTTGCTCTAGGTTTTAGTCCTGATCAAGGACCTTCTTTATTATTTATTACATTGCCTGCTGTATTTGCAAAAATGCCCTTTGGTTCATTTTTTGCATTTTTATTTTTCTTATTAATACTTTTTGCCGCTTTAACTTCATCTATTTCACTATTGGAAACTTCTGTTTCTTATATAGTAGATGAGTTTAATTGGGATAGAAGAAAGACTTCATTAGTTTTAGGTATTTCAATGTTTTTATTAGGAATACCATCCTCTTTAGGACAGGGGGTTTTGAGCCATATTAAACCTATAAGAGGTTTAGATATCTTAGATTCCATAGATTTTATAGCCACCAATATTATGCTACCTGTTAGTGGATTTCTATTATGTATATTTATAGGTTGGGTGTGGGGTATTGACAATGCCTTAGAAGAAGCTACAAATAATGGTAAATTATCTTTTAAATTTGCTCATTTTTGGAGTTTTACAATTAAATGGATAGCTCCTGTAGCTATTTTGGCAGTATTTTTACAAAGTTTTAGATAAATATTATATAAAAAAATCCTGATTAATTTTAATCAGGATTTTTTTATTCTGTTCTAATAGCGTCTAGGGCACTTAAATTCATTGCTCTTCTAGCTGGTGAATATCCGGAAATAATTCCAATAAAACTTGCAAATACAACTGCTCCTAGGGCCAAAGTCATTGGTATTACTGAAATTCTACTTCCTCCCATACCCATGAATCCACCACCTATTTTATTTAAACCAAAAGAAATTATATAACTTAGTACTAAACCAATTATACCTCCAAAAAATCCAATAATCCCCGCTTCTATTAAAAACATATTTCTAATATCTACTAAATTAGCACCTAAAACTTTCATTACACCTATTTCTCTGGTTCTTTCGTATATACTCATTATCATGGTATTTGTAATGCCTATGGCTGCTACAAATAAACTTACTGCTCCAATTCCCCCTAAAACTGCCTGTATGGTATTTGATATTTCTTTCATGGATTCAGATATATCAATTAAACTAAAGGTTTGAAAACCCATTTCTTTAATTATATTTTGTACTCTCTCCACATCTTCTATATCATTGGTCTTTACTCGAATTTCCTGGTATTTATCCTCATTATTATTATAGTTCCTTCTATCTTCTCGATTATGACGCCTGTCTTCCTCAATTATTTTTTCCAATGCTGTTATATTCATATAGGCATTATAATCCTTTTCTGAAAAACTTTCTTTTATTATACCAACACCTTTTACATTATGGAGTTTTGGTGGAGTATAATTATTATCCATATCAGTACGTTGGCTTCTAGTTTCCCCATATTCCATATCTGATGTAAGGACTAAATTACTACTCATTAAATCCACATTATTAGACCCTGAGTCCCAACCATAACTTCTACTATTTCTAAGTCTTGGATTATAAAAATCCCATGTAACATTTTTCCCAAATATTATAGCATCTTTATCTGTGGATGTTAATAATCTACCCTCTTCCATTTCAAAACCAAAATCCTCCATAATATCTGGATCAATGCCTAAAACAGATACATAACCTACCATTCTTCCAGCACCCATTTTATAATGTGCCCTTTTTGTAGCCATAACAGCTTTTACGCCAGGAATTTGATTTATTTTTTCTACAGTCTTATCGTCTAATCTAGGGGTGTCCCTGGTATTTACAGACATTGATCCATCATAAAAACCATAGTTATAGACTTCTATCATGGTTAAATCTCCCATTTCAGAGAGTTGTTCTTTAAAACTTACATCCATAGCTATACCCAATGATAACATTATAACTATAGAACTAGTTCCTATAACTACTCCCAATATTGTAAGAAAACTGCGAGTCTTTCTTCTCCAAAGATTATTTGTGGCCATTCTCAGTAGATCTAAATTATTCATATATATCCACTTCCTCTAATTTCTTTTTACGTCTTTTATAGAAGATGTAAGATATAATAACAATTAATAAAGCAGAGCTTCCTATAATAATATACTTTTTATTATTATCTTCAGTATACTCCTCCATATCTACCATAAAATCATCTGGCATTATTTCTTCCATTTGTTCCATAATTTCAATGGAGAATTCTTTTTCTATTATATAATTTTGATCTATTTCATCATCATAATTAAAAGTGATTTTACCTTCTAATGTTCCAGCAGATAGGGGTATAATTGTGGCATCATAGTAATTGTTTTTTCCTGATTCTAAATTTCCAATATATAGACTACCTTCATTGGTCTCAAAATCTCCCTCTATACTGATTATCATATTTCTCATTAAACCTCTACCCGCATTATAAAATTCTACTGATAATGCAATAGGTGTACCTACAAAATTTTCACTTGAAAATTCTACATCCCCCATTACTAATTTTGATTTTTGAATTACAGGTACACTAATCAATTCTTTTGTACTATATGTTTTTCCCTTAGTATCCTCATATTCAATATCAGCAAATATATTATAGGTTTTATACTCCGCATCAATCTTGGGTTTTAAATATATTTTTTGTAAATTTCTAGCTTTCCCAGGTATATTAGGTATATAAAATGAATTACTACTACCTATAGGTGAAAATACATCCCCATCAGAACTAATACTAACACGAATATTTCTTACTTCCTTATTATTTGTATTATAAAAGGACATTTCCAATGGAAATTCTGAACCTGCTTCAATAAATTCTGAGCCATAATTATAATTTTCTATAATAATTTTAGGTTCACCAATTTCTCTATCATCACTATTTATTAATACACCTATATATTGCTCAACAGTTTCTATTTCTTTCTTACTTCCTGTACCAGTTTCATATTGTACAGTAATTTTAATAGGATAATTTTTTGATTCTATATTATCTTTTGCAAATAAAGTAAACTGAATATTTTTTTCTTTTCCTGCCTCTAATTTAGGAATGTTTTTAATTGACATGGATTTGGGTAAAATCTCTTCTCCACCATCCATACTCACTTTTATATTGTTAACATCTGTTTCTCCATTGTTTTTTAAATCAAATGATATATCAAAATCTGTATATGTACCGATTTCTGTTTCAGGATATTTTAAATTTCTAAATATAAAATTTGTTTTTTGCGTACCTTTAGCCTCTACTAGTAGATATGCCTTGGTTTCTGTCCTATATTCTTCACCATATTCATCTTTATATTTAATATTTACATCTAAACTGTAGTTACCACTTTCCAGTTCTTCATCAGCTAATATATTAAAGAATACAGATTTTGCTTCACCAGCTTCTAGTGAGGGAAGTTTTATAGTATCAATGGGTGAATCTAATAATAATTGATTATTTACAAAACCGGATAATTGGATCTCTATATCCTTGGCAATTAAGTCTCCTTTGTTTTGGATGGTAAAACCTACAGTTTTAGTCTCACCACTAATGAGTTTTTTCCCAGTTATTTCTGTATTAATTAATTTTAAATCTGGAATATTATATTCATTTTCAATTTTAATATATATGGTTTCTCTAGTGCTATAAGAGCCACCATCCTCTGAGCTGTACTCCATATTTATATTTATTGGATAAGTTTTTGCTTTTGCTGTTTTTTTAACATTTAAATAGAAAGCTACTGTTTCTGTATTACGTCCTGAAATAGATGATATTTTCTTCTTAGTAACCATGGTATTTATTTCAAATGGGAAATCTTCACTATTCTCTATAACTGGCATAACAAAAACATCTTTTGCTTCGCCTCTAGATGTATTTTCAATAGGTATAGCAAGTCTTGCCTCTTCTCCTGCCTTTAATACAGGCATCCTATAGTTTCTGCCAATTACTAAATTAGGTGCTGGAATAGTAGGTTCCAAGTGTTTACCATCCTCATTATCAGTATTTGCTAAAGATATTGTATTAAAACCACCTAGCAATATTGTTATAATCATTAAACAGCTTATAAGTCTGAGTTTCATCCTGTATCCCCCTATTTTTTTACATTATTTATCTCAGTTTTTTGAATTTTTCCGTCTAACATATAATGTACTGTATCTGCATAATTTGCCAAACTTGTATCATGGGTTACCATAATCAATGTTTGATTGTTTTCCTTTGCTAGTTTTAGCATCAATTGCATGACCTCTTCAGTAGTTTTAGAGTCAAGATTACCGGTAGGCTCATCAGCAAATATAATAGGTGGCTTACTGACAAATGCTCTAGCTATACCCACTCTCTGTTGTTGTCCTCCACTCATTTGAGTTGGTTTATGTTTAATATGTTTTTCTAAACCTACTGCTCTTAAAATATTTATAGATGCTTTATCTCTAATGGTTTTGTTAATTCCTCTAAAAGTCAGTGGTAAACTTACATTTTCCAATGCAGTTAAAGTTGGCATTAGGTTATATGATTGGAATATAAATCCTATGTTTTTTTGTCTAAATTTTGCTAATTGATTTTCATTCATTTTATGGATAGGTTTTTTGTATATGTAGATACTACCTTTTGTTGGTTTTTCCAAACCTGCCATTAGGTTTAAAAGTGTAGATTTTCCTGAACCTGATGTTCCTAAAAGACAACAAATCTCTCCCTTGGCTATATTTAAAGTAATGTCATCTAATGCCACTACCTTTTCATTTCCTACCTTATAAACTTTTCTAATATTATTGATTTCAATTGCCCATGTAATATAAATTCCTCCCTTCTATATTTTGTAATTTATTTTGACTTTACAATATATGCCCATATATTGTAGACGTTAACTTAGGTCTAATTGTTTCACATTTTAGATAAATATACCAATAATTTTTTATAAAAAAACCACATTATTTTATTGAATTTAAAATAATGTGGTTTTTGTCCTTTGGTGCGAGAGAAGGGGATCGAACCCTCACAGTGTTTCCACCAATAGTCCCTCAAACTATCGCGTCTACCAATTCCGCCACCCTCGCATTTAATATTTTGTTATTCATATTAATTATATATTATATTCACTT
>JAAYNB010000194.1 GCA_012521085.1 Clostridiales bacterium | reverse complement strand
TTAAAGGTTACTTCAAGATAATATATAAGGCAGTGATATTAGATATTATAATCTCTAGTATTGCTGCCTTTTGCTTGTATTGGAGGGATAGTGGCGTAAGGTTATTTTTATATGCTAAATGTTGTACAAGTAGAGAACTGAACTTTAGACTTTTACGTACATGAGCAATCGGATGAGATGTTTTATTGTATTGAGGGAGAGTTTGATATTGAATTTGATGATGGTCTAACTCATTTATATGAAGGTGATTTTATTATAATACCCAAAGGTGTACGGCATAGGCCTGATTGTAAAGGTCTGGTTAAGTGTCTGCTCATTGAAATTGATGGAACACTTCACGAAAGCAATACTGGTGGTCCTATACTGAGTAAAGTAAAACCCTCCTTTCTGTCCTAGAAAAATATGTTCAGATACTATAGTTTGTGGTATAAGACACTAAATATGTAATCCTATACACTATAGTTTTTGGGATTTAATTAAGGGGGCTGTTTATGAAGATTAAAGCAAAGATATTTCTGGTTATGGCCACTATAGCTATGGCAATTTTTTTATGTGTTAATATATTTGGATTACCAGAGGTAAAACCTATAGATGCAGATGTGAAAGAGTTTTCAGCAGCAGGTGCTATGAAGCATGTAGAAATAATAGCCAAAGCTCCTCATAGAACTGGCACTAGCGAGAATGGAGTGGTTAGGCAATATATTATGGATGAACTTACTAAACTAGGGCTAGAGCCAGAGGTGCAAAAGGCATCATTTAGGACTGAAATAAATGGGCAAATGATTAGCGGGTATATATACAATGTCCATGCTGTATTAAAGGGAAATGGATCCTCTAAGGAAAAGATACTAGTAGCAGCACACTATGATTCCACGCCAATGGGGCCAGGTGCTGGGGACGATGCATCTGGAGTAGCAACCTTATTAGAGTCTGTTAGAGCTTTAAAGGAGGGGCCAAGCCTTCAGAATGACATCCTATTCCTTTTTACTGAGGGAGAAGAAATGGGCTTATTAGGAGCAAAGGCCTTTGTGGAACAAAATCCACTGTTTAAAGATATAAAACTCGCATTAAACTTTGATGCAAAAGGTAATACCGGTCCTATAATAATGTTTGAGACTGGCAATCAGAATGGTTGGCTTATGAAAGGGTATAAAAAGGTTGTTTCAAACCCGGTGGCTTATTCTTTCTTATCTGATGGATATAAATACATGCCTAATACTACTGACTTTACGGAGTTTAAGAAGGCAGGACTAGGAGGATTTAACTTTTCACCAATACAAGGCTCTCACGTTTATCATAACATGGAGGATACACCGGAAAATCTTAATAAACAAACCCTTCAACAAGAGGGTGAATCCTGCTTGAGCTTTTAATAAAATTACTATTAAAATCTGAAAAAGCAAAGGGCTACAGTGAATTTTTTTCAATGCTGTTAACCATCCTATCCTGTATTTTAGTATTGGCACCATCACTGTTCATAATCTTTGAGGCACTGAATATATCCAATGCTGCTATAGTACTTGGAGTGGCAGCACTGCCATTAGGAACTATTATTTTGAGTATCTTCTCCTACATTAAAGGTTCTACAGTAATTGCTGTAGTAAAGGCTGATCTTCAATAGAGGCAAGGGAATAAATTATTATAAAAATAATGGGACTATCCTCACTGATAATTCTAAAAGAATAAAGTGAAGATAGTCCTAAATTTCTCTCTATAAAATTAAATTTTCCTATATTTTTTGAATTTACAGCATATATTAAGCATGTTTGAAACCATTGATATCTCAATATCCCCACCCATTTTTTCCATAAGGGCTTTTGAAATGGCTAAGCCTAATCCCGCTCCCTTTTCTGAACGACTATTATCTGCCCTATAGAATCTATCAAAAAACCTCTCTAAGTTCTCAGTTTTTAAGTCTGCTGCATCATTGCTTATTTCCAAAGTAACTAGATCTTTTTCTGTATTTAAGGATATAACTACCCTGTTTTTAGTGTATTTAAGTGTATTGTTTAGCAAATTGCCAATAACCCTATGAAGAGATTGCTTATCTCCGATTACATACAGGCTCTTATCAGGTATTTGAAAGGTCATTTCTAGCTTTCTTTCTAGAAATTCATTATGTCTATCTACTAAAGCTTCCTTTAAAGCTCTGCTTAAATCTAATCTCTCAAGGTTAATTTCGTATTCTGCAGAATCAATCAAGGACAAGGTGTAAAAGTCATTTAAAAATTCCTCCAAGACCTTTGCCCTCTCATAGGCTATATCAAGATATTGAGCCTTTTCTTCTGCAGTAGAAGAAACCTTCTTCATAAACTGTAAGTATCCAATTACCGAGGTAAGAGGAGTTCTTAAGTCGTGGGACATATCTGCAATTGCATTTTTTAGAGCCCTTTCAGATCTAAGCTTACCTGCTTCGCACTGCTTTCTTAGGTCAATAATTTCGTTTATTGCTCGGCCGAGTTTCTCAAAATCCTTGTCTAGCAGGCCAACAGTTACCTTGTTATCCCATTTATTCTTATTGATTTCTTCTAGTTGCTTTGTTACATTTAATATTTCATGTTTTATATATAAGTGTCTGGCAAGTAAAATGATTACTGCCAGGCATAAGGTTATTATAAGAAAAATCACTACTTACCAGATCCTTTCCTACTTTAATTCTGCTTTGTTAAAGGCAGCCATAGCTATTGCTGTTGAAAGAGCTAGGGTAATCAAGCATATTGCCACTACTTCCAGACCTTGAGAAAAAGTAATCTCTTTTAAGGTTACGGTAGTTACCTGGTAGAAAACTGTCTTTCCATAAATATCTTTTACTGTGTTATTTCTCATAGACAATGTTTGGCATACTCGGCACACTGAGTCCAAAAGATAAAATAAAACAACAGGACGGTAAGCGTTTCTGGTAAGGTAGAATAACATGACTAGGATACTGACCATGCCTATATATACTAAGGTCATTAAAAAGGTCACCCGTAAAATAAGTAAAAGAGCTTGTATAGTGAAGCTTCTACCGTATCCGTTTAGAAAGGTATTAATTAATGTAATTACAAGGGGAAAGATGAAACTGATAATCACTGTTCCTACATAGAAGGCTATACTTTTCGCAATAATTATATCCCTTCTCCTGTGTCCATAGGCAACTAAGTTCTTAATGCTGCCGGTGTGAAATTCGGTACCAACAAAGTAGGCGAAAACACACAATATAGGAATGTATAGTAGGAACTGCTGTATCTGAGTGGAAAATAACAGCATATCTTCTCCTGACATTGTTCTTAGTTTCTCAGAAACTAAGGGGCCTCCTATACCTTGAGCTATTCCTGCTAATAGTATTAGCCAGAATATCTTACTTGTTTTAAGCTTATGAAATTCAGCCTTTAGTAGATTAAGCATTGCTACCACCTCCTATTAGCTTAGAAAAGTAGGTTTCCAAATCATCACCCATTGGAGTGATTTGTTCTACAGCTATACCATCCATAGTTAAGGCGGTAGATACCTTGGCGGGCTCATCCAAATAGTCATATAGTTTTATTATATTGCCAGGTAATACTTTAAAGTTTGAGCTCTTAAGTCTTTTATCAATTATTACCGATGCTTTTGCTGCATCGTCAACCTTAATATATAAAAACTTCTGGCAGCGGTTTGCTAATTCCTCGGCGTTGATTTCTTCTAAAATTCTCCCCTTATGAATAATACCGTAGCAGTTAGCCAGCTGATAGAGCTCTGGTAAAATGTGACTTGATATGAGAATGGTAACACCGTACTCTAGGTTTAGCTTTCTAAGAATCTCACGAACTTCCACAATGCCCATTGGATCAAGGCCATTTATAGGTTCATCTAAAATTAGCAGTTCAGGATCTCCAAGTAGGGCCATGGCAATTCCTAAGCGTTGCTTCATGCCTAGGGAAAAGTTCTTAACCTTTTTCTTTTTTAAGTCCCCTAAACCTACCATAGTGAGAGCCTTATCTATACATTCCTTTCCTGGTATACCCTTCTGTATTCTGTCAATCTCCAAGTTTTCGTAAGCTGTTTTATAAGGATAAAATACAGGAGTCTCTATGATGCATCCCATTCTTCTTCTGGCCATTTCAAGTTTTCTTCCTTCACTTTCACCAAAGAGTTCAAGGCCTCCTTTGTTTTGAAAGGAGAGT
>JAAYNB010000193.1 GCA_012521085.1 Clostridiales bacterium | reverse complement strand
GACACTACCAAGAAAACCTATGCCAAAGGGCTGGAGGCCCTGTAATATTTCTGCTCTGCCTAATAAAAAACCTATTAGACTTAAGGTAATGGTTTTTTTATCTAGGATTTCTAGGACAAATCTTTCCTGTCTTATGAATTTTTTAGATAATACAGTTGTCTTTTCCATAATAATTCCCCCATATCATTCATAGTTTTAAATTTATTGTATCAGGGAATTGTTAAAAGATTTGTCAAGAATAGGGGACAAGCTCAAAAAACTTTTAGACATTTAATAATGTACTTTTGACAAAAAAGAAGAAAAACTGTGGGATATCCCACAGTTTATTACACTCTATTTCTAAATCCATTGCCTCTGCGGCCAGTGGATTTTGTTTTAGCTTTTAGTACTTGCATCTTTTCTTCACTTTCTTTTAGAAATTTACTAAGTTTGTCGTCAAAAGACATATTTGCCATTTCGTTATCATTGGTACTCCAGTCTACTTCTATAGGTTGGGTAGATTTTTCTACTTTTTTAACTGCTTGGCGAATAGATAGGCTGATTTTGCCATCATCTCCAATAGATAATACTTTCACCTTTACTTTTTGTTTGTCTTTTAAATACTCGTTAATGTCTTTCACATAATCATCTGCAACTTCTGAGATGTGGACCAGTCCTGTCTTTCCTTTTCCAAGATCAATAAAGGCACCAAAATTAGTTATACCTGAAACAATGCCTTCTACAATCTTACCTTCTTCTACCAACATAAATTTCTTTTTCCTCCTTGAGTGATCATTTACACTATAAATAATTATTATTAATTTACTACATTATATCAGATAATACTCTATGACTCAAGTTAAGCTGATAATATTTTATTCTTTACCTATATCTATGATTATAATTTCATCTGAACCTACCATCTTTAATTGTTGACGTGCAATTTTTTCTATGTATTCATCATCATTACTTTGTTTTAATTGTTCTTCTAATGCAGCAATCTCTTTCTTCCTCTGTTCTATTTTTTCCATGTACTCAGCTTCTTGTTGCCTTAATAGTTCCATTTCACATTTTTGTTGATACATTGTAATTACAAAATAGCCAATGAATAATAGAAGTATTAATTTAAATATTCTATTATTTTTACTTTTTTTCCTTTTTTTGGGGTTTTTCATTGGAAAACATCTCCTTATATTGTTTCGCAATTTTCTGATTCTTTATTCCTCTCTGCACTTTATAGTATATAGGCTTTGTTTTAGTTTTGCAATAGGAATAAGGTACCTCTATTATACATAATCCTACACGAAATGGATAGATGGTAAGTTGATATAGGTCTTTGAAGAAGGTTTTGATTTTTTTTATTATATATAGTATTATTTTGGTAACTTTTTTACTACAAAAATAATTATAAATAAGGGCCCCTATTAGGAATCCTAGAAAATTATAAAACCTCAATGTACCTTGATTGGTCATTATCAATATGTAAAAGGCTACTATGGATATTATTATCCAAAATAGAAGGTCTTGTATAAGAGTGGCAATTTTTTTAGGATGGAATATTCGTCTAAATATTTTATATAAATCGTATATAAATCCTATTAACCCTCCTCCTAAAATGGTATTTAGTAGGATATATCCCTCCTGCCATACGCTAATCATCATTTCACCACCTTATATTAATTTTTTTCTCTATATTTAATATATTCCATTATGGATTTTTGGTGACATGATTTTTGCACATAAAAATCTGCCAATAATATATTGGCAGTTATTTAAATATTTTACTAAGTATATTTGAACTTTTAGTTGATAAATTATGATGTTCTGAATAAATTAATGAATCTATATTTCCATCAATAGATATATTACCATCTTCCAGGTTCAGTTTTTTTATATCTAATTCTCTGCCCTTAATGGTAATAATACCTGCTACACTATCTAATACTATTTGTTCACTATTATAATTGTGGACATGTTCTACACCTGTAATGGAGAGTTTCTCTCTATTTTCTAATAGAATATTATGTCCCCTATGGTTGCTCTGTCGCTTATCTGACATATTGGCACCCCCCTTGATTTTGAATCTAAAGTATATATATCTACTCTATATATATTATTATCAAGTTGGGTATATTATAACTTTTTATATTTTATTGCCACAATTGAACTATTTCTACATCTTTAAAATAATGTAGTATTATATCCTCTGCAGTTTTTCCCTCTTCGGCCATTTGATATGCTCCCCATTGGCTCATACCCACCCCATGTCCATAGCCCACACCGGATATTTTTACTATATCTCCTTCAATGGTAATATCCGTTATCTGGGTGGATTTTAGCTTGGTACTATCTAATGCTATTCTAAAAGGAGGGGCTAGTACCTCCACATCTCCTATTTTCAATTTATAGGCTCTACCTGAATCGCCTTTCTCACTAATTTCAATACTGTCAAAATCAGATATTTCCTGTCCTGATGATTTGACAGCTTGAATTATCTCTGCCTTGGTAAATTCTGCAGTCCAATTACTGTCATCCTCCGGTGCCTCCTCAGAGTCTGGAGAGCTTACTGGCTCAATATAGGCTGGGTTTTCTTCATCAAATCCCAATCCCTCCACTGCATTGGCTGTCTGTCCACCTGCATGGGCATGAAACCAAGCTTTTATATATTCATTATTATGTAGGACCACTTGACCTCTAGTGTCATTCACTGCTTTTTTTATGGCATCATTTATCCCTTCTGAATTCCAGGCCTGAGCTTCTTCTATATCTGTGGAAATATGGGCTCCTTCATATTTGGATTCTTTCCCACTGCTGACAAATTCCATAACAAATGTCCTGGCCAAAATTGCCTGAGCCTTTAGGGCTTCTTCTGGCCAATCATTTTTCATCTCTCCTGCCAGTACTCCTTGTAGATATTCCTCAAAGGCCATTTCTTGGTTTCTACCTTCTTCTGCTATATGTACCACTAGTTTTGGCTCCACACCTTCCCCTTGGCTAATGGCCTCAGGAATTGCTGGATGTTTTGCTGTATCCTGCTTATTCTGCTCTTGAGTTTTGTCTGGAGTTTCTGTCTTTTCTTCTGTTTTACATGCTATTAGGGATATGGATAATATTATTATTAAAAATATTATGTTAATCCTTTTAATTTTTTTCACCTAAGAATCCTCCTCGTCTGTGGACCTTAATCTCTATATATTGGTCCATTTGTAATATATTATTTCATGAGGATTAGGCTTTTATACAAGTTCTTTTTTATTCTTGAATTATTCTAAACATTTCCTTTGCATCGTCTTTTTTCACATGTTCTGCTAAATTTGTAATTTCTATTTTTAATGTTCTATCTCCAAATTGAATTTCTACTATATCTCCAATATCTACTTCTGTACCTGGTTTGGCAATTTTGTCATTTACCAGTACCCTACCCTTTTCACAGGCTTCCTTGGCAACAGTACGTCTTTTTATTATTCTAGAATTTTTTAAATACTTATCTAT
>JAAYNB010000192.1 GCA_012521085.1 Clostridiales bacterium | reverse complement strand
TACGTTCATCATCAATTGTTAGACCATTCCAAATACAATCAATGGATTTTGCATTTAACTCTACTTCTTTAGTATCCCAGTTAATCTCAACAAATTCAGGCTCAAGACCAAGTTTCTCAGTTACTATGGTTGCCAACTCTGTGTCAAAACCAGTAAAAACTCCATTTTCATCTGTATAGTTCATAGGAGCATAATCTGTATAACCAATAATTAACTTTCCATTTCCTTTAACATAACTTAAATCACTTTCGCTAGTTATATCATTTTCACTAACTATATTATTTTCATCCTCTACCTGACTAGTTTCTGTATTGCCACAAGCTGCCAAAACAAAAATCATGGTTAGTACTAAAAACATAATCGTTATTTTTTTTATTCTCTTCATTTTTTATTCCTCCAATTCCTGTTTTTCTATTCTTTATCATTATACCACTTTAGCGAGATAAATCAAGAGGTTTTTTTATTAAAAAAAACCTAACTACTTTTCAAATATAGTTAGGTTCTTTATGTATCATTATATATAGTACTTTAAATACTATTTTAGTCTTATTTTTTAATAATTATCATGTTTAGCTTTAATTTTTTCTCCTGTCGTATATTTAAGTTCAAAATCCCATTCTGTAATATCATCTTCATTTACATTAACTGCTGCTAGAAAATCTTTTTTTAATTGTGAAATAGATTGTTCTAATCCAATAGTAACTTCTGATAAAATGTTTTCCATTTCATCTTGGGCTTCTTTACCCCGTAAATCTGTACCATCACTATATTCTATTTTAAATTCACTATCCCTCAGCTCATATTCATATTCCCATTTTGCTCCTGATCCAAATTTTATATCCATGTCAAAATCATCAATTGTCTTTTCCCCATTGTCTCTTCCAACATGATATTTAAATCCAATTTTCTCTTTTGAATACATTTCAAGCTCAAAATCTATTTCCTTTAAGTCTTGACGATTAATTTCTAGATGATTTAAAATCTCATCTATCATTTTATCTATTGGTTTATCTAAGTTTATTTCCACAACAGATAGGAATTCCTCTATCTCTCTTTCATCCCTACCTCCATCTAAGTCATACTCTAATTCTTTTCCAGACAAAAGTTCAATATCTAGATTTAATTCTTTTACTTCTTCTGAATTATAAACAAATATTTTATTACTATTATGTCTAGGTTTTTCCAGATCTTTTTTATCTTGGTTTTCTTTTGTGTCTAATTGGTTTTCTATCACATTTTCAGGTGGTTGCTCATTAGTACCATTTCCTGAGTTGGTGCATGCTACAGATATCATCATAGATAAAATAATTAGACTAATAATCAAAATTTTTTTCATTATATTTATTCTCCTTTTTATATAATTCACTCCTTTTTATTATTTATTCCCTTTTAATGTTATAATAAATCAATTATACGGAAATTTTATTTCAAGTCATAATTATTTTAAGATTATTCTTTTGTATATATTAATATTGCATCTCTAAGAAATTCTGTGGCACCAGGCTCAACCCTATCATAATATGCTGCAAATCTTTCATCATCCACATACATCTGAGCAAGTCCAGCATGGGCTTCTTTACTATAATTCTTCCAATAAAAAGTCAGCCATTTCCTGTGTAAATCTGCAGTTTTTTGAGCTAATTCTCCTGCAGGATCTCCAATTTTAAAAGCTTCTTTAAGAGTAGTGAATAGCTCTTTTTCTAAATTCTTAACCTCATCATATTCTTCTTGAGTCATGTTTAATAACTTACTATTGGATTTATTAACAGTTTCCTCTCCATATTTTTCCCGAATCTCTTTACCATATTTCTTTTCATTATCTTCAATTAACTTTTTCTTAAAACCTTCAAATTTTTCGCTATCATTCATCTTAATCTTCCTCTCCTTTGATAAAATTGTCTTATTAACATTTTTTATGAGAAGATCTAAATTTTCCCTCATTTCAAGTAATTTTTCAAGATGCTCTTTCAATACTTTAATCTCATCAAAATCAGGTGAACATAATATATCCTTTATTCTTTTTAAATCTACACCTAATTCTCTATAAAAAAGTATCTGCTGTAATCTATCTACTTCTTCTGGCCCATATATCCTATATCCTGATGGGTTCTTTCTTACAGGCTTAAGAATTCCAATTTCATCATAATATCTAAGGGTACGTGTACTTACCCCTGCCATATCTGCCAGTTCTTTTACCCTATACTCCATTTTCCCACCTCCTATTTATAACTATACAGGTTTACCCAACGTCAATGTCAATATAAAATTTAAACTTTTATTTAGTTTATATTATTATCTTCAATATACAAATAAAAAAGTAGTGTTCTGTGACAATCCTTCAAAACCTATCAAATCTAATTTTTGTAAAACATATCTAATGTATATCATGCCTCCTCTTGAGAAAACATCCATCAGGCATGAAAAGTACTCAATAATATGGTTAAAATCAACCACCACCTTTCATATAAATTGGGCTTATATCCATTGTATAAACAAAAGATCATACATAATACCGAATAAAGACTTAAAATAATTCATTTATGATCATTGAACTTAGGCAGTAAAAATCCCCTGTAATCGTTTTATACGAATACAGGGGATTGGTCCTATTTATCTATCAATCCATAATCTTCCGATATT
>JAAYNB010000191.1 GCA_012521085.1 Clostridiales bacterium | reverse complement strand
GGGCATGGATTAGGACCTGCTTCTTTTACTACTTTTAGCACAAAATCTTTAATACCTTCTTTACCATCAGCTGGTCTTAACATTTTTAATTGACTCATATTTTCGCTTCCAAATCCCTTTGGAGCAACAGTTACTTTGAAAGTATCTCCTGGTACAATTTCATAATGAACGATAGCTGGTGTATTATCACCAGTATTTACTCTGTCTAAAGGATCTTTTACAACAGATTTTCTTAAATATCCTTCTTCATATCCTTGTCTTACACCTTCATTAATGGCATCTTCTAGACTTCCACCAACAATATGAACATCTTGACCCATCTCTACTACTACTACTGTTAATCCTGTATCTTGACACATGGGCATATTTTCATCTCGTGCTATATCTGCATTTTCAATTAAAATGTCCATAATGTTTTGTGCAACAGGAGTTTCTTCTTTTTCTTTTGCTTCTAAAAATCTTTTTCTCATATCATCAGTTAAATAGTAATTTGCTTCTATACAAAGTCTTTTAATTGTTTCTGTAATCTTGGAAACATGTATCTCTCTCATTATACAGCACTCCTATTTATTTATTAAACAACTCTATACAAATTTATCATAACAGTATTATTAAGATCCCCCTTTTAAAACTAAAAGGGGGTATCTTATATTGTAGTGAAAAACTTTAATTTATTTTTTTCTATTAGCTAATGCTAATACTCTGTTCATTTCATTAAATACAATCATAAATCCTTCATCTACACCCATTCCTGGTTTAGCTAGACATTGATCTGCTCCACAAGCCATTGCAATATTTACGCACACTTGGCTAGATCTGTCAGTTTCATTACAAGTACCACCACTATAAGCTCCTACTCCTCTATCTTTACAATATAGGATAGCTTCTACAGTGTTGTTCACTCCACCTAAGTCAGGAGTTTTTACTTGAATCATGTGAGCAGCACCTTCATCTACAAATAATTTAATATCTTCAAGTGTATTACACCATTCGTCTGCTACTATTTCTACATTAACATTTCTCTCTTTTAATGTTGCCATTAATTCTTTTAATGCTTTTACTTGTCCTTCTCTACTACCCATATCCATTGGTCCTTCAATTCTTAGTTTAAATGGAGCAGCAGCTTTTTCTAATTCTGCTAAATAATCTACCATTTTGTCTATATCATTTTCGAAAGCAATACCAATTGTACCATAAACGTCTATGTGAAGGATGAATTCTTTGTTTTCATCTTCTCTTAACTCTTGAATTCTCTTGTTTAACCATTTAACATAGTCTAATAATTTTTCACCATTTTTTCCTAATTTATCTTCTACATGGTTGATTAAAGCATGTGGTAAAACATCTGCACCTTTAATAATCATTTTATCTGTATTATTATATCTATCATCACCAGATTGTGTAAATATAGGAATTCTTTGTAATTCTATATCAATATTGTATTCTTCTTGAACTACTTCAGCCATAGTAACTTTTTTAACTTTAGAAACAGCATCTAAAATACCTTGTGTTAAACCATATCTTATAGCTGTATGAAGTTTTTTACCTTCTACTTCCATATTATCTATTTCTTCTGCCATTTCTTTAAAACTAGTTATTTCTCTCCCAATAAGTTTTGGAGCAATATGTTTTTCTATAACTGGAATAAAGTCTTCTGCTAAGAATAATGGATCTCTTCCACCAGCTCCTGAGTATTGTACAGCTGCACAATCTCCATAAGCTACTTGACCATCTTCTAAGATGAACATTACTGATATAGATTCTCCTGCCTGTCTTACACTTGTAAATCCATCTGTAACAGGCTCTCCTACATATGTGAATCCATCTTGTTTTGCACCTTGTCTAATAGCCATTTGGTCATCAAAATAAAATCCAGTTCTACCTGCTGAGCATACAATATCAACAATTTTCATTTTTATAGTCCTCCTAAATTTTATTATTTATAATTTATTATTTTTCTGGTCTACCTACTAATGTTCCTTTACCTACTGCATAAATATCATCTACAACCATTTGGAAACCAACTTTTCTACCTTCTGTTTTAGCTCTTTCTTCTAATAAACCTTGATTGAAGTCTTTAATATCTTTAGTAAATGGAATATTACCAAATTCTAGATATCTAACAGCACCATTGTTGTCTCTTGCTGGTAAAATTTTACCTGCATTATATTGGCTTGGAGCAAATGGTATATCTAATACTCCTACTTCAAATGCTTTAACTGTACCTACTGCTAAATCACCTTTACCTAATTCAAATACTTTATCTAAGATACATTTTGTCTCTGCTTTAATTAATTCCATTTCAGCTTCTAATTCTTTTGACATAGTTAGACTTTGACCTTTTAATAGATTTAGAACTTGTTTTGTAGCTTTGATACCTTGAGCATTAGCCTCCATTGTTGGGATACCAATTGCCTCATGAGGTGTTTTAACTATAACTTTTGTAGCACCTGCTAAAGCTGCTGTAGCTGCTCCCCATGAAATTACTCCAAAAGCTTTGGATTCATCTGCTGGGAATCCACCCATCCATTGATGGAATACTGTTGTAAGATCTATATCATTGTATCCATATGTTTTGAAATATTCATTTGCTTGATCTACTAAGGATCTAATAGCTGCAACGTCTTGGATTAAGTTACCACATTGTCCATAACCTAATGTTATACTTTTTACTCCTTGCTCAGCTGCAAGTAATCCTTCTATAATAGCTACTACGTTTGACATACTTGGTGGTACAAGAGTTCCTGTCAATGGACCAAAAGGTTCTCTGTTGATTTCAATTCCCATTTCTTCATACATACCAGCAAGTCTATCACAGTATTGCCAATCTAAAAGAGTTTTTTCTAGAGAAACACTTTTTGCATATGGAATATTATATGAAATTCCACCACCCTCATTTGATGTCCAACCACCAGCATGGATAATCTCAGCAAGTAATCTGGAATCTGGTGTACCATGTCTTGCTTGTACTGGAAGATTTACAGATTCTACTACTTTTCTACAGTTTTCCACACCATGGTTTACTGCTGGAAAACCATTTAACATTGAACGTCCTTCTTTAATACTTTCTTCAATACCTACTTCACATTCTTCATATCTATTTTGTCTTGTATAACTGTCAATTGTACTTGGTAGTAAATCTGCTTCACCTTCATTTTGAAGATATTGTAATAATTCAATATGTTTATCTACTAAAGCAACACCTGCTCTAGGTTGAGCTAATGTAACTCCTTCTTCTTTTGCTTTTCTTAATTTTTTAGCAAAGTTTTTATGCTCAGGAATACTTTTTAAGTAATCTGCAGCTTCTTGTAAATCTACATCTTTACCAGTTGGCCACTGAGTTAAAACCTCTTCTCTTTGTTTCATAAATTCTTCTTCAGTCCATCTTTTATTTTTAAGTTCCATTGTTTTTCCTCCCATTAAACCTCTACAAGGTATTTTTTTAATATTCTAATTGCTTCGTTAGGATATTTGGTTGCCATAATACCCATGGCTGACAATATATATGATCTGTCTATTAATAGTTTTGGTCCCTTTGGTTTTAAATACATAGGATTTTCTTCATTGTATAATCCAGCACTTAATATTTTGCCCGGATTTTCACTATGTATTAAGACTCCTCCAGTACCTATTACATATTTTGTCTCTGTTAAATCCTTGCCTGTCAGTGAAAACATCTTACCCATTGGTGAATAAACTTCTTCAATTACACCCACATGTCTTTCCATGGCTATTTCTGTAGCTGCCATACTCATGGCTTCATCAAAGGCAATTTCCTCTGGTGTCTGTGGAATTTCATTTACATGTTGAGATAGATAATTACATCTTTCCCTGATATCATATTTTAAATCAGGTGCATATTTTTTAAAGTTTCTAGTGGATACTACCTGTCCAAGAGAATCTGCACTTACACGCATACCTAAATCTCCTTCTACAGTTCTCTTAGCATATGGTTCTTCCAAGCCAATTCTCATCACTCCAGGTGTCTTTGGTTCACCATCTGCAATAGAGTGAATATCTGTTGTAGCTCCACCTATATCCACCACAATTAAATCTCCTATGCCTTCTTCCTCATCTGTACCATCAGCCAAAATTTTTGCTGCTGTCAATACCGCTGCAGGAGTTGGCATTAGTATACCATTTATATAAGATTCTGCTTTTTTCATGCCTTTTGCTTCCACAATTCTATTCATAAAGACATTTCTTATGGCTTCCCTTGCAGGATCAACATTCAAGACATTTAATTTAGGCATGACATTTTCTGTTATGACATAATCTATTTCTTCTGCTATGAATATATCTTCAATCTCATCATTAGCTTTTTGGTTTCCAGCTACAACTATTGGAATATCTTTTATATATTCAGCTATCATCTTAGCATTGTGTATTATACAATCTTTATTTCCACCATCTGTACCACCTGCTAATAATATGATATCTGGTTTTTTTGCCAT
>JAAYNB010000190.1 GCA_012521085.1 Clostridiales bacterium | reverse complement strand
GTTTTTGATTCATATCTATATTATAAATTTTGTAATTATTATAACCTTCTATTTTAGCTCTAAGCCTTGCAATCCTAGCATTATTCAATAATTTTTCTGCATCTTCTCCATCTGTGGGATAAAATGCAATACCTGCATTATAATTTACAGATAATTTTTCACCGTCTATTTCAAAATCTTTTTGTAGCTCTTCTAATATATTTCTTGTTATTTTTATAACTTCACCTTCTGACTTTATCCCTGAAGACAAGATCACAAATTCATCCCATGATATATGTGCTAAACTGGTCATAATTCCTCTGACTTTATTTATACGATGGGCCATTTCTTTTAATATTTTATTTACCAATTCAAATCCGTATATATCATTTATTCTATTTAAATTTATGGGTAATATTAAAATAAGGCCTAATTTGTTTTTATTTGATTTGGAAATAATTATTTCTTGCTTCAAATTTTTTAAGAAATTATCTCTATTAGGTAAATTAGTTATAGGGTCATAATAGGTCAGACTACTGATTTTGTTCATCATTATATTGAAACTTCTACCTGCCTCACCTAGTTCATTGGGATAATTCACATTGGCACGAACATTTAAATTCCCCTTTGCACCTTCATCAAATACCTCTTTTAATTCAATAATTGGTTTAACATTTTTATTTGTAAAATATCTAATTATAATGAGACTTCCAAAGGTTATTATTAAAAATATTATTATAAATAATAAATATAAATCCCTTATGGGTTTTATCATGTCCTGTGTAGGTACTCTCAATAAAATTCGCCAACCATCAGTACTAGGTATTTGATAATAATATACAGTATATTCTGAATCTTCTAGTTCATAACTAAACTTACCCTTAGGATTATTTAATACTTCTTCTTTGCTATCAAAAATTTCTTTCTGAATAATATTTGATTTTATTACAGAGCTTTTTCTGGTAATTAAATCTTCTGTTGGAGATAATATAATATCTCCTTTGTCATCTATAATATATGAATTAATATTTATTTCATTAATATTAAATAAATCAACAATTTTCTTTAATTTTATAAGCCCCATGGCCCCACCCATGAGTCCAATTATTTCATTTTCATTATTTAAAATAGGTGCTGTAGCAACTATTATTTCCTGGCCAGTTGATATTGATATTAATCGTGATGATATGGTTTTTTCTCCCATCATGACTTTATGAAAATATTCTCTTTGGGCTATATTTCCTGCATTTCTTACTAAATTAGTATTATAACTGCCATCAGGTTTAGCCACAAATAAATTTATATATATATCATTTTTTCTCTTCATTTCATTCCTTAAATAAGGTTCAATTTCTTCCCAATCCATATTTTTTACAATTGGATTATTTGCATAGGTTTCAATTTCTTTTAATCTTTCCTGAAGCCAATTATCTATTAAAACTCCATATACCTCTACCTGTTTAGTATTATTTCTATCTACTATATCTAATATTATATTACTTGCAAAAAAACTATAGGAAATACTATGAGCTAATGTTATGACAATGGTTATTATAATAATCATTATGAAAAGATTGTTTTTGATACTCTTAATCTTGTACACCATAGCGTCACCCATTTCATAAAAATTCATTAATTTATAATAAATAAATATAATATTTATACCCTTTATATTCATTTTATATTACTAGTTAAGTAATTCCAATTAATGAATTTTTTTATTTATAAAAATCATACTAAATACCTAAACTTGCTATTACTTAATTATACCATTAGTGTCAAATGTGTAAAACTAACATTTACTTTAATATTAGCTAATATATATTATATTTTTTATTTATTATTTTGTGCATAGCTTGTATCCCTTGTATTTACTAGATGAGTAAAATATGGTATAATTATAACAATTTTGAACATCAAAATATAAATCATATTTATTAATAATCTTCTTAAACAATCCATAATAAAGAGGGATAAATATGCATGGAAAATACAGAGAAAAATTTAATATAATCGAAACTTACAAGAATACAGATTTTCAGAAAGTTTTTATAGCTTCCACATTGGAGGATAATAAACCTGTATTAATTAATATACTATCTCATCGAAGATTAATAGATAACATTACACTGGATTTATTAGAAAACACTTTTGACAATTTAGTATATTTAGAGAAAAGTCACGGTAATATTATCTTTGTTACCAAATTTAATGATAATCCTACCCCATTAGATATATATTTAGATAAGAATCCCATGATGGATAATAAGGATAGAATTAATTTAGTATATAATTATTTAAATAAATTAGTACAATATGATGAATTGCCTAATTCATTTAAAGAGAGTTTAGTTGATATATCACAAATT
>JAAYNB010000189.1 GCA_012521085.1 Clostridiales bacterium | reverse complement strand
ATCCCTGTCAAGGGGATTAATTTAATTACTCCACCAATAATGACAAAGGTCTGATAACTATAGGTCAATGTTATTCCCAATGCCAGTACCTTCCTAAAGGTATTTCTAATGGTCAGCGTAATTTTAAAACTTCTATAAATCAAAATAAAGTACAATAAAACCACAGCTATTCCACCAAAGGTGCCAAATTCTTCACTTATGGCAGAAAATATAAAATCTGTGTGTACTTCAGGAATATAATCAGGGTTACCTAATCCCAGGCCCGTACCAAAAAAACCACCTGTGGCTATGGCAAATAGAGATTGGGTTATCTGATAACCTCTACCGGAAATATCCTTCCATGGATTGAGCCATGCTTCAAAACGAACCTGTACATGTGTCATGGTATAGTATCCAAATACCAATATTAATAGGGCAGCACCTAGATTATATAAAAATATCTTTTTATCCTTACAAAATACATAGAAAACACTGATAAATATGGCATAAAAAAGCATGGCCATACCCATATCTCTTTGTAAAATTAAAAAACCTATATGTGAATATACAATAGCTAAAAAATAGTATTCATTTTTAAGTTTTTCAGGATATGTAAAATATGAGGCTAAGAAAAATACATAACTCAGTTTAATAATTTCAGCGGGTTGAAAGATAAAACCACCAATACTCAACCAGTTTCTAGAGCCTTTAGTAGTTACACCAGCCAATAGGGTTAATAAAAACAATACTATTCCAAAGCCAATATATAGATAAATATATCTATCCCAATTACCTATAAATCTATATATGATATAACTTAGAAAGTAAAATACTACACCTATTCCATACCATATAATTTGTCTAAAACCATATTCTGGATCTAGCCTGTAAATCATTATAATTCCCAAACTAGATAGCATGGAAATAATTAAAAATAAATATTCATCACCCATTTTAGCTTTTATAATGAGAATATAGGAAAATAAAATCATAAGGGTGAGTATTCCACCTGCTATTAAGATAAAGGTATCTAATGGCCTTACTAAAAAATATAATAAACCAAAAAGCATTGTATTTATAATCATCAAAATACTAATAGGTCTCATCTAATCCACCTCTTTTACAAACAAGAATTCCGTCTGTCCAAAACCAATTCTATCACCAGTTTTTAATTTCACCACATCTTCAATTTTATTTCCATTTAAATATGTACCATTGGCACTTTCCAAATCTTCCAAAAAATATTCTCCTTCATCCATGGTTATCTTTGCATGTTGAGAGGATAAAAACCTGTCCAATATCTGAATATCACAACCCCTCTTTCTACCTATGACAGTAACATCCTTTAAATCATAGAATTCTTTTACATCATAATCCAAACTTTCCTTTCTATTGATTAATTTTAGATAGGGTTTATTGAAATCCAGATTTTCCCTGTTATTAATATGTTTTATATCTAAATAAATTAGTTTAATAATATGATAAATAAAATAATATATAAGACCTATAAACAAATATTTAATTGTCCAAGAAATTACTTGAATCATAGTTATCACCTTTTAATTCAATATAATAGTAGTATTTTCCCTTATTCTATACCAAAAACCCCTATATTAATAGAAAAATATTAAAATCTTTTACAAACCCACATTCCCAGTATAAAACCCATAATAGCAAAAAATGTGGAAGTTTTTCCTGGATATAATTCCTTTGCCTTTGGGATCAGCTCTCCAAAACTAATATATAACATGGTTCCTCCTGCAAAGGCTAAAGAGATACCTATTAAAGTATAAGCATATTCACCAATTAATACACCCATAAAAGCTCCTAATCCCATGGGTACTCCTGCTAATAAAGTCCAAAGAAAAGCATGGAAACTAGAATATCCATCCATTTTCAAAGGAGTTATCATGGCCACACCTTCAGGCATATTATGTAATGCTATTACAATGGCTAAACTAATACCTAATTTAGGATAGGCAGCAAAACCAGATCCAATGGCCAAACCCTCAGGAAAATTATGTAGAGCTACACCCATACCTATTAATACGGCTGTTTTTATATATCCCTCTCCTCTTTTCATTCTTCCCCAACTAGCCTTAGAAATAAACTCATCTAAATAGGAAAGTAACAAAGTACCTAGAGCTATACCCATGGCCACCATAAAAGTATCACCTATCATAAAGGCCTCAGGGATTAGCTCAAAGGTTACAATAGCCGTCATTATACCAGCAGCTAAACCAGTAATTCCACTTAAAAATCTCTTGCTTGGATTAGTGATGAAAAAGGCCAATACACCACCTAATCCAGTACCTATTACCCCTGCTGACAGTCCAATTAAAGTAGTACTCATTAAATTTCCCATTTATTTTCCCCCTATTAATATTATATGCTATCTATAATCTATTCATATAATAGAGAGAATATGGCATTTAAAATTAAAAAACTGATGACACGGTAGTATCATCAGTTTTATATCCTGGCTTAGGACTCTACAGCCCGCATCTTTTCTGCTTGATCTGAAGTTATCAAGGCATCAATCATCTCATCAATATCTCCATCCAAAAAGCTATCTAGTTTGTGAATGGTCATATTAATTCTATGATCAGTTATACGACCCTGTGGAAAATTATAGGTTCTTATTCTCTCACTTCTATCTCCGGAACCTACTTGACTTTTTCTTTCCTCAGCTATTTCTGCATTTTGTTCTTGAATGGCCTGATCTAAAATCCTAGCTTTTAAAATTTTCAAAGCCTTTTCCTTATTTTTATGTTGTGATTTCTCATCCTGACATGAAGCCACTATTCCAGTAGGTATATGTGTAATCCTAACAGCAGAGTCTGTCATGTTAACATGCTGTCCTCCAGCACCACTGGCTCTAAATACATCTATTCTCAAATCATTTTCATTTATTTCCAATTCCACATCATCTACTTCAGGAAGTACAGCCACAGTAGCTGCAGAAGTATGGATTCGACCACTTGACTCAGTTGTTGGAATTCTCTGTACTCTGTGGACACCACTTTCATATTTCAGTTTAGAATAAGCTCCCCTACCAGAAATCATAAATATGACCTCTTTGTATCCGCCTACACCAATATCATTGGAACTCATCATTTCTACTTTCCAACCCTGTCTTTCTGCATACCTTGCATACATTCTAAATAAATCAGCTGCAAATAATGCGGCTTCATCTCCACCTGTACCTGCACGAATTTCTACAAATACGTTTTTGTCATCATTTGGATCCTTAGGTAATAATAATATTTTTAATTCCTCTTCAATGGTTTCTATTTGTTCCTCTAATTCTTCCATTTCCATTTTAGCCATTTCTTTTAACTCATCATCAGTAGATTTATCATGTAGAATCTCTTTTGTTTCTTCATAGGCCTCTTTAGCACTTTTATATTCCTTATATTTTTCAACTATAGGTTGTAACTCAGCATGTTCTTTAACCAAAGTCTGCCATAGATTTTGATCATTTATTACATCAGGATCACTGACTTTTACAGTTAAATCTTCATATTTATCCTGTAAAAACTGTAGTTTTTCTAACATTATCTCACCTCATATATTAGTATATAGCATTTATGAAATCATCACGAAATACTACCATTACTTCCAACATTATATTATATCAAACCCTAGTACAAAGTACTAGGGATTTTTTACCCATTGAGCTAATACTACCCTATCATGCCCAGATAGGTCCTTGATTATCTCCACATTTATAAATCCTTCATCTCTCATCATATTACTAATATCCAGTGCCTGATCAAAACCTATCTCAAATAATAGCCAAGCCTTATCCTTTAAATATAATGGAGCCTCTTTTATAATCTTTCTATAAAAGTCCAGACCATCTTCCCCACCATCTAATGCTTCAGCAGGTTCATAATTCCTTATTTCCTTATCTAATGTTTCAATGACATCTCTTGGAATATATGGAGGGTTGGAAACTATAATATGAAAAGTGTTTTCTAATCCCTCATTTTTAACGCTGTCGAATAAATCCCCCTGAAGTAAATTTATCCTATCAAATACCTTGTGAGTCTTAGCATTTTTAGATGTAACTTCCAATGCCTTAGATGAAATATCCACTGCATATATTTCCGCCCTTTTAATAAAATGGGCCAAGCTGACAGATATGGCACCACTGCCTACACCCATATCCATTATTCTAATATGACCACCTGGATAATACTCTTTATAAATATCCAAAACTTTTCCCACTAGAATTTCTGTATCTGGCCTGGGAATTAATATGCCTTCTTCAACCCAAAAATCCAGACCCATAAATTCCTGATGGCGAATAATATATTGTACTGGCATATTTTGCAATCTTTTTTCTACATTGTCCCAAAACATTTGACAAATTTCCCGGGAAATTTCCGCCTCTGGATAAATATGTAGTTTTATCCTCTGCACATCTAATAGGGTACACAAAATTACTTCTGCGTCTAATTGAGGAGTGTCTATACCAGCTTCCTCTAGCTTTTTTACAGCCTTTTTTAAAACACTTTCAACGGTTTCCATTCTTATCTCTCCTTTTTATAAGAATATAATCCATTGCTACCAGATATCATCTTCATCATTTTCTTCCAATACAATTTTCAATGCTTCCAAAGCTACTTCTAACTGATCATCATCTGGCTCTAATGTTGTAAGATTTTGTAACATAAGACCTGGATAACTAATGGCTCTCATTATTGGGGAGTTACTTCGCCCTGCTAATTTAATAATTTCATAGGAAATCCCTGCCACCACTGGTAATAGGGCTAATCTTAAGACTACTCTCATCCAAGGATTTGGCCAACCTACCAGAGAAAACATAATAATACTTACAAACATAACTATAAATAAAAAGCTAGTTCCGCACCTAGGATGTAGAGTAGTGTATTTTCTAGCATTCTCTACAGTTAATTCTTCCCCATGTTCATAACAATATATACTCTTGTGTTCTGCCCCATGATATTGGAAAACCCTCTTAATATCATCTAATTTAGAAATTGCCACAATATATCCAAAGAACATAATCATTCTCAAAATACCTTCTGTTAAATTTAATATGATATTTTTATCAGTAAATCTCTTTAACCAGTTGACTACAAAGGTGGGAAATATAAAGAATACTAAAATAGATACTGCTAAGGCCATGGCAACTGAAAAATATAAAAATACATCATTGGCTTTATCCTTAAATATCTTTTCCATAAATTCGCCAAATTTGTCCTCTTCTTCTTCATCTTCCCAAGCTTCCTCAGCAATTTCTGCTGAATAAGTCAAGGCCCTTACTCCCAATAACATGGAGTCTATTAAAGCTATACTTCCTCTTAAAAAGGGTATTTTATTCAATTTATATTTTGATACAATACCTTCTACTTTTTCCTTCTTTACTTCCAAACCATTATCCGGGCGTCTAACTACAATGGCCACATCCTTTGGTCCTCTCATCATGACTCCCTCGATTAAGGCCTGCCCTCCAATACTAGTACGTTTTACTTCTGCCATAATCAAATTCCTTTCTACATTTATATATTTTACTCTATTTAAGTCATATGCAATTTATTACCCCATATTTTTATTAATATTCTACTATGCTAATTCTATTTTAAAAATATTAAAGCTAAATATAGGGATAATAAAAGATTTCTTCTTTTCTATACATATATTGATTCTATTATATCAATAAACTCCTATCCATAATAGTAAATATAAAAATTTTGTTGTTTTTTGAATTTTTTTAATATTTTGTGTTTAAAATAGTTTTTACTGCGTATATATATAATATAATAGAATCCGGTAGCTCCCTACCAATCAAAACCCGAATCACATTTAACCATTTTAAAGGTCTCCTTTAAAATATGTTAGATGGATAGGTAAGTAAGAGTTAGGATTTAAAAAGCTAAGACAAACTGGCTAAGATATTGATAAAGCTAAGTGGTTATAGCAGGAAGTAAGTAGTAAGAAGTAAGCAGTAAAGAAATAAGAAGTAAAGAAATAAGCAGTAAAGAAGTAAGTAGTAAGTAGTAAAGAAGTAAGTAGTAGGAAGTAAGTAGTAGGAAGTAAGTAGTAGGAAGTAAGCAGTAAAGAAATAAGAAGTAAAGATTTAAAAAGGTAACAAAGTAGTAAAGAGTAAGTAGTTAAAGTAAGAAAGTAAGTAGTAAAAAATGAGACAGTAGTAAGTAGTTGAAATTTAGATTTAAAATCTTTAAAAGCAGTAAAAAAATTAAATAGAGTTTGCTACCACAGAAAAAAAGTTGGTAAAAAGTAATGAAGATTACTCCTAAAACTAAGTAGTAAGAAAAAGTTAGTTAGTATTTAGTGAAAGGTCAGTAAAAAGTAGTTAGTTAGGATTTAGGATTAAAAAAAGGTTTCAAATTAGAGTAATAAAGGTAGCAATGAATTGAGAAAGGCGTTGGTATATCAAGCATGAAGGAAGTAAATCCACCAGAAACATCCAATGATTGGTATAGCTATCTTCGATTCTATTATCAATGAAAGGGGTCCCTCAAAAGAAATAATTGAAGGAACCCCTTTTAAATTTGGAATTTAAAATTTAAAAATATTATTGTATATTATTGTATATTACTGTATATTACTGTATATTTATTTTGTCAATTATATATCTATTATATGTTTATTACATATAAATACTAATAGTTTTAAATTGTCCATCCCATATAACCTTATATCCATAATTTTCTAAGTCTTTAATTCCTATTTGGCCTTCTTCATCTAATTCAATTCCTAATAGATTGTTTATTTCATCTACAGATACATAGGATCTTCCATCTTTAAGTTCTAGATCTAAACTACCTAATTCTGCATCAAAATCAAACCCATTAATTTTAATATAACTACCATCCATTTCTATAATAGCCTTTAATTCACCATCTACAACTTCTATATTTCCAGCATCCCCATCAAATGCCATTCCCTTTAACATAAATTCTTGTAAATCTTTTTCAGTTACTACTTTTACAGATGTAGGGAATTGAATTTTTGGTGAATCTACTTTTTTAGAATTTGCTACAGAAGTGATTTTTACTTCAGCCATAGGTGCTTTAATAAATGTCTCCATATCAGAGCCATATCTATCTTCCTCTATAGTTGTTTTGGATTTATAATAGCTGCCTTTTAAAAACACTTTTGCCATTTCTTTATAAGGACCTACATTTTCATTATATTCTCTAAGAACTTCAGCTTTTTCCTCTGCAGAAATTTCCATACCGGGTTGCATAAATTCCTCAGGTAGATTATCTATATTAGTAATAATATATCGATTGGTTTATGCACCGAGGAACAACCGTATTAAAGTAGATTATCTATATTAGTAATAATATATCTCATATATGCATCTAATAAATCAATCATTTGATCAGAATCTAATTCTAAAGTATATGTATTTCCTTCCTGAACCATACCTAAGTCTATACCTAAATCCATATTTTCTACAAAGGCTAGTATCTCATATATAAAATCTCTATTT
>JAAYNB010000188.1 GCA_012521085.1 Clostridiales bacterium | reverse complement strand
TATCTACCTCTAATAAAGCATTTTCAATAATTCTAGCAAAGAAAGGTATAGTGGCAATGGTCAGTGGAACTATGGCAGCAGTTGTTCCAATGGATGTACCTATTAATTTACGTGTTATAGGAATAATCGAAACCATTAATATCAAGAATGGAAAGGATCTGCCTATATTTACAATATAGGAAAAAATATTATTGATAATTCTATTTTCCATAATATGATCTTTCTGCGTAATGACTAATACTATACCCAAGGGGGTACCTATTAAAACTGCTAAAAAAGTAGAAACAGATACCATATACACAGTTTCTTGTATAGATGGTAATATCATGGATAGTACTCTACTCATTGAATTACACACCTGCCTTTACATTTCTAAACAAATTTAGTGGAATAGGTTGCTTTTGTTCATGAGATTTATGACCTAATAATAGCTTGGTATATGAATGTTGTGGTGATGTAAATACTTCATTCACATTACCCCTTTCAACGATTTCTCCCTCTTTTATAACAGCAACCTTATTACAAATTTGTTCTATAACTTCCATTTCATGAGTAATTAAAACTATGGTTATATCAAGTCTTTCATTTATTTCTTTTAATAAATTCAATATACTACGACTGGTAATAGGGTCTAGAGCAGAAGTAGCTTCATCACTTAATAATATTTTAGGATTAGTGGCTAGAGCCCTAGCAATGGCCACTCTCTGTCTTTGACCACCACTTAGCTGAGCAGGATAGTTTTTTTTCTTATCCTCAAGTCCTACTAATTCTAGTAGATGTTCCACACGATCTTTAATTTCAGTTTTACTAAGACCATGTAGTTCTAATGGATAACCTACATTTCTTTCCACAGTTCTACTGGTGAGCAGATTATAATTTTGAAAAATCATTCCCATGTTTTTTCTAGTCTGTCTTAACTCATCATGGGAAAGACCAGTAAGTTCCACACCATCTACCCATACTTCTCCAGCTGTGGGGGTTTCTAGTAAATTAATACATCGTATTAATGTGGATTTTCCAGCACCACTTAATCCCATTATTCCATATATATCACCTTTTTTTACTTCAAGGTTAATATCTTTTAAGGCTAAAACATTTCCCTCTTTAGATTCATAAAGTTTTGTAAGATTTTTAATTTGTATCATTTCACCACTCCTAATATAATAATAAAAACCTCTTTTAAAATGTAAGAGGTTTAACAAAAAGTCTTGCCTCTCTCATCTTTCAACATATAAAATGTTGCTGGAATTAGCACCTGCGAAAAATCGTGGTTGCCGAGTTTCATTGGGCCAGTCCCTCCACCTCTCTGGATAAGAGTCTATAATCATCTCTTTATTTTTTTATAAAACAAAATACCTCTTTAGAAGAAAGAGGTATAATAAACGAATTAATCCTCTCTCATCTTTCAACATATAAAATGTTGCTGGAATTAGCACCTGCGAAAAATCGTGGTTGCCGGGTTTCATTGGGCCAGTCCCTCCACCTCTCTGGATAAGAGTTTATAGTTATATAATTTTTCTAACTTTATTATTAATAGAATTATAGTAGGTTTTAAGACAAATGTCAACAATAAAATAAAACTTTCTAAAAAAGTTTGTAAATACAAATAAAAGGATATATATATAAAGAGTCGAAATAATATATATAGAAAATGAATTTTTAGAGGTGAAGCTATGTCCTATGAACCAAAAATTAAAGATAAGTTTATAGATAATTTATTTGAAGCAATATTAAAACTAGAAAATATGGAGGAATGTTATAGGTTTTTTGAAGATATATGTACTGTAAGAGAACTACAATCCATATCTCAGAGATTAGAAGTAGCTAAATTACTTAAAATGGGTAAAACCTATAACTACATTGAAGAAAGTACAGGAGCAAGTACAGCAACCATTAGTAGAGTTAATCGCTGTCTACATTATGGAGCCGATGGATATAAAATAATTTTAGAGAGATTAGAAATTTCAGATGAAGAATCAGATAAAGAAGATAAATAAAATTATTAACAAGACATATATTTTATATCACTGAGAAACATATCTATAGCTATACATACATATACAAAGGGTCACATTTAAAACAATGTTTATAATGTGACCTTTTAATATTATTTATCTAGCCCAAAGGCATGATGCAGTGCATTGACAGCTTTTTTTGTATCCTCACCTTTTACAAGACAGGATATGGTGGCATGGGAGTCAGAACTCTGTAAAATTTGAATATTTTCTTTAACCAATCCATTTACCATGGTGGCCATTACACCAGGTATACCTGTAATACGTGAACCAATTATGGTAACTTTACTACAATTACTTAATAGACTATATTCAACTTCAAAGGATTTTAGTATTTTTTCTAAATCAGGTACTTTTTCATCAGAAATAGTAAATATTTTTTTATCTAAAAAGAAGTTAATCATATCAATACTAATAGATGCTTCTGCTAGAGCTGATAGGATTTTACTATCTTTATCAGGATCAATATCCATGGATATGGTAACTTGTGTAATATTGGTCTTATGTGTAATGGCAGTTAAGAGTTGATCACTGTCTTTAGATGAATAGGCAAGATGTCTTTTAATTTTACTACTATTACATATACTGGTTCCTGGATGATTTGATAATGTGTTTTTAATTTTTAGTGGTATATTGGCATTTTGAGCAATTTCCACAGCTCTGGGATGGATAATTTGTGCTCCCTTTTCAGCCATTTGAAAAACTTCTTCATAATTGATTTCTTCAATAATTTTAGCCTTAGGTACCATATTAGGATCCGCTGTCATAATACCATCCACATCAGTATAAATTTCAACATATTCTGCATTTAATGCCATTCCTAAAGCTGCTGCACTAGTGTCACTACCTCCACGACCTAATGTGGTGGTTTCCCCATCCTTGGTAGCTCCTTGAAACCCAGAGACAATTACAATCTCATCTTGGTTTAAGTGGTTTAAAACCCTAGTTGTATCTATAGATAAAATATCTGCATTGCCAAAGGTATTATCTGTTAAAATACCTGCTTGATAACCAGTTAGGGCAGTAACTTTAAAACCCTTAGATTCTAATTCAGATGCCAAAACTACAGAAGAAATGATTTCTCCACAGGACATTAGAAGATCCAAATGTTTTGGACTAGTGTTTTGAGAATTATTTGCCACTAAGTTTTTAAGAGTATCTGTAGAATAAGGATCTCCACTTCGGCCCATGGCAGAAACTATGACTACAATTTTATAATCACTGTTTTTAGCAGCAGTTATTTTATCTACAACCATTTTTCTTCTTTCAGCTGTTGAAAGTGAAGTGCCACCAAATTTTTGCACTACAATTTTCATCTTAACCACTCCATATCTATTATAAATTATGAGACTCATATATTTAATATGCTTTTTTATATTATAAATCCTCCAATATTTTTATATTATAAATCTTCCCACATAAAGTCAATACAAAGTACATATATAGATTTAATATAAGTATTTTAATATATTTTTTACATAAATATTACATTAAATTAACAAAATATTTTCAAAATAAACTTGTCTTAAAAACAATATTTGATATGATGAATGTATATTGTCAGTATTGGGTAGATATATATTTACATGAGAAGTTGAAAGGAGAAATATTTTTATGAAGTTTATACTAGACACACATATGCACACTATATCCAGTGGACATGCTTATAGCAGTTTAGAGGAAATGGTAGCTGCAGCAAAGAAGAAAGGTTTAGAGTTAATTGCCATAACAGATCATGGACCTAAAATGCCGGGAAGTGTTGATGAGATATACTTTCGAAATTTTAGAGTTATTCCAAGAAAAATTGATGGAATAGAAGTACTGATGGGAGCAGAAGTAAATATAATGAATCATGAGGGTAAATTAGATATAAGACCTTCTGTTTTAAAGGAAATGGATTTAGTAATTGTCAGTATGCATCATCCATGCATTGCATCAGGTAGTGTAGAGGAAAATACCAATACCTTTATAGAACTAATGAAATTGCCCTATGTACATATTATAGGTCATCCAGATAATCCTGCATATCCAATAGATATTGAAAAATTTGTAGATGCAGCAAAGGAATATAATACATTAATTGAAGTAAATAATAGTTCTTTAAAACCAGATAGTTTTAGACAGGGTAGTAGGGAAATATGTCATGAAATGTTGAAAATTTGTGAGAAAAAAGGGGTAAGTATAGTCATGGGCACAGATGCTCATATATCATATGATGTAGGTAATTTTACCTATGCATTAGAAATTATTGAAGGGGCCGATTTTCCAGATGAATTAATAGTAAATACTTCTGTAGATAAATTAAAAAATTTCCTTAAAAAGAAAAAGGATATGTATTGAAAAATTTAGATTATATTGTAAAATAATAGAAGGATAATTAGTTAATATATAGAATATATTAACTAATTAGATTTATCTATAAAATTTTGTATATTTTTTGTATATTTACTATCTAGTTTCTATAAATATAAAAATTATATGTAGATAGTATATTAATAAAAAAAGAAAGGATGGTGTCTACCTGTGAATAAGTTTAGGCTAAAGCCGGAAATATATTATGGAAGTAATGCCATAGAATATATAAGAACCCTAAAAGGTAAAAAAGCTTGTATAGTAACTGATAAATTCATGGTGGATTTAGGTTTTATAGATAAAATTACTAATATATTAGATGATAAAGGTGTTACCTATAGAATATTTTCTGATGTGGAAGCAGATCCATCACGTGAAACTGTACTTGTGGGTTTACAGCATATTATAGAACAAAAGCCAGACACATTAATAGCCATAGGAGGCGGTTCTCCAATTGATGCGGCCAAAGCTATTATGTATTTTTGTATTAAGACAAAGGAAAAACTAGTAGAACCAGATATGATAAAAAAACCTTGGTTCGTAGCCATACCTACAACCAGTGGGACAGGTTCTGAGGTTACATCCTATGCAGTAATTACTGATAAAAAAGAAAATATTAAAATACCCCTAGCGGAGGATTACATGCTACCAGATGTGGCAATATTAGACTATGAATTAACTAGAACCATGCCACCTTCCGTAACTGCTGATACAGGTATGGATGTGTTGACCCATGCAATGGAAGCATATGTTTCAAAGGAAGCCAGTTATTTTACAGATATATATGCAGAAAGAGCCATAGAAACTGTATTTAGATATTTAAATAGAGCATATGAAGATGGCAATGACATGGAAGCAAGGGCTAAAATGCATGATGCATCCTGTATGGCAGGTATAGCATTTTGTAATGCATCCTTGGGAATTAACCATAGTTTAGCCCATGCACTGGGTGGAACATTCCCACTACCCCATGGTAGATGCAATGCCATGCTTTTACCATATGTAATTAGATTTAATGCTGGACTAAAGGGAAGAGAAATAACCAATCCAGAAGTAGCTAAAAAATATCAAAATATTGCTAGACTACTAGGACTACCATCTGATAGCCTATTAGAAGGTGTATTGAGTATTAGTGAAGGTATTAAAATAATGAATAAAAGATTTAATATACCAAATAGCATAAAAGAATTTGGCATTGATAAAGATGAATTTATGAAACATGTAGATGACATGGCCAAGGCCGCATCACAAGATATGTGCACAAGTGGCAACCCTGTAAAAGCTACATTTGAGGATTTTAAAAAAATATATATGGAAGCTTATGAATAAAAATTTTGAAATTAAATTTAATTTTAAAATAAAAAGTCATGGGAGTTAAATCCATGACTTTTTTGTTAATTTAATTTTGTTAATTTTCTTAAAATATAATATAATTATAAATTAATCATATTTTAAGAAAAATGCCATATTAAATTAAAATAGTCATTTTATTAATTTAGTGGAAACAGTATAAAGGAGAGAAATGCTATGGAGGAGTTTGGAAAAATAACTATAATAGGAATGGGATTAATAGGAGGTTCCATTGCCCTAGCATTAAAAAAATCAAAATATATGGGTCAGATTATTGGCTGTGATATATCCATGGCAACTTTGATAGAAGCTAAGGGCATGGGAATTATTGATACCTATTATAAAGAGCCTAGTGAAGCAGTTAAAGATGC